>JBKJSF010000256.1:0-21151 GCA_046595895.1 Caulobacter sp. | reverse complement strand
GCCCGGGTGGCGATCTGTTCGGCGCCGTTGCTGTGGCCGTCGAGGCCGGGCTTGCCGATCAGATAGGTCAGGGGCCGGCCGAGCACGACCGAGACACGGGCGACCTCGGCTTTCACGGCTTCGATGTCTTCAGCCTCGCCGGTGGCGACGGCCATGGCGACGCCGGTCGGGCCGCGGTATTCGCCGAACACCTCCCGCAGGGCGAAGCTCCATTCCCCGGTGGTGACCCCGGCGCGGGCCGCGGCGATGGAGGCCTCCATGACGTTGCGGCCTTCGGCGGCCGCATTCTTCAGTATACGGAGCGCCTCGCTGGCGGCGGCCTGGTCGCGGGACGACCGCCAGGCCTTCAGCTTGGCCACGACCTCGGCCTCGAGCCGCGGATCGACGGTCTCGATGGAGCCTTCGCCGGCTGACAGCGGGCTCTCCTCGGTGTCGGTCCAGCGGTTGACGCCGACCACGGTCATCTCGCCGGTCTCGATGCTGCGGAAGCGGTCCGCGTTGGAGGCGACCAGCTGCTCCTTCATGTAGCCGATGGCCGCCGAGGCGC
Organism: Caulobacter sp.; assembly: GCA_046595895.1. GTDB lineage: Bacteria > Pseudomonadota > Alphaproteobacteria > Caulobacterales > Caulobacteraceae > Caulobacter. The sequence continues at coordinate 20,604 of JBKJSF010000256.1, read as the reverse complement.
CGCCCATGGCGTCGATCTTTGCAAGCTCGCTGAGCGCGCCGGCCTTCAGTTCAGCGACCTTGGCCTCGACTACATAGCTGCCAGCGAACAGGTCTTCGTATTCAAGCAGATCGGTTTCATAGGCCAGCACCTGCTGCATGCGCAGGCTCCATTGCTGGTCCCAGGGCCGGGGCAAGCCGAGCGCCTCGTTCCAGGCCGGGAGTTGCAGGGCGCGGCAGCGGGCGTCCTTGGAGAGGGTGACGGCCAGCGCTTCCAGAAGAATGCGGTAGGGGTTGTTCTCCGGCTGCTGCTCGGTGAGGCCCAGGCTGTTGACCTGCACCCCGTAGCGGAAGCGGCGGGCCTTGGGGTCCTGGACGCCGTATCGGTCTTGCAGGATTTCGTCCCACAGGGCGGTGAAGCTGCGCATCTTGCACAGCTCGGTGACGAAGCGGACGCCGGCGTTGACGAAGAAACTGATCCGGGAACAGACGATCTCGAAGTCGGCTTCGGGAACTTGGCCGCCGGCCCGCACCGTGTCGAGCACCGAGATGGCGGTGGCCAGGGCATAGGCCAGCTCCTGCTCCGGCGTCGCCCCGGCTTCCTGCAGGTGGTAGCTGCAGACGTTGATCGGGTTCCACTTCGGCGTCTCGCGGTAGCACCAGGCCACCATGTCGCCGATCAGCTTGAGGCTCGGCTCCGGCGGGAAGATGTAGGTGCCGCGGCTGAGGTATTCCTTGATCAGATCGTTCTGGGTGGTGCCCTGGAGTCTGTTGCGGTCGGCCCCCTGCTCGTCGGCCAGGGCGACATACATGGCCAGCAGCCAGGCGGCCGGGGCGTTGATGGTCATCGATGTGTTCATGCGATCCAGCGGGATCGCCTCGAACAGGGTGCGCATGTCGCCCAGGTGGCCGATGGGAACGCCGACCTTGCCGACCTCGCCCCGCGCCAGGATGTGGTCGGCGTCGTAGCCGGTCTGGGTCGGCAGATCGAAAGCCACTGACAGCCCGGTCTGCCCGGCGGCCAGGTTCTTCCGATAGAGGGCGTTCGACCTGGCCGCTGTGGAGTGGCCCGCATAGGTGCGGAAGATCCACGGAGCGTCGGGGGCGTGCTGGAAGGGGGTATCGGTCATCGGCAGAGATGATGACCCCGTCCGTGCTGCAGCGCAATATTGGGCACTAGCTGCGTCGGAAGCTTGGCGTCTTCTTTCGCGAGAAGGCGCTGAGGGCCGACTGGTGATCCTCGCTGTGGAATAGCGCCGCCAGCTCCGCCCGTTCATCAAACGGCCGGCCGACGACGCGTTTGACGGCTTCGACGGAGAGCGGGGCTCGGGTGGCGATGCGGTCGGCGAGGGACAAGGCGTCCTTCACCACCGACCGGTGCAGGCCGGTGACCAGGCCGCGGATCAGGGCGGTTTCGGCATCGACGGGCGCGCCGCTCAGCAGCATGGCCTTGGCCGGGCCCTCACCGATCAGCCGGGGCAGGCGCCTGACCGAGGCCATCAGACCGACGTTGACGCCCGAGGCGGTGAAGATGGCGTCGGGGCTCGAAAGCCGGATGTCGCAGGCCAGGGCCAGCTCGAGGCCGCCGCCAAGGCAGAAGCCGTTGATGGCGGCGATGACCGGAACGCGGGCAGCCTCGACCCGCGTCATCAGGGCGTTGAAGTGGTGGATGGCGTCGAGGCCCGCATCACCCCGCCCGGCCGCCTCGATCAGGTCGTCGCCGGCACAGAAGGCCTGGCCCCGGCCGGTCAGGACGATGCAGCGGACGGCGAGATCGGCGTCGGCCAGGTCGAGCGCCGCCGCCAGCGCGGCTCGGGCCGCCATGCCCAAGGCGTTGACCGGCGGCTGGTCCATTTCCAGCAGGACGACGGCGGGCGAGGGGCGGAAAACATGCAGGGCCATGACCTTCATCCATGCGGCCCGCGTACGGATCTGTAAATCCGGGCTGGTCGAGGAACAGTCACCGCCCTAGATGGCTTGGCGACCCGGAGACCTCCATTGGCCGAGCTTGCCATCTACTACGAGCACCCCGAGTGGTTCCGCCCGCTGTTCGCGGCCCTGGACCGGCGCGGCCTCGACTGGACCGCCATTCCGATCCAGGACCATGTGTTCGACCCGGGTGAACTTTCCGCCCCCGCCCCGGTGATCCTCAACCGCCTGGCGATGAGCAGCTTCCTGCGCCAGGATGAGCACGCCCTGTTCTACAGCCAGGCGGTATTGGCCCACTGGGAGCTGGCCGGGGCCCGGGTGATCAACGGCGCCGCCGCCATGGCCATCGACACCAACAAGGCCCGCCAGCTATCCCTGTTCAACAAGCTGGGCCTGGCCATCCCCAGGACCCGGGCCGTCCATCGCCAGGAAGACATCGTCCGGGTGGCCGAGGGCTTCGATTTCCCGCTGATCGTCAAACCCAACATCGGCGGCTCGGGCAGCGGGGTGACTCGCTACGACAGACTGGAGGAGCTGGCCGCCTTTGCCGGGACTCTGCCGGTCGGGGTCGATGGCGTCACCCTGGTCCAGGACTATGTGCCGGCCGACAGCGCCCGGGTGATCCGCTGTGAGGTCCTGGCCGGGCGGTTTCTCTACGCCATCGCCCTGAACGGGGCCGGATCGACCTTCGACCTCTGCCCGGCCGACGTCTGCATGGTCGACAAGCCGTCGATCAGCATCGAGCCCTACTCACCCCCGGCTGATATCGTGGCCGCGGTTGAGGCGGTGGCGGCGGCCGGAAATCTCGACATCTGCGGCGTCGAATACATGATCGACGAGCGCGACGGTCAGGCGCGGTTCTACGACATCAACGCCCTGTCCAATTTCGTCGCCGACCCCATGACCGTGCTGGGCTACGATCCGCATGAGCAGCTTGTCGATTTCCTGGTCGCCGAGATCGCCAGCCAACAAAGGAAAGCGGCATGAGGTACGGGTTCTGGGCTCCGGTGTTCGGCGGCTGGCTGCGCAACGTGCCCGACGAGGGGATGAATGCGAGTTGGGACTACATGAGCCGGCTGTGCCGGCGGGCCGAGGAGATCGGCTACGACCTCACCCTGGTGGCGGAACTGAACCTCAACGACATCAAGGGAACCGATCAGCCGGCCCTCGACGCCTGGTCGACGGCGGCGGCGCTGGCGGCGGTGACCTCGACGCTCGAACTGATGGTGGCCGTGCGGCCGAACTTTCACCACCCGGCCCTGTTCGCCAAACAGGCCGCCAACATCGACAACATCAGCGGCGGGCGCCTGGCGCTCAACGTCGTCTCCTCCTGGTGGGCGGAAGAGGCGAAGAGCTATGGCCTGACCTTCGACCAGCACGACGACCGCTACGGCCGGACCACCGAATGGCTGCAGGTCGTCGACGGCCTGTGGAGCCAGACTCCGTTCACCCACCATGGCGAACGCTACCAGCTGGAAAACGCCATCTGCGAGCCCAAGCCGATCTCTCGCCCCCGGCCGGTGATCTACGCCGGCGGTGAGTCTGAAGCCGCCAAGACGCTGATCGCCCGCCATTGCGACGCCTATGTCATGCACGGCGACGCCCCGGAGGACATCGCCGCCAAGATCGCCGACATGAAGGCCCGCCGCGAAGCGGAAGGCCTGCCGCCGATGCAGTACGGCATGGCCGCCTACGCCATCGTCCGCGACACCGAAGACGAGGCCCTGGCCGAACAGGCGCGGATCACCACCCTCGATCCGGACGCCCCGGGCTTCGCCAACTTCGACCAGTGGATCGCCGGGACCCAGCTCGAACGCGAACTGAAGATCCAGGAGTACAGCGTCTCCAACCGCGGCCTGCGGCCGGGGCTGGTGGGAACGCCGGCGCAGGTCAAGGCGCGGGTGGCGGAATTCGATGCGGCGGGCCTGGACCTGCTGCTCCTGCAGATGAGCCCGCAGCTGGAGGAGATGGAGCGGTTCTCGGCGGCGGTGATCCGGTAGCGCTGGGGACTGGTTGCCCGCCGCGCAGGCGCGCCAGAACGCGCGTGGTCGGTTGACGGGCTACCTGTCCCCGACACGGCGCCAGATCGGGGACAGGTACGCCGCCTGCCAGAAGGGACCTCTGCCCTTACGGCGTTACGCGGCGAACCAGTCCCCATGCCATGTTGCGGCGCACAAGAATCTGCTTGCCAGTCTTCCGGGGTCGTTCCACGATCCGGCCACAAGATTGCAGCGCGGGGCTTTCCGGAACGGAGCGCGTCCCCGCCGCATTGCAACAGAACGCCACGGGGACCCGCCGATGACTACCGAAACCCTCGACAAGACCGAGCTGAAAGACCTGTACGAGATCGGCGAGATTCCGCCGCTCGGCCATGTGCCCGCCAACATGTACGCCTGGGCCATCCGCAAGGAGCGCCACGGGCCGCCGTCCACCGCCATGCAGGTCGAGGTCGTGCCCACCTGGGAGATCGGCGAGGACGAGGTGCTGGTTCTCGTGATGGCCGCCGGGGTCAACTACAACGGGGTCTGGGCGGCGCTCGGCGCCCCGGTCAGCCCGTTCGACATCCACAAGCAGCCCCACCACATCGCCGGGTCGGACGCCTCCGGGATCGTCTACAGGATCGGCGCCAAGGTGAAGCGCTGGAAGGTCGGCGACGAGGTCGTCATCCACTGTAACCAGGACGACGGCGACGACGAGGAATGCAACGGCGGCGACCCGATGTTCTCCTCCAGTCAGCGCATCTGGGGCTACGAGACCCCGGACGGCAGCTTCGCCCAGTTCTGCCGGGTGCAGTCGCGGCAGCTGATGCCCCGCCCCCGGCACCTGACCTGGGAAGAGAGCGCCTGCTACACCCTGACCCTGGCCACCGCCTACCGCATGCTGTTCGGCCACAAGCCGCATGAACTGAAGCCCGGCCAGAACGTGCTGGTCTGGGGCGCCTCGGGGGGCTTGGGCGTCTTCGCCACCCAGCTGGCCGCCGTGGCCGGGGCCAACGCCATCGGCGTGGTCTCCAGCGAGGACAAGGTCGACTACGTGCTCAGCCAGGGCGCCAAGGCGGTGCTGAACCGCAACGAGTTCAACTGCTGGGGCCAGCTGCCGACCGTCAACGGCCCCGAGTTCGACGACTACATGAAGGAAAGCCGCAAGTTCGGTAAGGCGATCTGGAATATCACCGGCAAGCGCGACGTCGACATGGTGTTCGAGCATCCGGGCGAGGCGACCTTCCCGGTGTCGGTCTTCCTGGTGAAGCGCGGCGGCATGGTGGTGATCTGCGCCGGCACCACCGGCTACAACCTGACCATGGACGCCCGCTTCCTGTGGATGCGCCAGAAGCGCGTCCAGGGCAGCCACTTCGCCAACCTGGCCCAGGCCTCGGCCGCCAACCAGCTGGTCATCGACCGGCGGGTCGATCCGGCCCTGTCAGAGGTGTTCACCTGGGACGCCATCCCCGACGCCCACGAAAAGATGCACGCCAACAAGCACCCGCCGGGGAACATGGCGGTGCTGGTCTGCGCCCAGAAACCCGGCCTGCGGACCTTCGAGGAAGTGCAGGACCTGAGCGCGCCGCTGTAGGCGCTAAGCGCCGTCCCTCCCCGAATTGGGGAGGGCAGGCCGAAGGCCGGGTGGGGAAGTGGGTCACCGGCCCCGGCGGCTTTGGTGGATCGTTCGCAGGCTCTGGGAGTCTGTGGCCGACTTCCCCACCCGACGCGCAACGCGCGTCTGCCCTCCCCAATTCGGGGAGGGACGGCAGCGCCGACTAAGCCTTCCGCCCCCACACCGTCAGCGCCAGGGCCGCAAACCCGCCCACCGCCACGATCGGCACGGTCGACATCACCACATCGCCGCTGGTCGCCCCCAGACTCAGCAGGGTCCCGCCGACCAGCGGCCCGAACACCGAGCCCAGGCGGCCGGCCGAAACCGCCGCCCCGACTCCGACGCCGCGCACCTTCTCGCCATAGTGCTGCGGGGCCAGGGCATAGAGGCCGAACTGTCCGGCCATGATCAGGAACCCGGCTCCAAGACTGAACAGCGCCAGGGCGGACACCCCCGACACCCCCGCCATGGCGAACAGCACCGCCATCAACAGGGTGAAGATCCCCAGGAACGGCCGCTTGGCCCCCATCCAGTCGATGGCCCAGCCGGCGAACAGGCCGCCGAGCGCCCCGCCGACGTTGAACAGAATCATGACGCCGCCGATGTCCGGCCCCGCCACGCCGCGATTGTCGAGCAGGCTGGGCAGCCAGTTGAGCAGCAGATGCAGCACCAGGCCCATGGCCGCGAAACTGACCCACAGGCTGGCCGTGGTCGCCAGCCGCTCACGGCCGAACAGGGCGTGCAGGCTGTCGCCGGTCAGCACGTCGTCGGCTGACTTGGCCCTGGTTTCCGGCAGGAACAGGGCCAGCAATACCACCAGGGCGAGGGGCGCGGCCCCGCCGGCCAGGAAGATCAGCCGCCAGTCGGCCTGGGCCGCGTCGCTCCGGGCCAGCAGGCTGACCAGGGCCCCGCCCAGCGGCATGCCGGCCGTGACCAGGCCGACGGTCAGGGCCTTGCGCTTCTCCCCGGCCAGCTCCGAGGACATGGCCAGCAGCATCGGCATGGCCCCGCCGAGGCCGAGGCCGCACAGAAAGCGGATGACCAGCAGGACATCGAGGTTCTGCGCCCAGGCGGTGGCCAGGCTGAACAGGCCGTAGATGACAACCGAGGCCAGCAGCACCGGCTTGCGCCCCAGCCGGTCGGCGAACGGCCCGGCCATCAGCGCCCCGAAGAACAGCCCGAGCGGACTGGCGCTGAAAGCCAGCCCCGCCTCGGCCTTGGAGAGGCCGAGGTCAGGCAGCATCTTCGGCGCCGCCACCCCCATCGAGGCGATGTCGAACCCCTCCAGCATGGCCGCCAGCAGGCAGAGGCCGATGGCGATCCAGGGCGCAGGCGATTTGGTCATGGATGGTCTCCCCAGGGCGGGAGACTGGCATATCCGTTGGCGGGAGCAAGCGGTGGCCGCGCCTCCTGTCGCGGGCTAGTGTCCCGGGACGTCGGGAGCCTCGATTTGCGCAACTCTGTCCTTCTTGCTGTCCCGCTGCTCGCCGCCTGTTCCGGCAGCACGATCCTCAGCGAAGAGGGGTCCCGCGCGAAACTGGCGCAGCATCGCAAGGCCTACGAATGGCTGGCGCAGGAGGTGCAAACCTGCGGCCTTGAGCGCCTTCCCGCAACCGGCGGCGCCTCGGAGCCCTGCCTTGGAAAGGTCGACAAGGTCCGGCTGCAGACCGGCATGCAGACCCTGGGCGTCAAGCGCGCCGGCAAGCAGGCCGGCGAAGTCTGGCTGATCACTGGAACCGACGGGACCGACAGCTCGAGCTTCGACGTGTCGGTGGCCAGCTATCTGATCCAGACCGATGTGGCCGACCCGGCTCGGGCCGATCCCCTGACCGAGGCGCCGCACCGCTGGTTCTACGCCCAGCACGACTGATTGTCCGGACAGGTTTGGGCGCTGTCCGGACAGCTCTCCGCTCGCGTTGGAGGGGGGCGGCGGCTCTGCTCAAGGGGCAATTTTCGGAGCCCCCCGTGACCGATACGACTGACACGACCGACACCCCCAAGCCGACCCTGCTCGCCGAAGCCCTCGACATCCTGCGCACCGTCGCCATCGCGCTGGGCATCGCGCTCGCCTTCCGCATCGTCGCCTGGCAGCCCTACACCATCCCCTCCTCGTCGATGGAGCCGGGGCTGGTGACGGGCGACTACATCGTGGTGTCGAAGTTCGCCTACGGCTGGAGCCGGGCCTCCTTCCCCTTCGCGCCGCCGTTGTTCGAGGGGCGGGTGCTGGGCCATGGGGCGAAGCGCGGCGAGGTGGTGGTGTTCCGCGACCGGCTCGACCCCGGCAAGACCCTGATCAAGCGGGTCATTGGCCTGCCCGGCGACCGGGTGCGGGTCAGCGGCGGCGTGGTGTCGGTCAACGGCGTGGCCATCCCGCGAGAGGGCATGGGCCCGGCCGCCGACAAGGACGATTCGGATGTCCATCCGCTGCGCTTCGACGAGCGGCTGCCCAGCGGGCGGACCTACCTCACCTTCGATCGCGGACCGGGGAGCCCCGGCGACGACACCGGCGTCTACCGGGTGCCGGAGGGCAGCTATTTCATGATGGGCGACAACCGCGACAACTCTCTGGACAGCCGCTGGCCGAACGCGGCGGGTGGGGTCGGTTTCGTGGCCGCGCAGGACATCGTCGGGCGGGCCGATCTGGTGCTCGCCTCTTGGAACCCGGGCGCCGGAATCTTGAAGCCCTGGACCTGGTTGGACCTGCAGTGGGACCGGTTCTTCAAGTCGATCCGCTGATCATCCCCTGGGCAGCGGGCCGCGATGGTATTCGGCGGGGCTGAGCCGCCCGTCGCGGTTGGCGTCGCAGCTGTCGAAGGCCAGGCGCTGAAGCCGGGCGCGCAAGGGGGTGTCGGGCGACACCTCCATGCCACCGGCCTCGATGCGGACCGGAGCAACCGCGAACTCGGCGAAGGCCAGGACGCCGTTGCGGTCCTTGTCGAGACTGGCAAAGCTGGGGCCGCCGACGGCGGCCGCCAGCGACGGCAGGGCGCCGGCCCCGACCCCGAGGATCACCGCCGCTCCGGCGATGGCCCGGGCCCGCCGCGACCAGCCGGCGGCCGGAGCCTTGCGCAGCCGGGTCTCGATGTCGGCGCGCAGGGCTTCACTGGCCGTGACACCGTCCTGCCGACAGCGGTCCATGAAGGCGGTCTTGGTCTCGTAGGGGAGACGGATTTCGAGGCTTTCGCTTTTCTTGAGCGGACGGGTCATGCGGGCGCCTTTCATCGGCAACAGCTCGAAGCGCCCATCTTCAAGAGGATATGCGCGCGCCTCAAGTGAACTTGTGGTAAGGGCGGCGCCTTCTCCCCGCCGCCCTTTGATTACATAAGCCGATCCATGAAGTTTCTCGACCAGTGCAAGATCTATATCCGCTCCGGCAACGGCGGCGGCGGCGCTGTGTCCTTCCGGCGCGAGAAGTACATTGAATACGGCGGCCCGGACGGCGGTGACGGCGGACGCGGCGGCGATGTCTGGGTCGAGGCGGTCGAGGGGCTGAACACCCTGATCGACTACCGCTACCAGCAGCATTTCAAGGCCGACACGGGCATCCACGGCATGGGCCGCAACCGTCACGGCCATGCCGGCGAGGATGTGGTGCTGAAGGTTCCGGTCGGCACCCAGGTGCTCGACGAGGACAAGGAAACCCTGATCGCCGACATGGACGAGGCGGGGATGCGCTTCCTGCTGGCCAAGGGCGGCAACGGCGGCTGGGGCAACGACCGCTTCAAGGGGCCGATCAACCAGGCCCCGAAACACGCCAACCCCGGCCAGGAGGGTGAGGAAAAGACCATCTGGCTGCGGCTGAAGCTGATCGCCGACGCCGGCCTGGTCGGGCTGCCCAACGCCGGCAAGTCGACCTTCCTGGCCGCCGCCAGCGCCGCCAAGCCGAAGATCGCCGACTATCCCTTCACCACCCTGTCGCCCAACCTCGGCATGGTCGATCTGTCGCTTGGCGAGCGCTTCGTGCTGGCCGACATTCCCGGCCTGATCGAAGGCGCCTCCGAAGGCCAGGGGCTGGGCACCCGCTTCCTCGGCCACGTCGAGCGCACCGCCGTGCTGATCCACCTGATCGACATCACCCAGGACGACATCGTCGGGGCCTGGAAGACGGTGCGCACCGAGCTTGAGGCCTATGGCGAGGGCCTGGCCGAGCGCAACGAGATCGTGGCCCTGTCCAAGATCGACGCGGTCGACGCCGAAACCGCCCAGTGGCGGGTCGAGGAATTCCGCGAGGCGACGGGAATCACCCCGCGCACGGTGTCAGGCGTCTCCGGCCAGAACGTGCGGGAGATCCTGCGCGAGTGCTGGCGGATGGTGCGGCGCGAGCGCGGCGAGATCTTCGAAGACGATGACGACGATTCCGCCGCCATTGAAGCGCCGTGGTCGCCGGTCCAGGGTCGCAAGAGCTAAACATTCGGGATTGTCCAGATGATCGCCTTCGTTCTCAGCCTGATGCTGTTCGCCGGCCAGGCCGCGCCGGCCGCTCCAGTGGTCACGGCCCCGCCGGCTCCGCCCGTGGCTGAAAAGCCGCCGCCGCCTTCGGCGCGGCTGGAGACCATCGTCGCCGGGATGAAGGGCAAGCCGACGACCGCCTTCACCGCCAAGCTCGGTCCGGCCGACTCCGTGCGCCAGGCGCTCGATGGCCAGGTGCTGATCTGGTCGGTCAAGGTGAAGGGGGCGACGGTCTGCGGCGCGAACGCCGCCGGGGCGCTGGTCTGCGGCCGTCAGGGCGATGGCGAGTGCATGGTGGTGGTGGCCTTCAGCAAGGCCAACGCCTCGACCGTCTGGCGCCTGACCGGCCTGCCGGCCGCCTGCGAACACGCCGCCGACCTGCTCGAGGCCCCGGCGGTGAGCCTTCCCAAGCTCAAGCCCGAGCCCAAGCCCAGACCCGGCCAGTAGGCCATGCTGGCGGGGGCCAAGCGCATTGTCGTCAAGGTCGGCTCGGCCCTGGTGGCCGACGCCGCCAGCGGTGAGCCTGACCGCGCCTGGCTGGCCGCCTTCGCCGCCGATGCGGCGAGGCTGATGGCCGATGGCGTCCAGCTCCTGGTCGTCTCCTCCGGGGCCGTGGCGCTGGGCCGCCGGCGACTGGGCCTGACCCGCAAGGCGCTTACGCTTCCCGAGAAACAGGCGGCGGCCGCCGCTGGCCAGTCGGCGTTGATGCGGGCCTGGGAAGAGGCGTTCGAGCCGCATGGGCGAACGGTGGCCCAGGTCCTGATGACCCGCGACGATACCGAGGTGCGGCGGCGCTGGCTCAATGCCCGGGCGACGACCGAGACCCTGCTGGGGCTGGGGGCGGTGCCGGTCGTCAACGAGAACGACACCGTCGTCACCGAGGAGATTCGCTACGGCGACAACGACCGGCTGGCCGCCCGGGTGGCGCAGATGATCGGGGCCGACCGGCTGGTGCTCCTGAGCGACATCGACGGGCTCTACACGGCCGACCCGCGCCGCGATCCGGCCGCCCGGCGGCTGGAGCGGATCGAGACGTTGACGCCGGAGATCGTCGCCATGGCCGGCGGCGCCAACGCCGGGGCGGGCGTCGGCACCGGCGGCATGGCCACCAAGCTGGCGGCGGCGCGGATCGCCCAAGGCGCCGGCTGCGCGACGATCATCACCCTGGGGCGGCGCGAGCGGCCGCTGGGGGCGCTGGACGAAGGCGCGGCGGCGACGATCGTCGAGGCCGGGACGACGCCGGCCGCGGCCTACAAGAGTTGGATCGCCGGCAGCCTGTCACCGGCCGGGACTCTGGTGGTGGACGCTGGGGCGGCCAAGGCGCTGGGGGCCGGCAAGAGCCTGCTGGCCGCCGGAGTTCGGCGGGTCGAGGGCCGGTTTGGCAAGGGCGACGCCGTGCTGATCGTCGGCGAGGACGGCGCGGAAATCGGCCGGGGGCTATCGCGGTATGACGCGGCCGACGCCGAACAGATCGCCGGGCTGCGGTCCGACGCCATCGAGGCGGTGATCGGCTACACCGCCGGGCCGATGGTGCATGCGGACGATCTGGTGAAGAACTAGCCCTCCCTCCCCGAATTGGGGAGGGCAGACGCGCGTTGCGCGTCGGGTGGGGCCGTCGGCCACGAACTCCGGGTGATTGCGGTTGCCCACTTCCCCACCCGGCCGTAGGCCTGCCCTCCCCAATTCGAGGAGGGATGTTTGCGCACGATCTACCAATCCAAGGCCAAGCTTCGGCAGTTTGGGCAGGGGTGACCGTCGATGACATCGACTTGGCCGCACTTGTAACAGCGGCGATGCCCGGCCTCGTCCGTCCAGGTGATGTGGTTCATCACCAACTTGCCGTCGGAGAGACTGTAGGCGTGGGTTTCTCTCAGCCAGACAATGGCAGCGATGCGGCTGACCCTCGCTCTGCCCGCCAGGTCAGCCCGTGCCTGTGGCGTCTCCAAGCCGCGCATCGGAACGTCGTAGCCACAGCGCTTACAGTGCAACACGGTTGTCTGCGTCATCGGATCAGGCATCCCCCTCCTTCGCCGCCTCCATCTCGTCCTCCGCGCGGCCGCTGACGTCCCAGCCTTCTTCCCCGCCCGGCCTCATCCGCGCCAGATCGGCGGCCAGCAGGCGTTCGGTGGTCTTGGCGGCGTCGCGGCTGGCCAGCATGTAGGCTTCCTCCTGGCCCCACATCGGCCGCAGCTCCTCGAAGGCGCGCATGTCGTGATTGCGGAAGTAGTCGGCCGCCCGGTGCGCCCGGTGGGCGCGGAAGCCCAGGGACCGCAGGGCGCTGACGCCCATGGCCAGGGCCCCCTCGAAGGTCTCCCGCTCGACCGCGTCGGCGCCGTTGGCCAGCAGGTCGTAGGCGTGGCGACGGTCGAAGGCGCGGGCAAGGATGATCAGATTGGGGAAGGCGTGGCGGGCCTTCTCAACCAGTTCGGAGGTCTTTTCCTTCTCGTCGAGGGCGACGACCAGCATCCTGGCCCGCTCAGCGCCGGCGGCGCGCAGCAGGTCCAGACGGGTGGCGTCGCCGTAGTGCACACGGCGGCCGAAGCGGCGCAGGACCTCGATCTGCTCGATGTCGCTGTCCAAAACCGTCGACTTGAAGCCGTTGGCGGTCAGCAGCCGGCCGGTGATCTGACCGAAGCGGCCGAAGCCGGCGATGATGATGTCCGGCTCGGCCTCGTCGAACTCCGGATCATCGGGTTTCACGTCGGGAATGGCGGCGTCCATCATCGCCGAGACCTTCTCGTAGACCATCATCGCCAGCGGGGTGAGGGCCATGGAGACGGCGACGGCGGCGGTCAGCAGGGCGGCCAGATCGGCGCCGATGACCCCGGCCCCGACGGTGAAGGTCAGGAGCACAAAGGCGAATTCGCCGCCCTGGGCCAAGGCGGTGGCGACAGCAGCGGCGGCCCGGCCGGTGGCGCCGCCGATCAAGGCGAGGCCGAACATCACCGCGAACTTCAGGAGCATCAGGCCAAGCACGATGGCGACCAGCACCAGGGGCTGGGCGAGGATGATGCTGAAGTTGATGCCGGCCCCGACGGTGATGAAGAACAGGCCGAGCAGCAGGCCGCGGAACGGCTCGATGTCGGTCTCCAACTCGCGGCGGTATTCGCTTTCGGCCAGTACCACGCCGGCCAGGAAGGCGCCGAGGGCGGGGGAGAGGCCGACCATCTGCATCAGCACGGCGACGGCGACGACGATGAGGAGGGCGGTGGCGGTGAAGATCTCGCGCAGACGGGTCTGGGCGATGAAGCGGAAGATGGGCTGCACCACATAGCGGCCGCCGCCAACCACGGCGGCGACGGCCGCGAGGACGGCCAGGGTCTGCAGCCAGCCGGGCAGGTTGGTGATCAGGCTGCCGCCGTGATCGCCGCCTTCCGCCGCGTGGGCGGTCTGGGCGATGAGTTGAGCGGGCGCCTCGGCCAAAAGGGGCAGCAGGGCGAACAGCGGGATGATGGCCAGGTCCTGCAGCAGCAGCACCCCGAAGGCCGCGCGCCCGACCGGGCCCTGCCGCAGGCCCTTCTCGTCGAGGGTCTGCAGGACGATGGCGGTGGAGGACATGGCCAGCACCAGGCCGACGGCCAGGGCGGTCTTCCAGTTCAATCCGAAGGCCAGGCTGAAGCCGGCGATAGCGAAGGCGGTGACCAGCACCTGCGCCCCGCCGAGCCCGAAGATGGTCTTGCGCATCGACCACAGCAGGGCCGGGCGGACCTCCAGCCCGATCATGAACAGCAGGATGACGACGCCGAACTCGGCGAACTTCATGACGTCTTCCTGCTCACCGACCAGCGACAGAGCAAACGGGCCGACGACGATGCCGGCGATCAGGTAGCCGAGCACCGAGCCGAGGCCGAGGCGCTTGGCGATCGGGGCGGCGACGACCCCGGCGGTGAGGTAGACGAGGGCCTGGATGAGGAGGTTCTCGGTCATTCAGCGAGGACCTTTTCCGACACCAGCCCAGCCAGCCGCGCCCGGTAGCGTTGGGCCTGCGCCTCCAGCGCGGCCGGTTCCTTGATGCGGGCGCCGTGGACCACGAACGGGGTCTCCCACTCCATCTGGCAGAGGTCGGCGGTCTGTTCCAGCGGGCGCAGGAACTCCTCCATGGTGAAGTGGTTGTAGCCCAGCTTGTGATAGGCCGAGGTCGGGCCGCCGGTGGTGGTGGCGACGAACAGCTTCTTGCCCTTCAGCTTGTCGCCCCCCTTGCCGTAGGCGAAGCCGTGCAGCCAGACCAGATCGAACCACTCCTTCATCAGGGCCGGCATGGCGTACCAGTAGAAGGGGAACTGCAGGGCGATGACGTCGTGTTCCTTGAGCTTCTTCTTCTCGCCGGGCGTGTCGATCACGAAATCGGGGAAGGTCTCGTAGAGGTCGTGACGGGTGACGCCTTCGAGGCCCTCCGAGGCGGTCCACAGCAGATTATTGGCGCGGCTCTTTTCCAGGGCCGGATGGGCCATGACCAGGAGGACCCGGCTGTCGCGTTTTGCGTTGCTCATGGTAGATACCCCCACGTCATCTTCATTAATTCACCAAAGGTTGAATTTCTAGCCGTCCTGCGCCAAAGGACGCCGATACACCAGATTCCGGAGCGATCATGGCCGACAAGGTCCGCAAGGACGCCGCCGCAGCCCTCGAAGGGGTGCTGTTCGACGGCATGACCATCATGGCGGGGGGCTTTGGCCTCTGTGGCATTCCTGAGAACCTCATCGCGGCGATCCGCGACACCGGGGTGAAGGACCTGACCGTTGTGTCCAACAACTGCGGTATCGACGGCTTCGGCCTCGGCATCCTGCTGGAGAACCGGCAGATCAAGAAGATGGTGAGCAGCTACGTCGGTGAGAACAAGCTGTTCGAACAACTTTATCTCAGCGGGGAGCTGGAGCTCGAATTCAATCCGCAAGGCACGCTGGCCGAACGCATCCGTGCCGGCGGCGCGGGCATTCCGGCCTTCTTCACCAAGACCGGTGTCGGCACCCTGGTCGCCGAGGGCAAGGAAGTGCGGGTATTCGACGGCGAAGAGTATGTGATGGAGCGGGGTCTGACCGCCGACCTCTCCATCGTCAAGGCCTGGAAGGCCGACGCCGAGGGCAATCTGATTTATCGGAAGACGGCGCGGAACTTCAATCCGATGATGGCCACGGCGGGCAAGGTCTGCCTGGTCGAGGTCGAAGAGATCGTGCTGGTCGGCAGCCTCGACAAGGACAACATCCACACCCCGGGCATCTATGTGGACCGCGTCTTCGAGGGCGCGGTGTTCGAGAAGCGGATCGAGCGGGTAACGACCCGCGCCAAGGAGGCTGTGTAATGCCCTGGACCCGCGACGAAACCGCCGCCCGCGCCGCCCGCGAACTGCAGGACGGCTTCTATGTGAACCTCGGCATCGGCATTCCCACCTTGGTGGCCAACTACATCCCGAACGGGATGCATGTGACCCTGCAGAGCGAGAACGGCATGCTGGGCATGGGTCCCTTCCCCTATGAGGGCGAGGCCGACGCCGACCTGATCAACGCCGGCAAGCAGACCATCACGGAACTGGACTCGAGCAGCTATTTCTCCAGCGCCGACAGCTTTGCGATGATCCGCGGCGGCCACATCGATCTTTCCATCCTCGGCGCCATGCAGGTGGCGGCCAATGGCGACCTGGCCAACTGGATGGTGCCCGGCAAGATGGTCAAGGGCATGGGCGGGGCCATGGACCTGGTGGCCGGGGTCAAGCGCGTTGTGGTGGTTATGGACCACTGCGAGAAGACCGGCGCGCCGAAGCTCCTGAAGGACTGCACCCTGCCGCTGACCGGCAAGGCGGTGGTCGACACCCTGATCACCGACCTTGGCGTCTTCTCCATCGGCCGCGGGGCCGGGGTGAAGCTGCTGGAACTGGCCCCGGGCGTGACCCTCGACGAGGTCAAGGCCAAGACCGAGGCGCCGTTCGAAGTGGCGCTGTAGGCCAAGAAACTTCGCCCGGCTGACGCGGGGTGAATCTGGTCAAAGCCGCCCGGCCGTGATGGCCTTCCTGCAAAAGACAGGGAGAACACCATGGATCTCAGCAATGCATCCGCGCTCGTCACCGGCGGGGCCGGCGGGTTTGGCAGCGCCACCGTGCGGCGGCTGGCGCAGCGCGGGGCGCGGGTGGTCATCGCCGACGTCCACGCCGAACGCGGCGAGGCCCTGGCGGTCGAGGTCGGCAATGGCGCGGTCTTCGTCCACACCGACATCATGAGCGAGGACTCCATCGCCGAAGCGGTGGCCAAGGCGGTGTCGCTGGCCCCCTTGCGGGCGGCGGTGGTGGTGCATGGCGGACCGCCGGCCCCGGGCTCGACCGGGCCGGCACGGACGGTCAACCGCGAGGGCAAGCGCCTGCCGCTGTTCCAGTTCGCCCACACCGTGAACGTCTATCTCAATAGCGCCTTCGCGGTGACCAGCCAGGCGGCCGAGGCCATGGCCGCCAACGAACCCCTGGAATCCAACCAGCGCGGGGTGGTGATCAACACCGCCTCCATCGCCGGCTACGAGGGCCAGGCGGGCCAGGCGGCCTATTCGGCGGCCAAGGGCGGCATCATCGGCATGACCCTGACCGTGGCGCGGGATCTGGCGCCGCTGGGCATCCGGGCTGTGGCCATCGCGCCAGGCACCTTCCTGACCCTGGCCTACAGCTCGAGAATGACCAACGAGCAGGCCCAGGCCCACTGGGGCCCGATGGTGCCCAACCCCAAGCGGATGGGCGACCCGGACGAGTACGGCATCCTGGCCGGCCATATCTGCGACAATGATTTTCTGAACGGCACGACGATCCGGCTGGATGGGGCGCAGCGGTTCTAGGGGGCCGGTTGGCCGCATTGCAGCCTAACAGTCCTCGAATTGCGCCAACGGATGATGAAGCGGCGGGCTCCAAGCGCATGGGCACGAACCGTCTGGCCAAAGGGTCGGTCAGCGATCGGCGCTGATGGGAGACAGGTAGGCCGCTTCGCGGCCAACCTGTCCCCCTGCGTGGCGCAGGGCGATGATCTCGCCAACCACGGCCACGGCGATCTCCCACGGGGCCTTGCCGCCGAGGTCGAGGCCGATGGGGGCGCGAAGGCGTTGCAGTTGGCCCTCAGTCAGGCCGGCGACGCGCAGGCGGTCCAGGCGTTCGCCAAGACGACGACGGGCGCCGAGCAGGCCGACGTAGGGGGCCCGCGACGGCAATGCGACGCTGAGCGCCTCGTGGTCGATCTCCATGTCATGGCCGCAAATGGCGACCCCGCTCCAGGCGTCGAGGCCTATGGCGGCGAGAGCCTCGCCGGGCTCGCCCCGGCTATAGGCGACGTTAGCCAGTGGGCAGGTGATCGGGCCGCGCGGACGGATCAGCGTGGTCTCGAAACCGGACTGGGCGCCGAGGGTAGCGGTGGCCAGGGCCGTCGGGTCGGCGCCAACGACGATCAGCTTCCAGGGCGGTTCGTAGAGCAGGGTCAGGCCGCCGGGCGTGGTAAAATCCGCGGGGCGGCGGGCATCCTCGGCGGACAGGACGGCCCCAACCTGGGCGTCGCCCGGGCCCAGGCGCTGCAGCTCGATCTCGATCCGCGCGCCGCAGAGCAGGCGGATGTCGGGCCAGGGGCTGCCTTCGCCGTAGACCAGGCGGCGAGGTTTGCCGTCACCCAGGCAGGCGGCGGCGTGCAGGGCGACATCGCCTTCGACGCAGCCGCCCGAGAGAAAGCCGCTGACGAAGCCCGCGCCGAAAACCATCTGGGCGCCGACCGGGCGCGGGCCGCCGCCACCAAGCGCGACGATGGTGGCCAGCACGGCGGGCTTGTCGGCCTCGCGGAGGGCCCTCAGGGCGGAGCGCTGGTCGTCGCCGAGGCCATAGATTGGCCAATCCGGCAGAGAGGGGGCGGGCAGGGTCTGGGTCACCCCCCACATTAACCCCAGCGAAACGCTTCGGGCACCCTCCCTTAAGGTGTTGGCGCGCATGGTTGCCGGCGAGTTCACCATGCGAGGCCAAGGCTCCGTGCCCAACGCCGCTTTCATCGCCGACCGCTTTCCCCGCCGGCCCTCGGGCCGACCGGTCGCCAGCGGCTGCCGGCTGACCGACGCCGACGGAACCCAACGCATCGACTTCGACATGGCCGGCGGCGCGGTGCTGCTGGGCCACGCCCATCCGCGCGTCGAGGCCGCCGTCGCGGCCGGAACCGCGACCCTGAAAGACGCCGCCGCGGCGCTGTCGGCCCTGCTGCCGCGCGGCCCGGCCGTCGCCCTCTGCGCCGAGGAGGGCCAGGCGCTTCCCGCCGCCGTGGCGGCGGCTCGCCAGATCACCGGCTGCCGCCGGATCGCCGTCTGGGACCCGAAGGACGGCGTCTGCAACGGCGAGACCGACCTGGCCGCCGTCCTGGTCGATCCGCTCGGCATGACCCCCGGCCAACTCCGGCTGGCCCGCAAGGCGGCCACCGCCGCCGGCGCCCTGCTGATTTTCGATGAAGGCTCCAGCGGTTTTCGGGTCCACGCCCAGGGCGTGCAGGGCCTGACCGGCGTGCGGCCCGACTTTTCGGTGTTCGGAGCCGGCCTCGCCAACGGCCGCCCGATCGGGGCCATCTCGGGGTCGGAAGACCTGATCGGGGCCCTCGATCCCGAAGACCTGCCCGCCCCGCGCGGCGACAGCCTGGCCGCCGCCACGGCGACTCTGGATATCCTTAGTGTCGCGCCGGTCGCGGCGCATCTTCAGGTGATGGGCGCCGAGATCCAGACCGAGGTCGACGAGCTGATCAAACAGGCCGGCGCGTCCCGGGTCTTTACCCTGGCCGGCGATCCGACCCTGCCGACCCCGCTGTTCGCCGCCCCGATTCTTGAAGGGTTGTGGATGCGCGAGATGACGACCCGCAACATGATCGTCGTCGGCCCCCATGCCCTGAGCGCAGCCCACGCCGATGTGGAAGTGGCCGCCCTGATCGCCGCCTACGCCGCCGTGTTGCCGGCCATGATGGCCCGCAACCTCGCCGAAATTTTCGCCCGGCCCCGGCCCGTCTACGACCCCTTCTTTTCGCATTCTTCGTCTTTGGCCGCTCCAGAAGGACGCGCATGAGTTTCCCCCTATCCAAGCTCGGCCTCAGCGCCGCCCAGTTCGGGCTCGATGGCCAGTCGAGCCCGCGTTCGCGTCCGCCAGAAGTGGAAGCGCGCGACATCCTGAACATCGCCGCGCGCGGCCAGCTGTCGGTGCTCGACGTCTCGGGCGTCTATGGCCGGGCCGAACAGGTGCTCGGCGACCTGATCCCGCGTCCCTCCTCCTTCCGCCTGACGCTTAGCACGGCCCGGGCCGACCGGGGTCCCGACTTCGTCGAGGCCGAGGCCCGCGCGAGCCTGCGCCGGATGGCCGTCGAGCGGGCCGACGCCATCGTCGTGCCGAGCGTCGGCGAGCTGTTCGGCCCGCACGGCCCAGCCCTGTGGGAGCGACTGAAGTTGCTGAAGGCCGAGGGGCTGTTCGCCCGCATCGGCATCTCTGTGCATGCCTCGGACGATCCGTTCGGGGTGGCCCGCCGCTTCAAGCCCGACCTGGTGCAGGCCCCCGCATCCCTGCTCGACCAGCGGCTGCTGGCCGACGGTTCGCTGGCGCGGATCGCCGGCATGGGCATCGAGGTGCAGCTGCGCTCGGTCTTCCTAAACGGCCTGCTGTTCCTGCCGCCCGACCGGGTGCCGGCCACCCTCAAGGGGGCCGCCGGGCGCCTCTCCCGCGTGCGCCGGATGATCGCCGAGGGCCGCAGCGATCCGCTGCAGGCCGCCCTTGGCTTCGCGCTTTCGAGACCTGAGGCGACCGCCGTGCTGGTCAGCCCCACCACCGCCGCCGAGCTGTCGGCCATCATCGCCGCCGCCGCCAGCCCCCCCCCCGACCTCGACTGGGACGAGATGGCGCTCGATGACCCGGTCGCCCTGGATTCCGGGAGCAGCTGGGCCGCCGCTTAAGACCGCGGAAGAAGCCTGCCGCCCCGCTCAGAAGGAGCGAAACGTCCGATGATCCTCGCCATCCTGCAGGCCCGCATGGCCAGCCCGCGCATGCCCGGCAAGGCCCTGGCCGCCTTGGCCGGCCAGCCAATGATCCTACGTCAAATCGAGCGGCTGCGGGCCGCCCGCACCCTGTCACGGATTGTGGTCGCCACCAGCGTCGAGGCCGTCGACGACCCGCTGGCCGCCTTCCTGGTCTCCCGGGGCCAGGCGGTGTTCCGCGGCGCGCCGGTCGATCTCTTGAGCCGTTTTGCTCGATGTGCCGAAAGCATCGGCGGTAGCAGTCATGTGGTGCGGATCAAGGGCGATGCGCCCTTCGTCGATCCGGCCCTGATCGACAAGGCCGTGCGCATCGCCACTGAAAGCGGCGCCGACTATGTCGCCAATCGCGGCTGGTTCGGCTTTCCCAAGGGGATGGAGGTGGAGGTGATCCGCACGCCGCTGCTGATCGCCGCCGCCGACGCCGACCGCGACCCCCTGGCCCGCACCTCGCCGACCGCCTTCCTGCGCGCCGATCCGGAACGCTTCCGGGCAGCCAACTTCGCCGCGCCACGCGATCTGTCCAATCTGGACTGGCGGGTGAAGACCCATGCCGACCTGACCTTCGCCCGGGGGGTCTACGCCGCTCTGCACGGGACCGACCCGGCCTTCGCCATGCGCGACGTGCTCGACCTGACCGGCGGACGCCAGGACGTAG
>JBKJSF010000254.1:0-4772 GCA_046595895.1 Caulobacter sp. | reverse complement strand
TCACCGAGGGGGCCTACAAGCCGACCCGGGTCTTCTGCCAGCGGGTGCTGACCCGCTTTGGTGTGCGGGTCGAGATCTACGACGCTCGGCTGTCGCCCGAGGCGCTGATGGCGCTCGTCAAGGACGACACCCGCCTGATCCTGCTGGAATCGCCCAGCTCCCTGACCTTCGAGATGCAGGACGTTCCGGCCATCGCCGCCGCGGCCCGGGCCCGTGGCGTGCTGACCCTGATGGACAACACCTGGGCGGCCGGCCTCTATTTCAAGCCGCTGGCCCACGGCGTCGATCTCAGCGTCCAGGCCCTGACCAAATACGTCTGCGGCCACAGCGACATCTTCATGGGCAGCGCCTCCACCAATGACGCGGACCTGGCGGCCAGGCTGGTGGCCGGCGTCCACCACTTCGGCTGGGCGGTGACCGGCGATGCCGCCTACGACATGCTGCGGGGCCTGCGCACCCTGCCGACGCGGCTGGCCCGCCACGACGAAACCGCCCGCGCCGTCGCCGGCTGGCTGAGCGGCCAGCCGCAGGTGAGGCAGGTCCTGCACCCCGCCCTGCCCGGCGCTCCCGGCCATGCGATCTGGGACCGCGACTACAGCGGGGCCAGCGGCCTGTTCGGCTTCGTGCTCAACCCCTGCCCCCTCGACGCCGAACACGCCTTCCTCGACGCCCTGAAGATCTTCGGCCTGGGCTTCAGCTGGGGCGGCTTCGAAAGCCTGGCCATCCGCTGCGATCCACAACTGAAGTCGCGGACCTTCGTGAAGGAACTGGAGGGGCCGCTGTTCCGGCTGCACATAGGGCTGGAGCAGGCCAGCGACCTGAACGCCGACCTGGCGGCGGGGTTCGCGGCGTTGGATGCGGCCAGCTGAATTGGCGACTCCAGTAGGATTCGAACCTACGACCGTCCGCTTAGAAGGCGGATGCTCTATCCAGCTGAGCTATGGAGTCCCTTGAAGGCTAGTGGGTCCAGGGGGCCCGTCTGTTGGTGGCGAAGTTGTCGGCGTAGGCCTTGATGATCTTCTTCGGTTCCTTGGGCTCGATGACCTGGAAGGCGATGGCGTGCTTCTGAGCGTAGGCGACGGCCTCGTCTCGGGTCTCGAAGCTCAGGCGGATCTGGCCGTTCATATCGATACTCTGGGTCCAGCCGGTCAGCGGGTCGTTGCGCTTGGCGGCGGCCGGTTCGAATTCCAGCACCCAGTCGTTGGTCTTGGCCCGGCCCGACTGCATGGCGGTCTTGGCGGGGCGGAAGATGCGGGCGAGCATGCGGCTGTCCTCTTGATCTCACCCGATGATGGTCGGGGCGGCAGGATTTGAACCTGCGACCCTCTGCTCCCAAAGCAGATGCGCTACCAGGCTGCGCTACGCCCCGTCATCACCGGAACGGCGGTGTTTGCCACTTTGCGCGGCGCGATGAAAGGGTTCAGGGCATCTTCCGGCGCAGCGGCTTGAAGATGGCGGTGGCGCGGGCGACATCGCGGCCCGAAGCGTGGATGCGGCCCTCGACGAAGACCAGGTCGCGGGTCTCGCGGGTGACGCTCCCTTCGCCGAACAGCCATTCGCTTTTGCGGCCGGCGCTGAGGTAGTCGAGCGACAGGTGGACCGTCACCGCCGCATGGCCGCCGGTGGCGCCGTGCACGGCCCTGGCCAGGACGCCGTCCATGAAGGTGGCGATCATGCCGCCGTGGGCGAAACCCATGCCGTTGCAGTGGCGCGGCAGCACGAAGAAGGCATGCTCATAGGTCCCGTCAGGCCGGTTCAGGTGGAACATCGGGCCGTTGTGGGTGGTGTAGGGGCCGCGGGCCGAGGCTTCGAAGCCCCCGGGCGGCGTGGGGACCTGATCCTCACTCACCCGCAGAATCCAACTTGAAGATCCGGTGGCTGACCTTGTCGCCCGGCTTGATGCCCAGCTCGCCCGCCCTGCCGCCGGCGATCTCCAGCACGCCGAGGGCGGCGGCGCTGGATGGCAGCGATTCTTCGGACTTGGGCATGGCCATGGCGGCGATAGACACCACCGTGCCGTCGGCGGCGATATAGATGATGTCCAACGGGATGAGGGTGTTCTTCATCCAGAAGGCGCGCGGCTCTTCGGTCTTGAAGTCGAACAACATGCCACGGTCCGGGGCCAGGCTCTCGCGCCACATCAGGCCGTTGGTGCGTTCGGCCTCATCGTCGGCGATCTCGACCTGGAACTTGGCCGGGCCATTGGCCGTGGTGACCGTCAGCGGCTCAAGCGGCGAGATCAGGGCCTCGACCTTGGCGTCCCCGCCGCCCTTGCAAGCGGACAGGCCGGAACAGGCCAGAGCCGCGGCCAGCAAGAGGACGCGGCCGATACGATACGCTGGGGTCAATACGGAACTCCGAACCGCCGAGGCTAGGAGGCCTCGATCTGCGCCACGACCAGACCCTTGGGCCCTTCGGCGAAGCGCACCATGACGGCTTCCCCGGGCTGCAGGTCATCAAGGCCGCTGCGCCGCAGGGTCTCGATGTGGACGAAGATATCGCCCGGCTC
Source organism: Caulobacter sp. (assembly GCA_046595895.1). Lineage (GTDB taxonomy): Bacteria > Pseudomonadota > Alphaproteobacteria > Caulobacterales > Caulobacteraceae > Caulobacter. The sequence goes on along the minus strand of JBKJSF010000254.1, from coordinate 2,263 downwards.
GCTGTCGCGCACCACGAAACCGTAGCCCTTGGTGCGGTTGAACCATTTGACGCTGCAGCGCTCCAGGGGCCCGTCAGCGACCACCAGGGTGGCGCGCTGGCGGGATTCTTTGGCTCCGAAGCGGGGATCGCGACGGGGCTCGTCCAGCCGATGCGGCCGCTCGGCGGCCGGCGACGCGGCGCTCTCGTCCAGTTCGACGATATCGGTCACCTGCCAGCCCTTGGGCCGCTTGACCGCGTCGCAGACGATCACAGATCCCTCAAGAACGGAATCGCGACCCAGATTGCGCAGGGACGTCACGTGCAGAAGCACGTCGCGGAGTTCGGTGACCTCCGGGTCGTCGGGCACGATGAAACCGTAGCCCTTTCCCAGATCGAACCATTTGATCCGTCCGCTGATCCTCACGGCGTCTTCGTGAAGGTCCTCGATTTGAATATCCAGACTCGACATAACTCCCCCTCACCTACCCGCGAACAAGCGGTAAGTGCCTCATGAATAACATTGTTCTCCTGTAGGGTGAGCCGTCAATCACAGAATATAAAGAGACGGGGCGTCCAGAGGCGATTTGCGACAGTCCGTCGCACCCAGAAAGGGTATTGCGCTCAAAATCGACTGGAAGCCTCGTGGTACGCCCTAGGGGAGTCGAACCCCTCTTACCAGATTGAAAATCTGGGGTCCTAACCGATAGACGAAGGGCGCACAGCGAGGAAGCGGCGGTATAGCCAAGCTGCCCGGAGGGTGCAAGCGCTTGACGAAGAAAATCTAGTCGACTGCTTTGCGAGGATCCGCGGCGTCTTCGATCTCCAATTCAACGTCCTCGCGGCCCTGCCAGTCATCGGGTTTAAGCTTGCCGGCCAGGTGCAGCCCGCCGCCGCCGGCCAGCAGTCGCTGGCCCATTTCAGTCTCGCCGGCCCGCCAGGCGACCGCCTTCAGCCGCTGGCCCGACGAATCGACCAGGGTGACCCGCACATGGCCGCCGCGCATGGCGATCGGCCTCTCGATGCGGGCGTCGGGGATGGCGAACAGCGGCTCGGGGTTGCCGGGGCCGAAGGGGGCCAGGCGCTGGAAGTCGGTCCACAGGGCGCGGGTGGCCCCGCCGGGCGCGATCAGGGCGTCGATCTCGACCGCGTCCTGGGCGGCGGCGTCGATCATCTCCCCGGCCAGCTTCTCGGACAGGTAGGCGCGCAGTTCGGGGATGGCGGCGGGGCGGACGGTCAGGCCGGCGGCCATGGCGTGGCCGCCGCCGGCCAGCAGCAGGCCGTCGTCAAAGGCCGACTGGATGGCCCGGCCCAGATTGACCCCAGGCTGCGAGCGGCCCGAGCCCTTGCCGATATCGGCCGGCCGGTCGATGCCGATGACGATGACCGGCTTGCGGTAGCGCTCGCGCAGCCGCCCCGCCGCGATGCCGACGACACCGGGATGCCAGCCGTCGCCGGCGGCGACGATGACCGGGGCGTCAGGGTCGAAGTTGCTCTGCTTCTCGATGGAGAGGACAGCCTCGTCGATGACCGCCTTCTCGACCTCCTTGCGGGAGGCGTTGAGGGCGTCGAGCTCCTGGGCCAGGGCGGCGGCTTCCTCCGGGTCCTCGGTGCTCAGGAGGCGGGCGCCGAGATCGGCGCGGCCGATGCGGCCGCCAGCGTTGATGCGGGGGCCGAGGATGAAGCCGGCATGGAAGGCGGTGGCCGGTCCCTGGCTCTTGGCGACGTCGAGCAGGGCCTTCAGACCAATGTTGCGCCAACCCGACATGACCTTGAGGCCCTGCGCCGCCAGGGCGCGGTTGAAGCCGGTCAGGGAGGTGACATCGCAGAAGGCCCCCATGGCGGCCAGATCCAGCCAGTCCATGACGTTGGGCGCGGCGCGGTCCTCGAACAGGCCGCGCCCCCGGGCCTCGCGGTTGAGGGCGGCCAGCAGCACGAAGACAACGCCGGCGGCGGCGAGGTGGCCCTGGCCGGAGGTGTCGTCGGGGCGGTTGGGGTTGACCAGGGCGGCGGCGGGCGGGGGCTCGCCGCGCATCAGATGGTGGTCGATAACCACGACGTCCAGGCCGATGCGGGCGGCCTCGATCAGGGCGTCGTGGGCGGCGGCGCCGCAGTCGACGGTGATGACCAGCTCGGCCCCGCTGTCCTTGAGCTTGCGGAAGGCGGCCGGGCTGGGGCCGTAGCCTTCGAGGATGCGGTCGGGGACATAGACCGGCAGGCCCCGGCCCATGGCCCGGAACCAGCGGACGATCTGGGCGGCGCTGCTGGCCCCGTCGACGTCGTAG
>JBKJSF010000018.1:0-9021 GCA_046595895.1 Caulobacter sp. | reverse complement strand
TTGGATCGGTCGCCCTCGAGCGGCTAGGCTCACCGCCAAACGGGAGCGCTCCATGGATCCGGTCGCCAGTCTTGCCGCCTTCTTCCTCGCCGCCGGCCTGCTGACCGTCACGCCCGGCGTCGATACGGCCCTGGTGTTGCGGACGGCCGCCGTCGAGGGGCCACGCCGGGCCATGGCGGCCGGCGGCGGCGTCATCCTGGGCCTGCTGGTCTGGGGGGCGATGACCGCCGTCGGGCTGTCGGCGCTGCTGGCGGTGTCGAAGACGGCCTATCTGGTGCTGCAGGTCGCCGGGGCTGGGTACCTGGTCTTCCTTGGCGGGCGGATGCTGTGGGCGGCTTGTCGAGGCGACGGCGCGTCGCAGGACACGGCCCCGGCCAGCGGGGCCGGCTCGGTGGCGGGGTGGTTCCTGCGCGGCCTGCTGACCAATCTCCTCAATCCCAAGGTCGGGGTTTTCTACGTCAGCTTCCTGCCTCAGTTCATTCCGGCCGGCGCCGATCCCCTGGCCTGGAGCCTGCTGCTGGCCGGGGTCCATGGCCTGCAGGGCGCGGCTTGGTTCCTGGCCCTGATCGCCGTCACCCGCCCGCTCGGTCGCTCGCTGCGGGAGCCGGCCGTGGTGCGCTGGCTGGACGGGGTGACGGGCAGCGTGCTGGTCGTCTTCGGCATCAGCCTGGCCCTGCAGAAGCGGGCGCTGTGAGCCGGTAGCGGGCGGCGAGGGGGCAGGCTATCGTCGGACCGAACGGTGGGGGCCGATGAACCAGATTCCCGATCTTGAGAGCTTCGTCCCCAATCTCGCGGAGGAGGGCCCTGACCTCGACTGGTGGGAGCGGCCGAGCCGCCTGTCGGGGGCGGTGTTCACGGCCAAGGTGCTGGCCTTCCGGGCCCGGCGCGGCCTGATTAACCTGACCGCCGGCCTGAAACCCCTGACGCCGGGGCCCAAGCCGGCCGACTATGTGCTGCTGGCCGAGGCGCGCAGCGGGCTGTGGACGGACGAGCGCTCGCGCGAACACCGCCACCAGCGCGGCAAGGTGGAGAACCTGCGGCGGGCTACGGCGGCGATCGGGTCTGGGATGCTGGCGCCCGGACAGGTGTTCAGCTTCTGGCGGGTGCTCGGCAAGGCGACGCGGCGGCGCGGCTATGTCGATGGCCGGATGATCCAGGAGGGCTGCCTGGTGCCGGCGGTCGGCGGCGGCCTCTGCCAGCTGTCCAACGCCCTCTACGATGTCGCCCAACGGGCCGATTGCGAAATTATCGAGCGGCACGGCCATTCCAAGGTGGTGCCCGGCTCGGCCTCGACGCACGGACGCGACGCCACCGTGGCCTGGAACTATGTCGACCTGCGCTTCGCCCATGCAAGACCGCTGCACATCGAGACCCGGCTGACCGAGGGAGAGCTGATTGTGCGGTTCAGCGGGCCGCCCGGCGAGGAGGCGATGGTTCCGAAGGGCTGTGCCGAGCCCGGAACCGGCCCGACGCGGGAAGCGCGCAGCTGCGACAGTTGCCAGCAGATCAGCTGCTATCGCCATGAAGGCCCGAGTCCGGCGACCGCCTCGGCGCGCCAGGTCTGGCTGGTCGATGAGTCCTGGCCGGAGTTTCAGGCCCTGTGGGCGGAGCGGGCCGGACCGCGGGATCTGCTCGGCCTGCCGCTGGATGGCGGGCGCTGGCGGATGGATCGATCTGCCTGGGCCGGGGCGCCGGCGGGGCGGACGCGGGACGCCATGCTGGCGGCGCTGGGGCGCTCGGCGGCGGTGCGGCGGCTTGGCGCCCAGGGACCGGCCCGGCGACGAGCGGAGCTGGCCGGGGCGCACGCCATCGCCCGCGCGCTCGAGCGGCTGCTGACGCCGGATGACCTGGAGGTCATCGTCGCCCAGAGCCTGCTGCCCTACCTGTGGCGGCGGGGGCGGCTTGGCGGGCGGCGGTTCAGTGTGCTGATGACCCGGGCCCCGATAGGCGTCCTGCAGGCGCGGCTCGACGAGGCCCATGCGGCGGCGCCGGACCAGGCCAGCCTGGCTGATTTCCGCGCCGATCCGGCACTGATCGCTGCCGAGGCCGAGGCGCTGGCCGCCGCCCACCGGATCATCACCACCCACGCCGCCGTCGCCGCCCTGTTCGGCGAGCGGGCCGAGCGACTGGCCTGGATCGTGCCCAGGCGGGGCCCCGCGGCTGGGACGAGGGAGCGACGGATCGCTTTTCCCGGCCCGACGGCGGCCCGCAAGGGGGCCTGGGCGGTGCGCGAGGCGGCCCGGGCGCTGGACCTGGAAGTCGTGCTGGCTGGCTCGGAGCTTGAAGGCGCCGGCTTCTGGGAAGAGGTGAAGACGCGCGCCCCCGGCCCCGACTGGCTGGACGGTGTCGCCGCCGTGGTCCAGCCGGCCGTGGTTGAGGACAATCCGCGCCGTTTGCTCGGCGCCCTGGCCGCCGGCGTGCCGATCATCGCCACCCCGGCCTGCGGGCTTGATCCCCAGCCGGGGCTCACCCTGGTCCCGCCGGGCAATACGGCGGCCTTGATTGCGGCGCTGAGACCGCTGATGGATTGAGCCGTCCGCCAGGAGGTTCCCCCATGATCCGGCCCGCTCTCGTCCTCACGTTTTTCCTTTCCATCGCCGGCGGCGCTGTCGCCGCGGACCCCTGGGATCCGTTTGAGCGGCAGATTGCGCTTGGCCGACTGGCGGCCCTGCTCTACGCGGCCGATGCCGTGCTCGGCGAAGACGAGGCAGCGGACGGCGATGGCGCGCCGGCGATGTACGCCCGGCTTTACCGAAACGCGCTGGAGATGGAGAGCCTGCGGGCCCGCGCCTGCGGTTCGGGGCGGATCAAGGGAAAGGTCTGCCAGCGTCGCTACGCGCCGGCCTGGCTGCGGCCACCGGGCAGTTTCACCCCGACCCTGCCGCAGGTCTGGCGCTGGACCGACCTGCTGCAGCGCGAGGTGCTGGAGGTGACCGGCGCGATCTGCGCGACCGCCCCACCGAATCCGGAAGGGCCGGGCGCCTGTTCGGTGGAATAGCGGTCAGGCCGCCATCTGCTCGACCAGGCGGGCCAGCTGGTCCAGGCCGGAATTGACCCCCTGCTCAAAGCCGGCGCCGACGTGTTCAGCGTACATCCGCTGCGAGGCGAAGACCGTCTTCATGGTGACGGTGGTCTTGCCGTCCAGCTCATCGAAGGCGATGGAGGTGACCATCCGTTCGGCCCCCGGCATCTCGAAGCCGTTGTCCCATTTGATCAGTCGATCCGGCTCGATCTCCAGATAGGTCCCGCCGAAGGTCGGGTTCTGCACGCCGGTCGAGCCGGTCATGGCCATCCGCTACTGGCCGCCGATCCGGAAATCCATTTCGCACATCGTCACCGGCCAGCCGACCGGGCCGAACCATTTCATGATGTGCTCCCGCTCAGCATGGGCCTTGAACAGCAGCCGGGCCGGCGCGTCAAAGACCCGGACGATGGTCAGGGTGCGCCTTTCGGGACTTTTGCCATCACGCATCCTTGGCGTCCTTGTCCTTGAGCTGTTTCACATAATCGTCGAGCTGTTGGAAGCTCTCTTCCCAGAAGCGGCGGTAGTCGCCGAGCCAGGCATCGACCCCGGCCAGCGTCCGCGCCTCCAACCGCACGGGCCGAAACTGCGCCTCTCGCCCCCGACTGATCAGTCCGGCCCGCTCCAGCACCTTCAGGTGTTTGGAGATGGTCGGCTGCGCTAGGTTGAAGGCATCGACCAACTGGTTGACCGTCGCCTCTCGGCCGGCGATGCGGGCCAGAATGGCGCGGCGGGTCGGATCGGCCAGGGCGCCGAACAGGCGGTCGAGGGTGTCGTCCGTGGCGGTCTTCAATTGCATCGCCTCACGTCTATATAGCCAAATAGCAATATAAAGATGGAGCCGTCAAGCCGCCGGGTGCGGGGCCGTGTCGCAGAGACAGCGGAATCGGCTTCGCCTATCGGGAGAACGCCTTCGCCGTGAGCCTTAAGCGAGCCTTGCCATGACCGAGCTGATCCACGCCGCATTTTCCGCCCGCTGGCTGTCCGCCGCCACGGTGTTCCTCGTCGCTTGGCTCATCGGCTCCATGGCCGCCGAGGGCCTGAACACGGCGCAGTGGCTCGCCGCCGCCGTCGCCATGGCCGGCTCCATCGCCTGGGCGGTGATCGAGCAGGTCTGGCCGGCGCAACGACGCCAGCCCGCCAACAAATAGATTTACACGCGTCAAGTTATCTTGCGTTAGCCGGTGGAACGCGGGACCCTGTCTGCAAGGGGAGGGACAATCATGCGTGCTCTGTCGGTATCGGTCCTGGTCGGCCTGTTGTCGCTGACGGTTTCTGCCGCCATGGCGCAGGAGGGGCTCAGCGCCCCGAGCGGACGTGTTTCAGATGCCGAGGTCGAGCGGATCGCCGCCGCGGCCGACGCTGCCGGCATTCCGTTCGGCGACAAGCAGAACCCGGTGCGGGTCAATATGCCGGCGGGGCAGCGGGCCTACCTGTCGCGGCTGCGTTGTTCGGATGGCAGCAAACCGCTCTTTGGTCGTGAAGGCAGCGCCGGGGTGGGCATCTACGGCTCGATCCTCGACCTCTACATCGTCGTCTGCGAGAGCGGCACGCCGCTGGACGCCGCCGTCTACATGGATATGTACCACCCCGCTTACGTTGAGACGCGAGCCGTGTCCGGATTTGCACTCGCGCCGCGCTAATCACGCGATTTTCCTGATTCTTTCGGCGCTTATCCCCGCCTGTGACAGTGGGTCCGCTTGAATGCGCCTGCGAAGCGCCCAACTATCTTCGTAATCGTACCGGTTCGTAACGGAACAGGCACGCCGCGACGCCGATTATCGGGTTGCGGGCAGGAGACAGGTAAATGTCAGAACTTCGTACGCTTCCGGTGTTGCCGCTTCGGGACATCGTTGTGTTTCCGCACATGGTCGTGCCCCTGTTCGTGGGCCGTGAGAAATCCGTCCGCGCCCTCGAAGAGGTGATGCGCGGCGACAAGCAGATTCTGCTGGCGACTCAAAAGAACAGCGCCGATGACGATCCGGGCCCCGATGCCATCTATGACGTCGGTGTCGTGGCCACCGTGCTGCAGCTGCTGAAACTGCCCGACGGTACCGTCAAGGTGCTGGTCGAGGGCAAGCAGCGGGCGGCCGTCACCCGCTTCGTCGGCTCGGAGGACTTCTACGAGGCCGAGGCCGCCATCCTCGACGAGGACGACGGCGAGGAACATGAGGCCGAGGCCCTCAGCCGCGCCGTGGCCGAGCAGTTCGAGGCCTACGTCAAGCTCAACAAGAAGATCCCGCCCGAAGCCCTGGCGTCGATCCCGCACATCGCCGAGCCCGGCAAGCTGGCTGACAGCATCGCCGCCCACCTGTCGGTGAAGATCGCTGACAAGCAGCAGCTCTTGGAGCTGTTCAATGTGGTGAAGCGGCTGGAGAAGGTCTTCGCCCTGATGGAAGGCGAGATTTCCGTCCTGCAGGTCGAGAAGAAGATCCGCAGCCGCGTCAAGCGGCAGATGGAGAAGACCCAGCGCGAGTACTATCTCAACGAGCAGATGAAGGCGATCCAGCGCGAGCTGGGCGACCAAGACGACGGTCGCGACGAACTGCTCGAACTCGAAAAGCGCATCAAGAAAACCAGGTTCTCGAAAGAGGCGCGAGCCAAGGCCGATGGCGAGCTGAAGAAGCTGCGCAACATGAGCCCGATGTCGGCCGAGAGCACGGTGGTGCGCAACTACCTCGACTGGCTGCTGTCCCTGCCCTGGGGCAAGGCCAAGCCAAAGAAGATCGATATCGCCAAGGCTGAGGCCATTCTCGAAGAGGACCACTATGGCCTCGAGAAGGTGAAGGAGCGGATCCTGGAGTACCTGGCCGTCCAGGCCCGGACCAACTCCCTGAAAGGCCCGATCCTCTGCCTGGTCGGACCGCCCGGGGTCGGCAAGACCTCGCTTGGCCGTTCGATCGCCAAGGCCACGGGGCGTGAGTTCATCCGCCTGTCGCTTGGCGGCGTGCGCGACGAGGCCGAGATCCGCGGTCACCGCCGCACCTATATCGGCTCGATGCCCGGCAAGATCATCCAGTCGATGAAGAAGGCCAAGGCGGTCGATCCCTTCTTCCTGTTCGACGAGATCGACAAGATGGGCAGCGACTACCGGGGCGATCCGTCCTCGGCCCTGCTTGAGGTGCTGGACCCGGCGCAGAACTCGACCTTCGCCGACCACTACCTGGAGGTCGACTACGACCTGTCGCAGACCATGTTCGTCACCACGGCCAACAGCCTGAACATGCCCCAGCCGCTGCTGGACCGCATGGAGATCATCCGCATCCCCGGCTACACCGAGGTCGAGAAGATCGAGATCGCCAAGCGGCACGTGCTGCCCAAGCTGACCAAGGACCATGGCCTCTCGGCCGAGGACTTCGTGGTTCCGGACAAGGCCATCCAGGACCTGATCCGCTACTACACCCGGGAAGCCGGCGTGCGGTCGCTGGAGCGCGAACTGGGCAACCTGGCCCGGAAGACGGTGCGCGACCTGGCCCGCGAGGATGTCACGTCGATCACCATCGACGACGAGCGTCTGGCCAAGTACGCCGGCATCCAGAAGTACCGCTATGGCGAGACCGACGAGGAGGATCAGGTCGGTATCGTCACCGGTCTGGCCTGGACCGAGTTCGGCGGCGAGATCCTGACCATCGAGGCGGTCAAGATGCCCGGCAAGGGCCGGATGTCGATCACCGGCAACCTCAAGGACGTCATGAAGGAGTCCATCGCCGCGGCGAACTCCTACGTGCGCTCGCGCTCGACGAAGTTCGGCATCAAGCCGCCGCAGTTCGAGAAGACCGACGTCCACGTCCACGTGCCGGAAGGGGCGACCCCGAAAGACGGTCCCTCGGCCGGCGTGGCCATGGCCATCGCCATCATCTCGGTGCTGACCGGCATTCCGATCCGCAAGGACATCGCCATGACCGGGGAGGTGACCCTGCGGGGCCGCGTCCTGCCGATCGGCGGCCTGAAGGAAAAGCTGCTGGCCGCCCTGCGCTCGGGGATCAAGACCGTCCTCATCCCGCAGGAGAACGAAAAGGACCTGGCCGACGTGCCGCAGACGGTGAAGGACGCCCTCGAAATCGTCCCGATCTCGACCGTTGACGAGGCCATCGCCCGGGCCCTGACCAGCGCGCCGACCCCGATTGAATGGTCGGAAGAAGACGAGCCGGTTGTTGCGCCTGCGAAGGCTGAGGAAGGCGACTCCGACGCCGTGATTACCCACTAAGGGCAAACATCGGTATATGAACGTCGATAATGTGCGCGCCCCGGGGCAACCCGGGGCGCGTTTGTTTTGACGCCCGTCCGCCAGTCTTCATAATCGCGGCAGGCGAGGGGGCTCGCGCGCTGCGCGAACACCGCGCCGCACAACGGAATTTGGGCTGGGAGACTGCTGATGACGAAGGCCGAACTGGTCGCCGCGATCGCCGACGGCGCGGGACTGAACAAGACCCAGGCGGGCGCCGCCCTTGAAGCCTTCACAGGTGCGGTGACGGCTTCCCTCAAGAAGGGCGAGGATGTGCGTCTGGTCGGTTTCGGCGCCTTCAAGGCAGTCTCCCGCGCCGCCGGCACGGCCCGCAACCCCCGAACCGGCGAGACCGTCAAACGCCCGGCCAGCAAGACCGCCCGCTTCCAGGTGGGCGAAGGTCTGAAGACGGCGCTGAACGGTTAAACCCTCGGCGCTTGCCAGCCTCCCGAAAAGGGCGTGAGATCGGCGAAGGGCTGATCCTATGGGGGTATGAGCATGTCCAGTTCCAGATTGACCGGCGCGGTCTTGGCCGCGTTGCTGCTTGGCGCTTCGGCGGCGCCGTCCGCGCTGGCGCAGAATGAATCGACGCCACGGGCCGGCTATGTGGCCTTGAGTTTCTGCAACAAGACGGCCGGCAACGTCTATCTGGCGGTCAGTTACAAGGAGGCGCCCAGCTCGAACCGCTGGGTGGTCGAAGGCTGGAAGCGGATCAACGCCGCCAGCTGCATTACCCTCAGCCTGCCCAACGACGGCAAGATCTACGACTTTGCCGAGGACGAGACCGATGGGGACTGGGGCGGTGACTTCAAGCTCTGCGTCGAGCGGCCCGGGCCGTTCAAGCGGATCAACACCGCCGACTTCGCCTGCAACAGCGACCTGCTGGAGGGCTTTGGCGAGATCGACGCCGTCGGTCTGGCCAAGCATTCGGTCAACTACAACCCCTAGGCTTTCGCCCGGGCGTTTCTGCGGCTACATCCCACCGGCGCGGGCGGCTAGCTCAGCTGGTTAGAGCATCTCGTTTACACCGAGAGGGTCGGCGGTTCGAATCCGTCGCCGCCTACCAGCCTTCGCCCGTTGCGCGGCTTCGGCTGGGCAAGCCCTGGGATCGTGAAGCGAAGGCTGTCGCGCCGAAGTTGCCAGGCAACCAGACGGATTGTTGATACCGGAGACCCGTGCATGAGAGTTTTCCTTGCCGCTATCGTGATCGCCTCACTGGCCGGACCCACTTTTGCCCAGGCTCCAGCAGCCATTCCCAAATACGGGGAACTCGAGGGCAAGAAACCGCACGAGATCGCGGCTGAAAAGGAAGCCGAGCGGGCCTATCAAAAGTCGTTGACCCGCATTCCCGAACAGAAGGGTTCATCCGACCCCTGGGGCAATGTGCGCAGCGACAGCGCGCCCAAGACTGCTCCGTCCAAGGCTGTGGCGAAGGATCCGCCGGCGAAGCGGGCCAAGGTTGATGCTAAGGCCGACGGCGCGGCGAAATAGCGCGTGATGGACACTCCAGGCCACGATCTCAACGCGGACCAGATTGCCTACTGGAACGGGCCGGCGGGTCAGCGCTGGACCGACCGGCAGGCGTCGCAGGACGTCCTGCTGGCGCCGGTCTCCGAAATCCTGATCGACCGCGCCGCGGTTAGGGCCGGTGAGCGGCTATTCGATGTGGGGTGCGGCTGCGGCGCCATCGCCATTGCGCTGGCAGAGCGGACGGGCCCGGCCGGGCATGTGCTGGGCATCGATATCTCGGCGCCGATGCTGGCGCGGGCGCGGC
>JBKJSF010000227.1:0-24329 GCA_046595895.1 Caulobacter sp. | reverse complement strand
CCTGATCGCCGACCCGGCCAATGTCGACAAATTCATCCCCAAGACCGCCACCCTGGAAGTCAGCCTCGAGGACGCCGCCAAGCTGGCGGTGGCCGCCGAGGTCGGCGAACTGTCGCTGGCGCTGCGCCGCACCGGCTCGGTCGAGGTGTCCGAGGCCGCCCCCGTGCGCAGCCTGACCTGGACCTCCAAGGGCCTGGCCGAGGCGCCGGCCGGCGTTCGCAAGCCGGCTCGCCGCGCCGCCGGGCCGCGCCGCGCCGCCGGGCCCGCCAGGGCGCCGGAGCAACACACCCTGACCGTGGTCCAGGGCTCCGAGCGGGTGACCGTCCAGGTGCCCACCGACCGCCTGGGAGGCTATTGATATGCGCGCCCTGTTCCTGTCCGCCGGCCTCTGCCTGGCCTTTGCCGCAGCCCCCGCCTTCGCCCAGTCCCCGGAGAAAAAAGGGGCGGCCGGCGTCGGTCCCAACATCGCGGCCGGGGTTGTTCGCGACGTCGATTTTCCGACCTTCACGGCCGATGCGGCGCCCAGCCGCTCGATCACCGTCGCCAAGGACAAGAGCACGGCCTTCCGCCTGAACGGCTCGGCCGGCCAGATCGTCGTCGCCCAGCCCGACATCGCCGAGATCGTCGCCAACACCGACCGCAGCCTCTACATCCGCGGCAAGACCCTCGGGGCGACCAACATCCTGGTCTACGACACCAGCAAGCGCCTGGTGGAGGTGATCGACGTCAAGGTCGGCCACGACCTGACCGGCATCCAGGCGGACATGACCGCCGCCCTGCCGGGCGAGCCGATCAAGGTGTCGAACCTGGCCGGCGGGCTGATGCTGACCGGCCAGGTCTCGACCAGTTCCGTCGCCGCCCGCGCCAAGACCATCGCCGAACGCTACGCCCCCGGCGGCGTCTCCTCGACCCTGACCGTCGAGGCCGCCCAGCAGGTGATGCTGGAGGTCCGTATCCTGGAGGCCAGCCGCGACAGCCTGAAGGACTTCGGCGTCAACCTGTCGGTGGCCAACAACAGCGGCATCGTGTTTGGCTCGGGCCTCGGCCTGATCGGCAACAACCCGGCCCAGGGCGCCCTGCGGGTGCGAACCAATGTCGGCACGGCCAGCATCGACCTGACCCTGCAGGCGCTGGAGGAGAAGGGCATCATCCGCACCCTGGCGCGGCCGAACCTGGCGGCGATCAGCGGCGAGGAGGCCACCTTCCTGGCCGGCGGCGAGTTCCCCTATCCGGTGCCGGCCGGGGTCGGCGAGGTGACCATCGAGTTCAAGCCGTTCGGGGTGAACCTGAAGTTCACCCCGACCGTGCAGGACAGCGGCCTGATCCGCCTGAAGGTGGCGCCGGAAGTCAGCGCCCTGGACCCGACCAACGCCCTGCGGATCGGCACCTATGAGCTGCCGGCCCTGACCGTGCGCCGCGCCTCCACGACCATCGAGCTGCGGGACGGCGAGAGCTTCGCCATCGCCGGGATGTTCCAGCAGGACTACGTCAACGCCGTGCGCCAGCTGCCCTGGCTGGGCGACATCCCGGTGCTGGGGACGCTGTTCAAGTCCGGTCGCTGGAAGAAATCCGAGACCGAGCTCCTGATCCTGGTGACGCCCCGCCTGACCACGGCGACCGGCAGCCGGGCCCTGACCCCCGACCCGATGATCGCCGGCGCCGAGCCGAGCGCCATCGACGTCATCTTCCAGAGCCTGGTGATGGACAAGCCGATGACCTCCCCGGTCGGGGCGACGCCGCCCGGCCTGCCGTCCGTCAACTGAGGGACCAGCCCATGAGTTTTACCGACCGCCGCGTATTGGCTATCGGACCCGGGCTGGCGGAGGCCTGCCGGGCCGCCTTCGAGGGCGCGCGGCTTGAGGTCGTGACCCCCGGCGCCATGCCGCCGGGCTGGCCGCCCGGCCATGAGCCGGACCTGGCGGTGCTCGACGCCTCGGCCGACCCGGTCGCCCTGGCCGAGGCCATCGCCCTGCTGGCCAAACTTCCCATCCCCCCGGCCGCGATCATGGCCGGCGATCACATGCCGGCCGGGCTGATGCGGGCCCTGCTGCGCCTGCCACGCGCCGACGTCGTCGAGGCCCCCTTCGGGCCGCGTGACCTGGCCGAGGCGGCGATGATGCTGCTGAAGCCGGCGGAGGTCGCCCACCCGGCGCCCCACGTTCAGACCGGGCGCTGCTGGACCGTCACCGGCGCGGTCGGCGGAGCCGGGGCCACCACCCTCTGCGTCGAGCTGGCCGCCGCCCTGGCCGAGCGGGCCCAGGGCAAGAAGCGGGTGGTGCTGATCGACCTCAACCTCGCCGACGGGGCCAGCGCCGCCTATCTGGGGGCCGCCGCCAACATGATGCTGGGCCGCGCCAGCCAGGAGCCGGAGCGCATCGACGCCGCCCTGCTGGAAGTGTTCGCCAGCCCGGCCCCCGGCGGCTTCGACCTGATCGCCCAGACCCGCGACCCGCACGGCTTCGAGAACGTCTCGGCCGAGGCGGTGGTGCGGGTACTGGAAGTCGCCTGCCAGGTCTACGACTTCGTCATCGTCGATGCGCCGCGCCATCGCCGCTCCTGGACCATGGACGTCATGGCCGGCTCCGACGCCCTGCTGGTGGTCAGTGAACTGACCGTGCCGGCCCTGCTGGCCGCCCGCAGCCTGGTCGCCGAGTTCGAGGCCGACCTGCCGGAGGGCCCCGGCCCGCGCATCATCCTCAACCGCCTGGCCAAGCGGGTGTTCGGCCCGGCTCCCTCGACTTCGGAGGCCGAAAAGGCGTTGGGTCGCAAGGCCGACGGCGGGCTGACCAGCGACTGGGAAGCGGCCGCCGCTTCGGTCAACCTCGGCGGTCCGATCCGCAGCCATCGCCCCAAGAGCCGCATCGCCAAGGACGTCGACGACATTGTCGACCGCCTGCTGGCCGCCGCGCCGCATCCGGCTCATGCGTCCAGTCACGCCCCCGGGCACGCCCCCGGACAGGCCCATGCCGGGAGGGCTGCCTGATGGCCCGCTTCTCCCTGCGCCGCGCGCCCGTCGCCGAGCCGGTCTTCGAAGGCGTCACCACCCACATCGTCGCGGTGGCCGAGACCCCGCCGCCGTCCAGCATCGACAACGACATGCTCGACATGCGGCTGCGGCTGCACGCCCGGCTGATCGAGGAAATCGATCTGGGCAAACTCGGCGAACTCGACGAGGGCGAGATGCGCCGGCAGGTGCGCAAGCTGGTCGGCGAGTTCGCCAAGGCCAGCCGCCTGGCGTTGAACAGCCTCGAGCTGGACCAGCTGGGCGCCGAGGTGTTCGACGAGATGGTGGGGCTGGGGCCCATCGAGCCGCTGCTCAAGGACGAGTCGATCAACGACATCCTGATCAACGGTCCCAACCAGGTCTATATCGAGCGGCGCGGCGAGCTGGTGCTGACCCCGATCCGTTTCCGCGACAACGATCACCTGCTGCGTATCGTCAACCGCATCGTCGCCGCCGTCGGCCGGCGGATCGACGAGAGTTCGCCCATGGTCGACGCCCGTCTGGCCGACGGCAGCCGGGTCAACGCCGCCATCTATCCGATCACGGTGGATGGCGCGGCGGTCTCGATCCGCAAGTTCTCCAAGAAGCCGCTGAGCCTGGAGCGGCTCGTGGGGGTTGGAGCGATGCCGGCCTGTGTCGCCGAGTTCCTGCATGGGGCGGTGAAGGCCCGGGTCTCGACCGTCATCAGCGGCGGCACGGGCTCTGGCAAGACGACCCTGCTGAACGCCTTCAGCGCCGCCATCAGCGAGGGCGAGCGGCTGATCACCATCGAGGACGCCTGCGAACTGCAGCTGCAGCAGCCGCATGTGGTGCGCATGGAGACCCGGCCGCCGAACATCGAGGGCAAGGGCGAGATCCGCCAGCGTGAGCTGGTCAAGAACGCCCTGCGGATGCGTCCCGACCGGGTGATTCTGGGCGAGGTCCGGGGCGAGGAAGCCTTTGACATGCTGCAGGCCATGAACACCGGCCACGAAGGCAGCATGGCCACCATCCACGCCAACACCCCGCGCGACGCCATCACCCGCCTGGAGCAGATGGTGGCCATGGGCGGCCTGAGCCTGACGCCCGAAAGCATTCGCGGCCAGATCGCATCCGCCGTCGGCATGATCGTCCAGGTCATGCGGCTGTCGGACGGCAAACGGAAGGTGATGAGCGTCTCGGAAATCACCGGCATGGAGGGCCAGGTGGTCCAGATGCAGGAGATCTTCGCCTTCCACCGCATCGGCACCGACGCCGAGGGCAATGTGCAGGGCGAGTTCCGGGCGACGGGCCTGCGGCCCAAGTGCCTCGACGAGATGAACCGCCGCGGCATCCACTACGACACGGCGAATTTTGATCCGCAGAGGGCGCTGTGAGTCGGGCGCGGAAACTTGAAGGGTTCGCCTCTGGGCGCCCTTCTCCCCTCGCGGGAGAAGGGAGACCAGAGGCGAACTCACGACGCTCCGCTGGGGTGAGGGGGAGCTCCCATGCCTGACCTCGCCTTCGACCCCAAATGGATCGTCCTCATCCTGATCTTCGCCGCGGTGTTCACCGGCGTGCAGGCGGTCACCGGGCTGGCGCGGGTGGGGGTGGCCAAGCGCAAGGTCAACAAGCGGCTGGCCACGGTCGAGAAGACCGGCAGCCTGGAACAGCTGGTGCTGGAGCTGCGCAAGCAGCGCGGCCTGACGGCCGACGGCGAGGTGGCCCGCGGCCTGGGCTGGTTCAACGACCTGGTCATTCGGTCCGGGGTGAATGTGCAGCTGAAGAAGCACCTGCCGATGGTGCTGCTGGGCGCCGCCCTGGTCAGCGCCATGGTCTTTCTGTGGACGCGGAACTGGATGTTCGCGGCGGGGGCCGGGCCGGCGCTGGGGATCATCGTTCCGGTCTTCTTCCTGAAGTTCAAGGCCGGGTCGCGGGCCAAGGCCATCGGCCTGCAGCTGCCCAACGCCCTGGAAGTGATCATCCGCAGCCTGGAGGCCGGGCATCCCGTCCCAACGGCGATCGCCCTGGTCGGCCGGGAGATGCCCGATCCGCTGGGCAGCGAGTTCGGCATGGCCGGCGACGAGATCGCCTATGGCGCCACCCTGCAGCAGGCCATCGGCCGCATCGCCGACCGTTGCCGCCACCCCGACGTCGACCTGTTCGCGGCCACCATCCGCCTGCAGGAGAAGAGCGGCGGCAATCTCACCGGCCTGTTGAAGATGAACGCCAAGGCGGTGCGCGAGCGCCACAAGATGCGGCTGAAGATCAAGGCCGCCTCCTCGGAGGGCCGGGCCAGCGCCATCATCCTGACCAGTGCGCCGTTCGGCGTGCTGGCCATCCTCGCCGTCGCCAGCCCGCACTTCTACGGCGATGTCATCGGCGAGCGGCCCGTGCAGATCGGCCTGGGCATCTTCGGGACCTGGATGTTCCTGGGGAACATGGTGATGCGCAAGATGATCGACATGAGGATCTGACATGGACCCCGTGCTCTTCCAGCAGATCCTGACCTATGCGGCGGCCGGGCTGATCGCCATGAGCGTCGGCGGCGGCGGCATGCTCCTGCTGCGCGAGGCCCGCTTCGGGGCCAAGCGCCGCCAGCGGCTGGCCGGCGACACGGTGGCGGGCCGTCCCGGCCAGGCCAAGTCCGACAGCGGCGTCATGCGGGGGGTCAAGCGGCTCGGCGAGAAGATGGCCATCCAGGACCCGGCCCAGATCTCCAACATCCGCGCCAAGCTGATCCATGCCGGCTGGTACCAGCGGGAGGCGGTGGCCATCTATCTGGGCGCCCGGGGGGCCAGCCTGATCGCCGCGACGGTGGCCACCCTGTTCACCGTGCCCTGGGCCCTGAGCGGCATCGGCGGGCCGGCGGCCATCGCCGCGGCCGGCGTCTTCGCGGTGGCGGCGATCCTCGGTCCCGACCATGTGGTCAAGGGCCGGCGGAAGAAGATGGAACTGGAGTATATGGAGGGGTTTCCCGACATGCTCGACCTGCTGGTCGCCTCGGTCGAGGCGGGATTGAGCCTCGACGCCGGGGTCAACCGGGTGGCCGAGGAGATGGGCCGCCGCTATCCCAACCTCGCCGCCCATCTGCGCTTTCTGACGCTGGAGCTGCGGGCCGGCAAGGCGCGCAAGGAGGCCTGGACGGCCTTCGCCGAACGGCTGGGCATCGAGGAGGCGCGCAGCCTGTCGACCATGCTGCGCCAGGCCGAGGAGATGGGCACCAGCCTGGGCGAGACGCTGGCCGTGTTCTCCGACGACATGCGCTCCAAGCGCATGCTGCGGGCCGAGGAGAAGGCCATGGCCCTGCCGGCCAAGCTGATGGTGCCGCTGATCCTGTTCATCTTCCCCTGCCTGCTGGGGGTGCTGATCCTGCCGGCGGCGTATCGGATCAGCCAGAGCATGGTGGGCGGGGGTTAGGGGCAGGCCGAACGCAACTGCCGCCAAGGCCCAGCCGTTCCTCCCCGGTACAGGAGAGTAGAACGATGATCCTTCCCAATGGCGCCCTGGTGGCTGTGGTCGATGGCGAGCAGCTGGTGCTGTTCAGGAATACCGGCCACGCCGATATTGCGCTGACGGCCATGGAGGCCCCTGAAATACCCGAGCGGGCCTCCGGCGCCTCGGCCCACCGCTCCAGCGCCGCCAATCCCGATAACGATACCCAGGCCGAGGACGGCTATGCGGTGGCCGTGGCTGAACTGCTGAACAGCTGGTCCCTGGCGGGGAAGTTCGAGGCCCTGCTGGTGATCGCGGCGCCGCGGACGCTGGGGGAACTGCGGAAGCATTGGCACAAGACGCTGCAGGGGAAGTTGGTCGGGGAGATCAACAAGGATTTGACGGGGCGGACGACGGAGGAGATCACGGCTGCGATTGGGAGGGCGTAGGGGGAGGCTGGTCCAGGCCGTCGAAGCGGGGTGGCGGACGATTGCCGATCGATTGGGATTTCAGCTGCGGATACCGAGCTTGGCAACCCATTCCCCCAGGCGGCGGGCGCTCGAGCGGACGTTTGATTGTCCGCCAGCTAACAGCCGCTCGTGACTCATGGCGGTCCTTCGGAAGGTCCGCTCAAGGCACGCACTGGAACGTAACCCCAGCGCTTCCGGACGGCGAGAGTGGCGGCTTCGGCTACCTGCTGAGGTCAGATTTCGACGGCAGCAGCGATCTGGAGCTCGAGCGCGACAAGGATCTCTGCATAAAGATCGATATCCGTGCCGCCAGCATCAATTTCGACGACAAGGCTGTACCGAGCGGACTTTAGCGGATCACCCCGCCGCAGCTTGGTTTTCCACCAGCCCCCCACGGGATGGACGGCGAGGATCGATCGACGCGCCAGATCGCTCGCCGGGCAGGTGATCTCGTCGCGATGAACTGAACCCACATCGCGGCGGCGCGAGCCATAGCGCCATCCATCTTGGTCGCCAGCGGCGATGAGCGCTTCCAGGCCATCCTCCTCGGCCGCGGCCGCCCTGTTGATGCGCTGCTCGAACTGGGCCGGCGTTTCGTCGGCCCGCTTGAGTTTGAAGCGCAGGCCATGCGATGCGTACTGGAGCTTGCGGCCGCGCGCCGCCTCGGCGGGGTTCGGTTCGATGAAGGTCGAAAGGGTAACCCGCAGTGTTATCTCCCGGCCGCCCAAGGCGCGCAGACGTTCCACGGGCCAGGGCAGGGTATGCATCTTGATCTGGTTGTGCACGGCCGGTCCGGCATTCGCTCCCGGAGCGTAGGGCGTGATGCGATCCTCGACGATCAAGGTAACCATGTCGTTCGATGAACGCGCTGCTCGCGTCAGATCGGGGACGCCGTATCCGTAGCGCCGGAAGAGCGGCTCGTAATGGCCTTTGTTCGGATTGTCCGGGAGATGGTCCAGCATCGGCGAGGTCCATCGCGCGGAAGAAACGAGCAGGGCCCGAACGGTTTCGGGCCACCTGTCAGGGTAATGAGTCCAGGTTTGTGCAGCCAGCCGCCCCCCAAGTGCGGTCGCCGCGCTTGTCGCCTCAAACGTACTGAACTGCTGGCCTTCGGGCGTCCTCGACGTGGTGAGCAGGCAGAGATCCTGGTGGGCGTAGGCTGGCGGAACGTTCGTCATCAGCAGATTGCCGCCTTCGAGGACGAAGTCGGGCTTAAGCGGCCAGACGCCGGCCCAAGACGCGGTCTTGCTGTGCGGCGAGAGATCCCCCATCCCTGCGAGAGGTTGGCCGACAGCGGGATCCGCGAGGACTGACTTGTCGGTATAGGCACCCACCGTGATGGCATTCCATGCCTGGGCCGGCGCCTCGATCTCTTGGTCGGGGTGATCGCAGATAGCGTGATAGTTGTCGGCATGGTGGAGGTGGGTCGGCACGTTGCCCGCGCTCGTGACGATCAGCCTGTGAATGTGCTTGAGCCCCGAAACCCCGGCAGCGAGCTGATCGACTTCTGTCGACCAAGAGGTTGGTGCTCCATCATGGGGGTGGTCGTCTGGCGTGCTGGAAGCCAGGACGAAGACGCGGTCTAGGTCGGCGGATGTCTCCGCCGCGTCGATGCCTTGGCGCGTGATGGCACCGAGGAGATGGTGCGGGTTGATCCCGGCGTCTGGAATGACCTTCACGGATTCAAGTCGATACGGGACCGCGATCGGACCCGGCGTTGCGAGCGCCGTGGTCAGGTCGCCGTATAGCGCAAGACCAGCCATGCCTGAACCATGCCCCTCGATGTCGTCGAGGCCCCAGGCGGGGTCCGCCGCGAACCTGTCGGCAGCGCCAAGGGCCGGGGCGAGCAGGGGATGGCCGAGCGTGACGCCTGTGTCGAGCAGCGTGACCCGGACAGGGTTAGTCCCGGGCGCTGCGAAAATCGTCCGCTCCAAGAGATCGTCGGCCCACTCCGGCTGTTCGTCGACGGGCAGGGCGTCGAAGAAGTCCGCCGTGGTCGCCGGCCTCGCCAGCGCTGTCACCATCGAGGGCGCGCTGAGAATGAGAGCGGCGAGATCAACGCGACTGGCGTTGACCTGAACGACCGTCTGTTCGGGAAAATTTAGGCGATCCGCGGCGACATGTAGATTCGCCGCCGCCGCCGCCTGGACAAAGGCGTCGACCTGATCCTTCGCGATCCAAACCTCCCATGGAACGGCTTGATTCGCGGCCCTGGGAAACGCCTCATGTGGTCCGCGCCACAGGGCCCTCAAGGGAGCGCGCCGCAACTGGCCGATGCTCTGAACGAGGTCCGCATTCTTTGGCCGACCGCTGGGAAGATCTTCGTCGCGAAACGCCTCGACTTTCGCCTCAAGCCGCGTCAGCGCCTCCGGAGGGGCAAAGAAGAGCAGCTCGCCCTGGTCGCCGGGCTCATCTCCGGCCTGGCGGACATTCAGGAGGTGCAGGCCAGACTTGTTGAACTTGTCGGCGTCGATCGGTTCCTCGGCACGTCCCGTCAACGCGATGTAGGCGCCAGCACGCTCAGCTGCCGGCCGCAACGTCACCAAGCTATCGAGGATCGCTTGCGCGTGTGCGCCGCGATTGGCGACGTCACTTGGGCGACGTCCGCCTCGGCCGCGTGCTGGCCGGAAGTTTTGGGGCACCCCCACGATCGGCACCAGGATGTGGGGTTTGTCGCGCGGAGCCATTCGTATCGCCGATTAGCTGCAAAGTGCGTCGTCGTTCAAAGGCGTCGAGGAGCACCGGGGTTGAGATGGTTTCGAGGCCAGCCAGCACCGCGCGGCGCGCCGCATCTTCGGTGCCCCTGACCAAGTCGGCCGTCGACAGTCCGCCGGCGACTTGCGCGATCTGCTTCCAGGCGATTCTGCTCGTTTGGAACCCGTTCAGACGCCGGCGCACGGTCTGCTCGATCGCCGCCGCGTCAGGAAGTTCATAACGAAGCACCACATCGAACCGCCGCAGGATGGCGGAGTCGAGGAGCTCTGGGACATTGGTCGTCGCAACGATAATGGACGGGCCAGGATCCTCCTCCAGAAACTGCAAGAAGGAGTTCAACACCCTGCGAGCTTCGCCGACGTCGTCGCCGCGAGTGCGCGACCCTGCGAGCGCATCGATCTCGTCGAACAGATAAACGCCTCGGGTCGATCTCACGGCGTCGAAAATCGCGCGGAGCTTCGAGGCGGTCTCGCCGAAATATTTGGTGATTAGGCCGTGCAGCAGCACGGTGTACATCGGGAATTTCAACTCGCCGGCGAGGGCCGATGCGGTCATTGTCTTGCCGGTCCCCGGGGGGCCGGAGAGCAGCACCCGCCGACGGGGATGAAGCCCACGGGCCTCAAGGCGATCCCGTTGTCGGGATTCGGCAACCAGATGCTGCAACTCGTCCTGTATCGTTTTCGGGAGGATGAGGCTTGTCAGACGGGTGGCCGGATAGTTCGTTCCGACGAGATCTCCCAGCTCCCCGCGGGGAGCTGCGAGCAGGGTCGGTTGCGCCGTCTGTATCCGACGCGGCGCCGCCTTTCCTGCGTCAGCCCAGGCGCGCAGTTGTTCGGCGAGACGGCCATGGCCCTTTTGATCCTCCGCCGCCGCTAACTGCATAGCGAGATCGAAGAAGCGGGTTTCGTCCCCTTCTGCATGGCTCTTGATGAGCCCGATGAGCTGCTGTGCGGAAGCCATAGGTTAGGTTAACACGCGGTTCTTGCCGAGAGGTTGATTCCAGACTTTGCACGGTACGCGTGGCGGAAGCGCGGCGATAGCGGTCAACCGTAATAGCGCTCAGATAACGCACTTCGGAAGACGCCTAACTCTGAAAGAAAACATCATCCAGCGTACTCGGAGAACCCGGCTAGCCTTCCCTTCTCTCGGGTCGCGTCGCAGCAGTGTCGTGAGTGCCCCAGGTGTCGCCCGCCAAGCTCCGCTCCGAGCAACCACCTGAAGTTCCGCTCCTGACGCCAAAAGGAACCAGGATTGCCAATCAGGAGCGATTTTAAGCGCTGTCAGCCTTCTGTGCTGCAGACCTTGTTTTTCCCCGCCTCGCCTGGCCAGGCTGTCTTGTCTTGGTGTACGCGAATTTCCTGCGGCGCTCGACCCAAAAGCCGTGGCGGGATGCGCGGCCAAGCATAGTTGAGCTGTGTCCGACGCCGATTATCGACGCAGTTTCCGATGAGGCAGACGACGTCGCGGATGTCGACCGTGGCTACGCGGCAGTCGCGATATTCCGCAAGGAGTAGTTTGCCTGCCACCTGACGGGCACGGGTGTTTTGAGCCCAGTCGTGCGGCCGTACCTGCCCAACCCTTATGGCATCGGCGAGATCTTTGCCTGGTAGATCCTCGGATTTCGCGACGATGTGCAGCGGCACATGGACCGCGTTATTGCGTCGCTCTTCGATGTTGGCGACCTCCTCCAAAACCCAAGGGATGTAGAGCCGCAGTTCCTCTGTCCATCCTGGGCTCTCAAATGGCATTTTCGCTAAGGCTGCGGCGAGCCAGTCGCGCTTTTGCCGGTCGCGGCGCGAAGCCTGCCATTGCATCAGAGCGGCCGTTCGCTCTCCATGTGTCAGGACAATTCCGTAAAGGCGGCCGAGGTGCTCGTGCAAATCGTTCCAGGCGAGTGTCGCCTGACCGATAGCGAGAGCGAAAGAGCGAAAGAGCGAAAGGGCGCTTCCGTGAATCGTGCGCGGACTAATGAACGCAGATCTTCCGATTGATCGTCCTCATCCTCGGTGTGGTTCATTGTCCCAACCTATCCGCGCGTCCGCACAGGGAAGTCTGTGGAGCCGTAGATAGCCGTTGTTGAGGGCCGCTGCAGACCTATCCGTCGAACAGGTGGTTGAAAAAGGCCCAGGCACAGGCAGGTCTAACGTCTGCTTCGCGCCCGTTTTCTAGGGTCCGCTGCTGGCGCAGCTCTGCCGGCCGGAAATCGAGTAACCCTTGCCAAGGAAGCGGCTTGCGGAGAGCCTGCGCCGTCTCGAGCGAGGTCTCCAATGGCACGCCTGCCCCGCGTTGATGCCCCGTGCGGGCACTTTAGCTACGTCCGAAAATACTCCCGAGTATGCACCTTTTGTGAATGGTCGGATCCTGCGAAGCGCGCTCGATACCGTTACCGGGACATCGTCAAAGGCAGCCGCGCCGGAATGCGGTGGCCAGTGCTCATTAGCGCGGAAGAGTTTGAGCGCTGGTATTGCGGTGAGGCAGAGTCTGCGGACGCGTGCCACTATTGCGGCGTGACGCGTGAGCAGCTTCGCGACGGCGGATCGAACCTTTGCTCATGGCATATCGATCGAATGGAAAATGACCGCCCCTATGTGAAGGGAAATCTCGTGCTTTCGTGCGATCACTGCAACACGTGGAAGGGCGCGAGGCGCTCCTACGCTGAGACATTGGCTCACGGAGCCTCGCGATCACACAGCTAGAGCCTCCGCGATTGCCTTCTAAAGGTCCGCTTTCAGCCCTGCCGCCAAGTTCCGTTTCTGGCGCTTATCGGACCCACCAAGATCGCCACTGCCGAATCGTGATCTGGCGACATGATACCGAGGGACGTCGCGGTTCGGGCTCTCACCAAGAGAAGAGAAATTGAACGTCAATATTTCGACACCTACCCACCAATCTGAAACACGCGATGCAGGCGGGCCGGAACCGGTTCCCCGAGGCGCCAGGTCACCGCGATGGGCTGCTCGCCCTCCCAGGACTCAAACTGAACATCGCCGCAGTACACAAACGGCGACGCCTTGAGCCCGCGCTTCTTTTCCATCCGGACGAACAGGTGACGACTATATCCTGGCGCCTCACCGCTGATGATCCGCCCGTGCGTCGATGCGATGGTGGTGCGATTCTGGCTCTGCCAGTGAAACCGCAGGGCGTCGATGAAGCGATCCTCGTAGCGATGCGCCTCCTGGAGATCGTCCTTCTTGAGCGTAACGAGCAGGAACACCTGCTTGCCCTGGACGACGAAGCCCTGGTTCCAGGATCCGGTGCTGAAGGTCAGGCCGTAAAGACCGGGAATTTCCTCACGCATGTATTCGCGCCAGAGGGTCGCGCCTTGGGGGAAGGCTTGCGGCGCGCCCACGAATTCGGTGTCGGCTTCCTCCGCAACACCGACTTCAGCCTCGGCGTGATCGCCTCCAAGATAGTCGGCGAGTCGCCAGTCGACGATCTCCTCGACGAGGTCGTTGAGCTTCTGGCGCTGCACGCCAGTGGCCTCAAATGCCGTGGCGAAGACGCCATCCTGGTATGTGAAGTAGCGGCGCCCGCTGGTCCCCCGGCCCTCCACCCACGCATCGATCGGGCCCTTTTCAATCATCCGTCGGAGTTCGACTTTGTTCGAGAGATCAGCGCTGATGTCGCGGCGAAGGCTGGGGTTGCGGGCGGCGAGCCTGGCCATCCGATCGGCAAGCTCATCGACCCCGATGGCGCCCGGAAAGCCGTCCTCGCGCTGCATCGCCCGAACCAGCAGCATCTTATAGGACCTGGTCATCTGGGTGGTGGCGAGGGTGTCGAGCAGGCCGCGATGCCGGTCGAGGGTTGCCGTCTCGGCAGAAGACAGGTCGCCCTGATGGGCCACAAAGTCCAACCAGCTCCCGTGACCGGTGGTGCGAGGATTGAAACCGGCGTGGAAGATATCGAGCGCCTTGGGGCGCTCGCCGGTTCGCTGGCGGAAGTCCAGGTAGTAGGCCTCGAGGGCGTCACCCCGTCCGGGCTTTCGCAACAGGCCGGCCAGGAGGTCGAGCGCCTTGAGGTCGTAGGTCACCTCGCACCCCTCTGGCCATCTGATCTGGCCGCGGCGCAGTTCCTCTAGTCTCAGGGCCAAGGCGCGATCGCCTTCCGAACAGTGCAGCAGGGCGCGGGCCTTGCTCAAGAACACCCGGTGGTTGCCGATGTAGTCAATGACGTTGAGCCGCTCCTTGCCCTCGGACCTGCGAAGGCCACGGCCGAATTGTTGAAGCCAGATGACCGTCGACTCTGTCGGCCGCAGCATCAGCACGGTGTCGATGTTGGGCACATCGACGCCCTCGTTGAACATATCGACGGAGAAGACGGCGTCGAGTTCGCCGGCCTCGAGCCGCTCGAGCGAACTGGCCCGCGGCGCCGAATTGGGGCCGGCATGCACGGCGACGGCCCGTAGCCCATTCTGGACGAAGAAGTCGGCCATGAAGTCGGCATGCCGCTGGGAGCAACAGAAACCGAGGGTGCGCTGGCCGCCATGTTGCTGGTGTTGCTGCAAGGCGTTTTGGGCACGGGCCTGGGTCGCCAGGGCCTGGGTGAGGGCGGTCTCGTCAAAGCCCGAGCCGCGCCATGGGATCTGGGCGTAGTTCACATCGTCGGGGACGCCCATGTACCGGAAGCTCGATAGCAGCTTCCGCTCGATGCCTTCGAGGAAGTCGCAGCGGTAGACGAGGTTTTCCTGACAGAGGCCCAGCAGGTCCGCGCCGTCCATCCGGTCGGGCGTGGCGGTGAGGCCAAGCAGGAACTTCGGCGTGAAATGGTCGATCAGGGCGCGGTAGGTCCTGGCCGCGGCGTGATGGAACTCGTCGACGACGATGTAGTCGAAGGCGTCCGGCGAAAACTGGCGCAGGTGGGCGAGCTTGCCCAGGGTCTGGATCGACGCGAACAACACGTCAGCATCGAGATCTTTCCGCGAACCTGAGTAGCGTCCAAACCGCGCCTTGGGCCGGCAGCGCCGATAGGTCTCCATCGCCTGAGACAGAATCTCTTCCCGGTGCGCCACGAACAGGACGCGCTTGAACTGCGGGCGGTTGGTGTCAAAGGCGCTGAGCCAGGTCTTGCCGAGGCCTGTGGCCAGCACCACCAGGCCGGCGGTGAACCCCTGGAAGCGGGTTTCCTCAAGCGCTTCGAGGGCCGCGACCTGGACGGCGTGAGGGGTCGGCGGCGGCGCATCAGGTTCGGGCGCGACGTCGTCAAGCACCGTCGTCGGCAGCGGCGCCTTGGCGCGGCGTTGCTCGTAGCGGTCGATCCAGTCGTGATCGAGGGGCCGAATTTCGGGGCGCTGGATCAGGACCTCGAAGCCGTCGAGG
Source organism: Caulobacter sp. (assembly GCA_046595895.1). GTDB lineage: Bacteria > Pseudomonadota > Alphaproteobacteria > Caulobacterales > Caulobacteraceae > Caulobacter. Next base: position 9,432 of record JBKJSF010000227.1, on the reverse strand, counting down.
ACATCCTGCCAGCCCTGGCCGGAATCCGGGGAACAGACGCGGTAGTTCCACTCTATGCCGGTGCGCAGCGCCGTTTCAGACAGGTTCGAGCTGCCGACAATGGCGACGCCGGACTGGTCCTCGAGATGGAAGACCCAGGACTTGGGGTGAAAGCCAACCTTGCCAGCTTCGAACACCATCAGCTCAGCGTCGCCCTCCAGATCCATCAATCTGCGCAAGGCGGTTGGATCGGTGACGTCCAGATAGTCGCTGGTCACCAGACGAAGCCGGCCTGAGCGGCTGAGGAGGTCCTGGAGGTGCGGCTGCAGCAGCCGGGCGCCGCTCTCAAGCACAAAGGAAACCGCCAGATCGACAGCGCGGGCGTTGTCGATGTGCGGCAGAAGATGGCGCAGCAGCGCGTCCTCCCCCCCGGCGATCAGCCCGCGGTCATGAGGTGTTCCCATAGCGAGCGACGCCTCCGCGGGCGCCAGGCCCGGAGCGCCCGTCGGCGGGTTGCCCGCACGAGGGATCACGTGCCGCAAAGCGCCCCGAGGGTCGGCCATGTCGCCGGCGTGGCGCGGGACGACATGGATGTGAATGTGCGGAACAGTCTGGCCGGCCGCAGCGCCTTGGTTGAAACCGACACTGAAGCCGTCCGGCGCATATCGCTCGGCGATCAGGGCCTGGGCGCGGGTGATCCCGTCGAGGATCGCGGCCTGTTCAAGGGCATGCAGGTCACCCCAGGCCGCAACGTGGCGATGTGGCACGATCAGGAGGTGGCCCTCGGCGCCGGGGAATGCGTCCCAAATCCCCTTGGTCAGGGCGGTGACGAAAGCGACGCGATCCTCTGCGGGCAGGCAGAATGGGCAGGGACCAGCCTCGCTCACCGCGCAATCATTCCCAGAATCGCCTCTGTCCACGGCCGGCAGCGTTGCAAAGGCGGGGCGTTATTACCAGGGCGGTGATTGCTGGACTCGGCCGACGCGACCTGTTCGAGCCGAGAGGATGAGCCGGGGGCCAAGACTGCCCGTCCGTGCCGCATAACCCGGGTTATGTGATCGCCAGAGAATAAGGTGACAGGTGCTCCTGTCACCAAACTGGCGGCATCTGCCGAGCGGCGAGGCGCTGGACTGGCATCATGCCAATCGGTGGGAGAAGGCGGGGGTGGTCGGGCTTGGCGGGTGAGGGGGTGGATCTGGATGCCGGGGATGCCCGGGGTCCTTCTATGATCAGGACTGGCTGATCGGCAGCCGCGCGTCGGCGTGGGAAGATGGGACATGCTGGTTCTCAACATGCCCCGACAGGCCAACCTAGGGCCGCCCTCGTCCGACCCTGCTTCGCCGAGGCTTTGCAGGGCGACCTTCTCCCGACCGGGGAGCAGGATTGCGGGCATCGGCCGGATAACGGTGGGCCGCAGGGGGCGCAGGGCCGCACCCCCTCTCGCCACAGAGCCCGTTGGCGCCACTGAACAATCGCCCTAGGTCTTGCGTGATGCCCGGCCGGACCCTCAGCCTGACCGCCGACCTGCAGCGCCTGCTCGAGGAGCAGGTGGCGTCTGGCCGCTATGCCAGCGCCGAGGACGTGGTGCGTGCGGCGTTGACCCAGTTGGACGCCGGCCCCACGCCGGGCGCACCGTCAGCGCCCCTGACCGCGAGCGAAGCCCGCCTGCAAACCCTGGGCGACAACCTGCCGTTCGCGATGATCTACCAGGTGGCCATCCCCGCCGATGGGCAGGGGCGGCGGATCCTGCATGTGTCGAAGGCCTGTGAGCGGTTGACCGGAGTGACGCCGGAGGAGGCGGTGGCCAATCCGGCGGCGCTGTACAGCCTGGTGGCGCCGGAGGAACGGGAGCGGGTGTGGACGGCCAGCGCCCGGGCGGTGGCGACGCGGACGCCGTTCGATATCGAGTGCCGGTGCATCCTGCCGAATGGCGAGGCGCGGTGGTTCCGGCTGGCCTCGGCGCCGCGCGACACCGAGGACGGCGGCACCCTGTGGGACGGCATCCAGATCGACATCACCGACCAGCGCAAGGCCGAAGAGGCCCGGGAGCTGTTGATGCGGGAGGTGGATCACCGTTCGCGCAACGCCCTGACCATCGTGCAGTCGATCGTCGAGCTGACCCCGGTGGACTCGCCCGAGGCCTACAAGGCGGTGGTGTTCGGGCGGGTGGCGGCGCTGGCCCGGGCGCAGGCCCTGCTGGCCGGCCAGCACTGGGAGGGGGGAGACCTCGGCCAGGTAATCGCCGCCGAGGTGAAGGCGATCGCCGGGCCGGACCGATGGGCGGTGGAGGGGCCGCCCGTGGCCCTGGCGCCCGAGCGGGTGCAGCCGCTGGCCATGCTGATCCACGAGCTGACCACCAATGCGATCAAGCATGGCGCTCTGTCGACGGCGGAGGGCCGGCTGGCCATCGCCTGGCGGGTGGAGGAGGGTCAGGTGCGGCTGGACTGGCGCGAACAGGGGGCGGCCGTGCATCCGCCGGCCAGGCAGGGGTTCGGCACGCGGCTGATGCAACAGCTGGGGCGGCAGTTGCGGGGGACGATCGAGCGCCGCTGGACCGAGCGGGGGCTGGCGTTCTCTCTGGTGTTGCCGCTGGCCGGCTGAGCGGGCCTCGAAGAGAGGGTCGGGCGGCTGGGGAATACCGGGCAGCAGCCGGGAGCGCAGCGAAAATCTATAGAGTGTCCCCGGGTTATGATTTCGAGGAATTGGCCCGCAAGGGCTGGGCAGTTCCAGCAGAACGAGCGGCAGACCGGGACAGGTAGAAATTTCGAAGGCGAAATTTCAACATGTCCCTCGTGGGGCCGCCAATCGTACCTGTGGGCCTTGTCAGCCCCGGGTGCTAACCTCGGTCGTCGATCGTTCGACCGGGAGCTGACCTTGTCTTCACGCGCACGGATACTCGCCCCTCTTTTGGCCGGCCTGCTGGCAGCCAGCGCCACTTCAGGCCAAGCCCAGAACGGGCATGAAGGGCATGACCTCGGAACGGTCTCCTTCCAGACAGGCTGTACGCCGGCGGCGCAGGTGCGCTTCGACCGGGCCGTGGCCTGGCTGCACTCCTTCGAATACGAGGAGGCGGAGGCGGGGTTCCGCGAGGTGGCGGCGGCCGATCCAAAATGCGCCATGGCCTATTGGGGCGTGGCCATGAGCAACTATCACCCGCTGTGGGCGCCGCCGACGGCGGCGGAGCTGGACAAGGGCGCGGCGGCCATTGCCAGGGCGGAGTCGATAAGCGGATCGACCGAGCGCGAGCGGGCCTACATCGCCGCCCTGGGGAGCTTTTATCGGGACGCCTCGCAGCGGCCGCACCTGAGCCGGATGTTGGGCTACCTGGCGGCGATGAAGGCGTTGCACGAGCGCTATCCGGACGACCGGGAGGCGGGGATCTTCTATGCGCTTGCCCTCATCGCCGCCGGCACGACGGATGCGGACGAGAGCTTTGGCCGGGAGCGGGAGGCGGCGCGGATTCTCAACGCGGCGCTGCTGGAGGAACCGAACCATCCGGGCGTCGCCCATTACCTGATCCATGGGTTCGACTATCCGTCGCTGGCCCACTTGGCCCTGCCGGCGGCGCGCAGCTATGCGGGCATCGCCCCGGCTTCGGCCCATGCCCAGCACATGCCCTCGCATATCTTCACCCGCCTAGGGTTGTGGGACGAGGCCATCGCCGCCGACCGGCGAGCGGAGGCGGCCGCGAAGGCCTATGCCGCGCGCCACGGCCTGGGCGTCTGGGACGAGCAGCTGCATTCAACCGACTACCTGGTCTATGCCTACCTGCAGCTGGGACAGGACGGCCGGGCGTTGGCCCTGAACGAGGACCTGGGCCGCATGGGCCGCGTCGACCCGCCGAGCTTCAAGGTGGCGTTCGCGATGTCGGTGGTCCCGGCCCGCATCGCCATGGAGCGGCGTCAATGGGATGAAGCCGCCGTCCTGGCCCTGCCCGCGGCCAACCGGACGGCTGTCGCCTGGGCGAAGTTCCCCTGGGCGGAGGCGCATATCCATTTCGCCCGCGCCGTGGGCCTGGCGCGCACGGGACGGCCCGCAGAGGCGGCGCGGGAGGTCTCCGCCATGGAGCTCATCCAGCAGGGCCTGCCGGCGCGGCCGGGCGACTACGACTGGGGCGGCCAGGTCGGTATCTACAGGCAGGTCGCCGCCGCCTGGGTGGCCATGGCCGAGGGCCGGCGCGACGAGGCGCTGGCGCTGATGACGGCGGCCGCCGACCTCGACGACGCCGCTGAGAAGCACCCGGTGACGCCGGGGTCCATCCTCCCGGCCCGCGAGCAGCTCGGGGATCTGCTGATGGAACTGGGCCGGCCGGCCGATGCCCTGATGCAGTATGAGGCATCGTTGCGACGAGCCCCCGGACGGCTCTACGGGCTTCTGGGCGCGGTCCGGGCGGCCGAGGCGGCGGGGAAGGCCGGCGCGGCAGGGGAATACCGGGCGAAGCTGCCGGTCTGTTCCGAAGGCTGTGTCAGGCATACGTCGACACGATACCAATAGCAGCTAGGCTACTTTCGCGTCGGACGGCGGGACATAGGGACACGTTGATTCTCACATGTCCCCGGGGTCCGAGAATGAGCCGTCCAATCGGCCGCCGGGACTGACTCCGGTGGCCTAAAGGCCGGGACACGTAGAAATTTCGCTGCGCGAAAATTCAACATGTCCCAGTTGTCAGTCTGGCGCGGCCGCCTTTTGAAAACACGGTCAGCAGATAGACCTTCGAGCCGACCTTTTGACAGGTGATCAGCCGGTAGCCGCCCGACTTACCCCTGCGCGCTTTCCGGGATGACGGGGGGTTTTGCGGGACGCTCATAGGTCGCCGAACCGTCAAGCCAGGATGCCGAGCTTGCGCGCCGGAGGATGCAGGCGCCTTTCGTCCCGATGCGTGACGGGCGATCGGGGGGCAAGCGGCCGCTCCACGCCCTTGCGGTGCGCGGCCAAGACTGCCCGTCCGTGCCGCATAACCCGGGGACACTATATAGATTTTCGCTGCGCTTCTGGCCGCTGACCGGTCGAAAATCTATATAGTGTCCCCGGGTTATGTCGCGAGCCGTGCAACTTCTGGCTTGATTTCTGTCTGTATTTAACATACAGTACCACCATGGCTGAAATCACCGATATCTCCGCCCCGGCGTCGACCGGGGCCTTTCGTACGGCTGCGCAGATCGTGGATCAGGCCGGTGGGCCGGCGCGGCTGGCGCGGCGGCTGGGACTGGCGCGCAATGTTGTGGCGATGTGGCGACGGCGGGGGATTCCCGACGGCTGGTGGGAGCGGATGGTCGCCGATGGGCTGGCGGCCGGCGTCGAGGAGCTGCGGGCGGCGGCGGTGGCGGCCGGGGTGAGGAAGCATGTGGCGCCGCCGTCGGCTGACGCGCTGAAGGCGCGGCTGGCGGCGGGGGACGGGGCGCCCCGGACGATCCCGCAGATGCTGACCGATGGCGGCGGCCCGGCCCGGGTGGCCAGGCAGCTGGGGCGGCCGGCGTCGACGGTCTCGTCCTGGCGACGGTATGGCGTTCCCAGCGAGTTTTGGGACTGGTTTGTCGAGGCGGGGCTGGCGTCCGGCCGGGCGGCGATGGCGGCGGCCTGGGAGGCGGCCACGGGGAAGGCGCCGCCGGCCGCCGCCGCTGTCGCGGCGGCCAACCCCCGCCCGGGCGTCAAGCCGGCCAGCGGGGTGTTGCGGCGGCTGGTCAGGGCCCAGGCCGGGGGGCTGACCGCCTTCTGCCGGCTGATCGACATTCCCGGGGCGGGGCCCGGGCGGAACCTGAAGCTGGGGGCGCATCACCGGCTGTGGCTGAAGAAGCTGGAGGCGGTGGAGCGGGGGGAGATCCCGCGGCTGATGGGCTTCATGCCGCCGGGCTCGGCCAAGTCGACCTATGGGGTTGATGTGTTCACGCCGTGGTTCCTGGCGCGGCGGAAGAACCGCAGCGTGCTGGTGGTGACCTATGCGACGGCCCTGGCCGGGCGGCGAGGACGAAAAGCGAGAAGCGTGACCCGCCAGCCGGTGTTCGCCCAGCTGTTCGGGGTGTCGCCCGAGCGGACCCAGGCCAGTGTGGTGGACTGGGGGCTGGATAACGGCGGCGAGTGGATGGGGGCCGGCATGCTGGCCGGGATCACCGGCAACCGGGCCGACCTGATCGTCATCGACGACCCGGTCAAGGGGCGGGCCGAGGCCGACAGCGAACTGATCCGCCAGCGGACGCGGGAGGAGTTCGACGATACCGTCCGTACACGGTTGAAGGCCGGGGGGCGGATCGTGCTGATCCAGACGCGCTGGCATGAGGACGACCTGGCCGGGAGCCTGCTGCCGGCCGACTATGACGGGCGCAGCGGCCCGGTGATGTGCCGCGACGGCGAGGTCTGGGAGGTGGTCAACATCCCGGCCCAGGCCGAGCGGGAGGACGACCCGCTGGGCCGGGCGGTCGGTGACTATCTATGGCCGGAGTACTGGGCCGCGGACCACTGGCGGCAGTTCAAGCTGAACCCGCGCACCTGGAACGCCCTTTACCAGCAGCGGCCGAGACCCGAGGAGGGCGGCTATTTCGAGCGGTCGTCGTTCAAGCGGTTCCAGGAGCATGAGCTGCCCAAGGCGCTGCGCTATTACGGCTCGAGCGACTATGCGGTGACCGAGGGCAAGGGCGACTTCACGCGGCTGACCGTGTGGGGGGTGGACGCGGAGATGAACCTGTGGCGGGTCGGCAGCTGGGGCGGGCAGACCAGCAGCGATCAGTGGATCGAGCGGCAGTGCGACCTGATCGCCGATTTCCGGCGGCGGGGCGGAATCCGGCGGTGGTTCGGCGAGGCGGGGGTAATCCAGCGGGCGATCGAGCCGATGCTGCGGGCCAAACTCAAGCAGCGGTCGCTGAGCTGTCCGCTGGAGTGGCTGAGCTCGGGCCAGGACAAGCCGACACGGGCGCGGGGGGCGCAGGCGCTGGTCCGGGAGGGGCGGATCTACGTGCGGGACGATGGCGATGGCGACTGTTTCATCGACGAGTGCGTGGCCTTCCCGATGGGCCGATACGACGACGAGGTGGATTGCCTGTCGCTGATCGGCCGGTCGATCGACCGGCTGACGCCGCCGGTGGCGAGCTGGCGGGTGCTGCCGGAATACGCCGAGCGCTATGACCCGCTGAACTGGGAACCACGAAACAGCGGGCTGGGGCCGCCGGAGTATGCGGAGATGGGGAGCGTCTGGGACTGAGAAGGCGTCGGACGACTGCGCTATTGGAGTGATATCGGGGAGCGCCAGTCGTCGGAGCCACATAACCCGGGGACACTGTATAGATTTTCGTAGAGGCTGCGGTGGCTCGGATGCTGTCGAGGCGAAAATCTATATAGTGTCCCCGGATTATGCCCCGGATTAAGTCAGGTTCCCGCCAGAGCGCTCTTCCTGCGCCCGTAGAGCAGGTAGACGACGATGCCGATGGCGTTCCAGATGAAGAAGCCCCAGATGGCGGTGTTGGGCAGGGTGGTGAACAGGTAGAGGCAGCCGAGGACGCCGAAGACACCGACCACCGGCCAGAGCGGGGTGCGGAACACCCGCTTCAGCTCCGGGGCCTTGACCCGCAGGATCATCATGCAGACCAGCACGGCCACGAAGGCGGCCAGGGTGCCGGCGTTGGCCAGAGCCGCGATTTCACCCAGCGGCAGGAAACCGGCCAGCAGGGCGGCCAGAACGCCGGTGATCAGGGTGACGAAGCTGGGGGCACCGCGCTTGGAAACGCGTGCGAGGCCGACCGGCAGCAGGCCGTCGCGGGCCATGACGAAGAAGATGCGGCTCTGGCCGTACATGAAGGCCATGATCACCGTCGGCAGGGCGATGACCGCGGCGGCGGCGACCAGCTTGGCGGCCCCGGCGTGGCCCAGCTGTTCCATGACGTAGACCAGCGGCGCATCGGCCTTGGCGAACAGCTCCGGCAGGACGGCGCCGATCGCGGCGGCCGCGACCAGCATGTAGATGGCCGTGCAGGCGACCATCGAGCCGATGATGCCGATGGTCAGGTTCTTCTCCGGATTCTTCGTCTCCTCAGCGGCGGTCGAGACCGCGTCGAAGCCGTAGAAGGCAAAGAAGATGATCGAGGCGGCGGCCATCACCCCGACCTTGGTTCCGTCGGCGTTGACGCCTGAGAAGCCGAACGGGCTGAAGGGCGTGAAGTTGTTGGCGTCAAAGGCCGGCAGGGCCAGGAAAACGAAGAGGCCGAGGGCGGCGAGTTTGACCACCACCAGGATCATGTTGACCGTGGCGCTCTCGCGGGTGCCGATCAGCAGCATGCCGGCGACGAGGAGGGCGATGATCGCCCCCAGCACGTTGAATCCGCCGCTGAAGACCAGCGTGCTACCCTCCAGCGCGAAGGTCGAGGCCATCCACTTTGGATCGACCGGGATGGTGACGAACTCGGCCGCGTGGCCGGCCCAGCCGGCGGCGACCGCGCCGCAGACCACGGTGTATTCGAGGATCAGGCTCCAGCCGACGATCCAGGCCAGGCCCTCGCCAAGCACCGAATAGCTGTAGGTGTAGGCGCTGCCGGCGGCCGGCATCATGGTGGCCATCTCGGCATAGGCCAGGGCGGCGCAGGCGCAGACGGCGCCGGCGATGGCGAAGCTGAGCATGACGCCCGGACCCGCGAGGCCCGCGCCGACCCCGATCAGGGTATAGATACCGGTGCCGACGATGGCCCCGACGCCGAGGGCGATCAGGTGCGGCCAGCCGAGCGTGGCTTTCAGTTTGTGATGCTCGGCGACAAAACCGCCGTCCATGGGTTTGCGGCGCGTCAGGAAACTCATGCGGATTCTCCCCGATATTGGCGGCAGGATGGGGGTGTTTTGGGTGGAAAGGGAAGAGGGGCGCCTTGCGCGGGGCCCGCACCCCGGTCCAACCTCCGCGCCGCATCATCGGAGAGACCCCGCCATGTGGAAGGCCCTGAGCGCCGCCGCCCTGATCGTCCTGACCCCGCTGGCCGCGAAAGCGCAGGCGCCAAATTCCGAGGTTGGGGGCGCGAAAGCCAGGCTGGACGCCATTGTCGCTGACTACCAGGCCTGGTCGGACCGGGAGAACCCGGTTCAGGCCGGGGCCAACGGCGATCGCGAGGCGCTGGGCAGGCTGCCGGACGTCACCCTGGCGGCCGACCAGCGGCGGGCCAGGGACCTGGCCGGGTTCGAGGCGCGGTTGAAGGAGATTCCCGAAGGCGGGCTGTCGGACAACGACGCGCTCAATCGGGCCATACTCATCCGCGTGGTCGATGACGACATCGCCTCCATAAAGTTCGACCAGAGCCGGTTCGCCTTCTCCAGCGACGACACCTGGGACGGCCTGCTGTCCTACCTGGCCGACAGCGCCCCGATGGCCAGCAAGGCCGACGCCGAGGCCTGGCTGAGCCGGCTGGCCGCCAGGTAGGACAGCAGGCCGTCCCAGGTGTCGTCGCTGGAGAAGGCGAACCGGCTCTGGTCGAACTTTATGGAGGC
>JBKJSF010000151.1:0-34914 GCA_046595895.1 Caulobacter sp. | reverse complement strand
CGACGATCCAGCCGGCAATGACGGCGACAAAGCCCATCGGGGCCATCAGCACGCTGGCCCGCAGGAACCAGGGGGAGGCCTCCGGCCCGCCGCGCAAGACGCGCCAGACGCCCCAGGCGCCCAGGCCGATCATCGACAGCCCCAGGCCGACCATGATGCGGAAAGACCAGTAGACCAGCCCGACCACCGGCCAGTCCTCGCGCGGCCAGGCGTCGAGGCCCTTGATGACGCTGTCCTTGGAGACCCCCTGGATGGCGTTGCCGACGCCGGGGATGGCGATCTCGCCGTGGGTCTTGGCGGCGTCCCGGTCGGGCAGGCCGATCAGGCTCTGGGGCTGGTCGGCTTTGGTCTCCCAATAGGCCTCGATGGCGGCCAGTTTCAGCGGCTGGTGATGGCGGACGAGCTCGCCGGAAGCGTGGCCGACGACCAGCTGCAGCGGGGCGACGATGGCGAACATGCCGATGGCCATGCGTAGGGCCATGCGGCTTTCGGGCTGGTCGCGGTCGCGCAGCAGGACGAAGGCGCTGGCTCCGCCGACCGCCAGGGCGGTGGTCAGGAAGGCGGCCAGGGCCATGTGGGCCAGCCGGGTAGGGAAGGTCGGGTTGAAGACCACGGCCCACCAGTCGGTGGCGATCAGCCCGCCGTCCGGCAGGATGGCGAACCCGGTCGGGGCCTGCATCCAGCTGTTGGCGCTGATGATCCAGAACGCCGAAATGAGTGTTCCGATGGCGACCAGGGCGGTGGCGGTGAAGTGCAGGCCGGGGCCGACCTTCTTCCAGCCGAACAGCATGATCCCCAGGAAGCTGGCCTCGAGGAAGAAGGCGGTCAGCACCTCGAAGGCGAACAGCGGGCCGATGACCGGGGCGGCGGTGGTTGAGAAGACGCTCCAGTTGGTTCCCAGCTGGTAGCTCATCACCACGCCGGAGACGACACCCATCCCGAAGCTCAGGGCGAAGATCTTGACCCAGAACAGGTAGAGATTGCGGAACACCTCGCGGCGGGTGGTAAGCCACAGTCCTTCGAGGACGGCGAGAAAGCTGGCCAAGCCGATGGAAAAGCTGGGGAAGATGATGTGAAAGGCAATGGTGAAGGCGAACTGCAGTCTCGCCAGCACCAGCGCGTCGAGATCACCCACAACCCATCCCCATATTCGCCGAACTGCCTCAGCGAGCACCGGAACCCAACGCCTTCAACGCGACAACTACAAGATTTACATCGGCGACATTGCGTCGCAGGCGCAACCTACGCGGCGTTGGCGGCGAACTGCAGGCCGGCCAGCTTGGCGTAGAGGCCGCCCTTGGCGACGAGCTGCTCGTGCGTGCCTTCCTCGACCACCCGGCCCTCGTCCATGACCACGATGCGGTCGGCCCGCAGCACGGTGGCCAGGCGGTGGGCGATGACCAGGGTGGTGCGGCCATCCATGGCCTCGTCGAGGGCTTTCTGGACCAGGCGTTCGTTTTCGGCGTCGAGGGCGCTGGTGGCCTCGTCGAGGAGCAGGATGGGGGCTTCGCGGACCAGGGCGCGGGCAATGGCCAAGCGCTGCTTCTGGCCGCCGGACAGGGTCTTGGCCCGTTCGCCGACCGGACTGTTGAAGCCTTCGGGCAGGGCCTTGATGAAGCTGTAGGCCTCGGCCTGGACGGCGACGGCCTCGATCTCGGCGTCGCTGGCCTCTTCGCGGCCAAAACGGATGTTGTCCAGGGCCGAGCCGCTGAACAGCGATGAGTCCTGGGCGACAAGGGCCATGCGGCGGCGCACGGCCCCCGGGTCAGCCTGCTTCAGGTCGACGCCGTCGAGGCGGATGGTCCCGCTCTGCGGATCGTAGAAGCGCAGCAGCAGTCGGAACACGGTCGATTTGCCGGCCCCCGAAGGACCGACCAGGGCGACGGTCTCGCCGGGCTTCACCTGGAGCGTCAGGCCCTTGAGAGCCGGCAGGTCGGGGCGGCCGGGATAGGCGAAGGTGACGTTTTCGAAGGCCACCTCACCGCGCGGCTCGGGCAACACCACCGGCAAGGCCGGGGCGGCGATGTTGGGTTTGGACGCCAACAGCTCGCTGATCCGCTGCATGGCCCCGCTGGCCTTCTGCACGTCGCCCCAGGTCTCGCCCAGCATGCCGACGCTGCTGGCGGCCATGACCGACAGGATGACAAACTGCAGCAGGGTGCCGGCGGTCATGTCGCCGGCCACGACCTGGCGGGCCCCGACCCAGAGGATAAGCGTGATGCCGCCGAAGATCAGGCCCATGACCAGCAGGGTCATGGTTGCTCGGGCCTGGACGCGGGCCATGGAGCGCGTGAAAGCATGCTCGACGGCGGCGCCGAAGCGGCCCGTGGCGTACTTTTCGCGGCCGAAGGCCTGCACCGTCTCCAGAGCGTCGAGGCTCTCGCCGGCGTAGCCGACCGCCTCGGCGAAGCTGTCCTGAGCCTCGGTCGAGAGTTTGCGCACGCGCCGGCCGATGATGAACATCGGCAGGATGACGATCGGACCCAGCATCATGACGAACAGGGTCAGCTGCCATGACACATGGGCCAGCACGATGGTGGCCCCGATCAGCATGAAGAGGTTGCGCAGGGCGATGGAGATCGACGAGCCGACCAGGGTCTCGATCAGGGTGATGTCAGTGGTCATCCGCGACAGCACCTCGCCGGTGCGGGTCTTCAGGAAGAAGGCCGGATCGAGGGTGAGGATGTGGCTGTAGAGCGCCTTGCGGACGTCGGCGACGACCCGCTCGCCCAGCCGGCTGATGAAATAGAATCGGAAGGCGGTGCTGATCGCCAGGGTCAGGGCCACGGCGCCCAGGCCGATGAAGGCCAGGTTCAACCGCTCATCGCCGCCGGAGAGGAATCCTTCATCGACGACGGTGCGGGCCGCGCCAGGAACGCCGAGGGTGGCGCCGACCGAGATCACCAGGAAGAAAAAGGCGCCCGCGCCATAGCCCCAGTGGGTCAGCATGAAGGGCAGGAGGTTGGACAGATTGCGGACGTCCCGCGACTTGGCGCGGCGGCCGGCATCTTCGCGGATCGAGGTCAGCAAGGCCGCGCCGGCGCCCGGCCGCCCGTCGATGATCGCCTGTTCGCTGCTGGTGTCAGTCATTCCCGGCCTTGCCTTGTCGATGACGCTTCTGTATAGCCGCCGATCTCCGCGGGCGACCCCGCGACCCACCTTTTCTCCGATTTTAAGTCGGTTGGACCGTCCGATGAAACAAGACCTGCACCCCGACTACCACTTCATCAACGTCGTGATGGTCGATGGCACCACCTACCAGACCCGTTCGACGATGGGCAAAGAGGGCGCGACCCTCAACCTGGACATCGACCCGAACACCCACCCGGCCTGGACCGGCGGCAACCAGCACCTGCTGGACCGTGGCGGTCGCGTCAGCCGCTTCAACGCCAAGTTCGGCGGCTTCACCAAGAAATAAGTGCCTGCGCGGCTGCGCGGACGGCAAGAGCCGGCTCCTCAGGAGCCGGCTTTTTTCGTTTCCCCTTCTCCCGCTCGCCGGGAGAAGGTGGCCGCGTAGCGGCCGGATGAGGGCAGCGCCGGCCTTCGCCGACGGCCCTCAAACGCTGTAGAAACTGCGCCAGAACGAGCTGAATCCGGATGGGGTGGCGCCGCCCTTATCCGCCGGCCTTCGGCCGCCACCGCCTCCCGGCAAGCGGGAGAAGGACTCTGTTCTAGGCCCCCAGACCCCCGAACGCGCTGCGCAGGCGGTCGAACTGGCTCAGCACGGCGTTGGGCATCTCTTCCTCCGCCGCCTCGACGTACATGCGGCGGTCCAGGTGCCGCACGCGGTCATAGAGCCGGCCCGAGCGGTCGAGCAGGGCCAGCAGGCCGAGCGGCAGCAACTCCTCGCTCTGCTGCCCTGTGCAGACGGCCTCGGCGCTGAGGCGGTAGCGGTCGTCGCAGGCGGCGTCCGCAGCCATGTCGCCCTCGCGGACGGCGCGCTGCACCAACAGCCAGCTGGCCACCTGCATCAGGCGGGTGGTCAGGCGCATGCTTTCGGAGGCGTAGGCGAGGGCCGCGTTGCGGCTGAGCAGCTTGGAATCGTGGCGGCCGCCGCCGTCCAGATAGGCGGCGGTTTCCTCCACGAGGTCCATGCCCTCCTGGAACGTGCGTTCAAACAGCTCCGACCGGGCGAAATCCGAGATCACCCCGGCCCGCCACGGCGCCGTCTCCAGCGCGCTTAGTTCGTTCATGGACACTCCGCCCCTACCCTTTACGCAAGCTGGCCACACTCGGCCGCCTTGGACAGCCTGGACTGCAACCTGCGTGCCAACCCCTTAATCTCTCGTTTGCCAAACTAGCCGTTCTTGAAATTGAAGAAGGCGTCGGCGGCCGATTTTCCGGCGTTTTTCTTGTCGATCTGAGCCTGGGAGCGGGCGATTTCGGCCTGCAGGGCCTCGATCCGCTCCTCGAGTTCCGAAACACCGTAGATTTCCAGATCCTCGCGGCCAAGCGCCATCAGGTTATCGCCGCGGCCGGGCCGGGGGCCAAGGGGTTCGTCGATCATCGCCGTCGCTCCCTATCGCGAAAGTCCGTGTTTACGCCTATCTCACCCCGCAACCGCGTTGCGCGCAAGTCTGAGGGGCCTCTCCATATGACCGACCAAACCATGACCGCCATTACAATTGAGGGCGGCAAGGGCCCGGCGGAGGCCCTGCGGCCCGAAACGGCGCCCATTCCCGTGGCGGGCGAGGGCGATGTGCTGATCCGGGTCAGGGCGGCGGGGGTCAACCGGCCGGACATCGTCCAGCGGCTGGGCGCCTATCCGCCGCCGCCCGGCGCCTCGCCGGTGCTGGGGCTGGAAGTGGCCGGCGAGGTGATCCAGGCGGCCGGGCGGTGGAAGGTCGGCGACCGGGTCTGCGCCCTGCTGGGCGGGGGCGGTTATGCGGAGTACGCGGTCGTCGACGCCCGGCACGCATTGCCGATCCCAATGGGGCTGGACCTGACCGAGGCCGCTGGCCTGCCCGAGACGGTCTTCACCGTCTACGCCAACGTGTTCGAGCACGGGGCGCTGAAGGCCGGTGAGACGCTGATGATCCACGGGGCGACCAGCGGCATCGGCGTCACCGCCATCCAGATGGCCAAGGCGGCCGGCGCGACGGTGATCGCCACCGGCCGCGGGGCGGACAAGAAGGCCCAGGCGTTGGCCCTGGGCGCGGACGTCGCCGTCGATGCGACAGCCGAGGATTTTGAGGCGGTGGCGAAAGAGGCTGGCGGCGTCGATGTGGTCCTCGACATGGTTGGGGCCAGTTACTTCGCAAAGAACCTGTCGGCGCTGAAGGTGGGCGGGCGGATCGTCTACATCGCGGCGCTGGGCGGCGGGATGCTGGAGGTGCCGGTGTTCGGCCTGATGTTGAAGCGGGCGACGTTGACGGGCTCGACGTTGCGACCGCGTTCGGCCGACGAGAAGGCGCGGCTGGCGGCGGAGATCGAGCGGGTGGTCTGGCCGTGGGTCGAGGCAGGTAAGGTCAAGGCGGTGGTGGACCGGACGTTCCCGCTGGAAGAGGCGGCAGCGGCGCACGCCTACCTGGAGGCAGGGGCGCACGTGGGGAAGGTTGTGCTCGTTACGTGAATCCTTCTCCCGGCAAGCGGGAGAAGGGCGCGCTTCGCGCTTAAGCCGCCGCCTGCAGCTTCTCGAGGATTAGCGGGTGCATTTCCAGGTTGGCGGCGAGGATGGTCTTGGCCTCGATGGGGTCCTCGCCGCCATCCAGGCTCGTCACCTTGCCGCCGGCTTCAGTGACCAGCAGCATGCCGGCCGCCACGTCCCAGCTATTCAAACCGCGTTCCCAGTAGCCGTCGTAACGACCGGCCGCGACCCAGGCCAGGTCCAGCGCCGCCGAGCCGAAGCGGCGCACGCCGGCGACGCGCTGGCTGATCTGGTGCAGCTCCTTGAGGAACTGGGCATGGCCAGGCTTGCCCAGGAACGGGATGCCGGTGGCCAGCAGGGCGTCGTCGAGGCGGTTGCGGGCGGCGACCCGCAGGCGGCGCTCGGAGCCCAGCCAGGCGCCCTTGCCCTTTTCGGCCCAGAACAAATCGGCGGTGATCGGGTTGTAGGTCACCGAGGCGACCACCTCGCCCTCGCGCTGCAAAGCAATGTTGATGGCGAAGTGCGGGATGGCGTGGATGAAGTTGGTGGTGCCGTCCAGCGGGTCGACGATCCAGGTGTGGGTCTTGTCGGTGCCCTCGATGAGGCCCCGTTCCTCGCCGATGAAGCTGTAGCCTGGGCGGGCCTTGCTCAGGGCCTCGAACAGGAACTGCTCGGCCTTGAGGTCGGCGGCGGTGACGAAGTCGGAGGCCGAGCCCTTGCGCGACACTTGCAGCTCGCCGACCTCGCCAAAGTCGCGGGCCATGCCCTTGCCGGCCTTGCGGGCGGCTTCGGTCATGACGTTGATCAGGGGGGAGGTGGCGGGCATGTCGGGGTCTCGAAAAAAGGTCGCGGAACCTAGCGATGAGGCTCCTCTATAGCAAGGTCAGCCGGCAATGGCCGCGTTGATCGCCTTTACCGCGGCCGCCGGGCCGTCCGGGTGCGACCAGACACCGGCGCTGACGGCGACGAAATCGGCGCCGGCCTGGGCCAGCGGCCGGGCGTTTTCCGCGGTGATGCCGCCGATGGCGACGCAGGGAATTTCCATGGTCTCCTGCCAGATGGTCAGGATTTCCGGGTCCGGACGATACAGCGTCTCCTTGGTGGCCGTCGGATGGAAGGCGCCGAAGGCGACGTAGTCGGCGCCGGCCTCGGCGGCGTCCATACCCAGGTGCCGGCTGTCGTGGCAGGTGACGCCGACCATGGCGGTCTTGCCCATGACCTTGCGCGCCTCGGCCATGCTCATGTCCGACTGGCCGATATGGACGCCGTCGCAGCCGAGTTTCGCCGCCAGCCTCGGGTCGTCGTTGAGGACCAGTGCGACGTCGCGGGATTGGCAGATCGGCGCGAGCACATCGCAGGCGGCGGCGATGATCGATTCCGGCTGATCCTTCAACCGCAGCTGCAGGGCGGCGACATCGCCAGCGTCGAGCGCCTGGGCCAGGGTGCGGCCGAAGGCGGCGAGGTCCGACAGGGTCGGCGGGGTGATCAGGTAGAGGCGGCAGTTCATGGGCGGGGGTGTAGCTCACCAGAGCCCGCCGCCCAACAGCCTGGATCCGACGACGGGGGCGGGAAAACCGGGGACACTATATAGATTTCCGGCCTCCATCGCTGCATCGGCCGCCGGCGGCAGTCGAAAATCTATATAGTGTCCCCGGTTTTCGTGGCGCTGGCGGGTGCGGCGACCCGGCCTTTGACTGACCCTGCGTGATCCGGTTCACGTTTGCGGAAAGCAGAAAATGCGGGAGCCGCCCAAGTGAATTTTGACTTCTCAGACGAGCAGAAGCAGCTGCGCGAGGAGGCCCGGCGCTTCCTGGCTGACCGTTGTCCGACCGCGGCGGTGCGGGCGGTGCTGGAAGGTCCCGAGCCTTACGACAAGGCCCTGTGGAAAGGGTTGGCCGAGATGGGCTTCCTGGGCGCGGCGATCCCCGAGGAATACGGCGGCGTCGGCCTTGGTCACCTCGAACTCTGCGTCATTGCAGAGGAGCTGGGCCGCGTCGTCGCCCCCGTGCCGATGGCCAGCTCCATCTATATGGCGTCGGAGTTTCTGATGGTGGCCGGTAGTGAGGACCAGAAATCGGCCTGGCTCCCCAAGCTGGCGTCCGGCGAGGCGATCGGGACCTTTGCCCTGGCCGAGGGCGTGGGCCGGATCACAGAGGCGCTCATCAAAGCCAGCGTCACAGGCGGCAAGCTCAGCGGGACCAAGATCCCAGTGCCGGACGGCGACGTCGCCGACGTGGCGGTCGTCGTCGCCCGTAGCGGGGGGCAGGTCGGACTATTCCTCGTTGACCTCAACGGGCCCGGCGTGACGCGCGAGGCGATCGACACCATTGACCCCAGCCGCAGCCAGGCCCGCATCACCTTCGACGGCGCGCCGGCCGAACTCCTCGGCCCCCCGGGCGAAGGCTGGCGGATCGCCGCCGATGTCATGGACCGGGCCGCCGTTCTGGTTGCCTTCGAGCAGGTGGGCGGGGCGGACAGGGCCCTGGAGATGGGCCGCGACTATGCCCTGGAGCGCATGGCGTTCGGGCGGCAGATCGGCAGCTTTCAGGCGGTCAAGCACATGCTGGCCGACATGTATGTGTCGGCCACCCTGGCCCGCTCCAACGCCTACTACGGCGCCTGGGCGCTCTCGACCGGTTCGCCAGAGCTGCCGGTGGCGGCGGCCACAGCGCGGGTCTCAGCCATCGACGCCTTCCAGCACTGCGCCAAGAACAACATTCAGGTGCACGGCGGCATGGGCTTCACTTGGGCCTTCGACTGCCACCTCTATTACCGGCGGTCCAACGCCCTGGCCTTGGGGCTCGGCTCAAAGTCGACCTGGGAAGACCTGCTGATCGACCGCCTGCGCAAGCGCAACCAATCCCCGGCCGCGGCCTGATCGGGAAACACAGACATGAATTTCGACGACACCCCCGAAGAAGCCGCCTTCCGCACCACGGCGCGCGCCTGGCTCGACGCCAATGCCCCCAAGGACCTGGAGGCAGACCTCAAGAAGAGCGGCTTTGCGTCCATGAACGTCGGCGGGCGCGATCCGATCGCCGCCGCCAAGACCTGGCAGAAGACCAAGGCGGAGGCCGGCTGGGCCTGCCTGCACTGGCCTCCCGAATACGGTGGCCGCGGCGCAAGCCCCATCGAGCGGGTGATCTGGGGTCAGGAAGAAGGGGTGTTCGGCGCCCTGTCGGGCACCTTCATCATCGGCCACGGCATGTGCGGCCCGACCCTGATGGCCTGGGCCAGCGAGGAGCATAAACGCCAGTTGCTGCCGACCATGGCCAGCGGCGAGCACATCTGGTGCCAGCTGTTCAGCGAACCGGCCGGTGGCTCGGACCTCGCCGGCCTGCGGACCCGCGCCGAGAAGGCCACGGATGGCTCCGACGACTGGATCATCAACGGCCAGAAGATCTGGACCAGCGGCGCCCAGCACAGCGACTACGGCATCCTGATCACCCGCACCGATCCCAATGTGCCCAAGCACAAGGGCCTGACCATGTTCTGGCTGGACATGAAGTCGCCCGGCGTCGAGGTGCGGCCGATCAAGCAGGCCAACGGCCAGTCGGGCTTCAACGAGGTCTACTTCACCGACGTGCGCATCCCCGACAACCAGCGCCTCGGCGCGGTGGGGCAGGGCTGGTCGGTGTCGCTGACCACCCTGATGAACGAGCGGCTGTCGATCGGCTCGGGCATGCCGACCGGCTTCCCCGAATTGTTCGACTACTGCATGACCCTGCAGACCATGGACGGCCCGGCCATCGACGACGCGGCCGTGCGCTCGCGGCTGGCGCAGTACGCGGTGAAAGCCAGCGGCCTGAAGTACACCGGCATGCGGGCGATCAGCGCCCTCAGCAAGGGTGAGACTCCGGGACCCGAAAACAGCATCGGCAAGCTGGTCGCCGGCGCGACCATGCAGGAGTTGGCGATGTTTGCGCTCGATCTGCAGGGCCAGGCCGGGGTGCTGAACAGCCCGGCCGACGCCGAGGCCGGGGCGCGCTTCCAGCAGATGCTGTTGCGCTCGCCGGCGACCCGCGTCGAAGGCGGCACCGACGAGATCCTGCGCAACATCATCGCCGAACGTGTGCTCGGCCTGCCGGGGGACATCCGCGTCGACAAGGATGTGGCCTTCAAGGACATCCCCACCAGCGGGCGGGGGTAGCCCGCCCCGGGGGCGACCAGCGGACGGGCTTCGAGCAAATCTTAGGGGCCGGCGAACCTGACAGCTCCGCCCCCAAAGCTTCCCCCCGCCGGGGCGTCGCTGCAGGTGTCGCAGCGGCTGACGTCGCGCGCCGCGCCGTCCGGGCCGCGTCGGACGAAGGCGGCCGCTTCGATGAGGGTGGCGACAATGCCGTTAGCCGGGCAGCGCTTCGACAGGTCGGCGGTTATGCTGGTCGCCGTCTGGAAGGCGATGCTGGCGCCGAAGTTCGTCCCGGGTGCGTCGGCGACGAGGCGGGCCTGGGAAAGGTTGCGGCCGCTGAACACCACCCGGCCCCGGCAGGACTCGCTGGCCCCCGTGGCGTTGATGCGGTCCGGCTGCACGCCGTCGATACGCGGCCGGGCGACCAGGGTCAGGCCGACGTCGGCAATCTTCAGGATCCTTGGCGTCGTCGAGACGGGCGGCAGGTCGGGGCAGCCGGTGGGCTGGCCGGTGATGCGGTCGATGCAGACCTTGGTCGGGGGTGTCGGCGCGCGCACCAGGGGTGGCGGCTCGGGGGCCATCAGCACCAGGCGAGCGCCGCCGCTGGCCGCGCCGGGCAGGGAAAAGGTGACCCGGATTGCAGTCTTGCCGGTCGGAGCGGCGCAGGCCGTGCGAGTCAGAGGCCTCAGCCTGGTCCCGTTGGCCAGAACGACCGCGACCTCGCTGACCTCCTGCAGCCGGGTCCCGGTCAGGATCAGGGCGGCGGGGCCCTCGAAGACGTCGGCCGAGCCCTGGTAGCCGCTGCCGGCGATCGTGAAGACCAGGCCGGTGCTCTGGCAGTTCTGGTTGGAGCCAGAGATGCTTTCCAGCTTCGGCGTCGCGGCGGTGAGCTGCGCCAGCGGCGGATTGGGCAGCGGCTGCGCCGACCCCGACCCGGCCAGCAGCGCCAGCCCAGAAACCGCGACGCCGAGCGTCGCTATGCGTGGATGCGTCATCATCGTCCCCTTGAGGATTGCCTGAACAGGACAGCAGGGTCTCTCCGCCTGGTCGGCGCGGCATCGGCCATTTGGCTCATCCTGATGTGCGGGCCGATGTCGCCCCGGGTGTCTGGGAGGGGTTGCCTTCCCCGAGGTCGGCCGGCGATCCTGCGGGCAGGGAGAGCTGCATGATCGATTTCGACCTGACCGAAGAGCAGGCCATGATCCGCGAGAGCCTGCGGAGCTTCGCGGCCGAGGTGCTGGCGCCGCGGGCGCGCGCCATCGATGAGGCCGGCGAGATGCCGGCCGAGGTCATCCAGGCTGGGTGGGAGCTTGGCCTGATCGCCGCCTCCATCCCGGAGGCCTACGGCGGGGCCGGCGGCGAGCGGTCCTGCATGACCAATGCGGTGATCCTCGAAGCGCTGGGCGGCGGCTGCGCCAGCCAGGGCGCGGCGATCATGGCGCCGGGACAGTTCGTCGGGGCGCTGATCGACTTCGGCACTGAAGAGCAGAAGGCCGAGCATCTACCGAAGTTCGCGGGCAACGATCCTGTCGCGGCCAGTGTGGCGCTTCAGGAGGGACAGTTCGGCTTCTCGGCCGAGAGACTGCGGACCACGGCCAAGCGCAGCGGCAACGGCTTCGTCCTGAACGGCGAAAAGCGCCTCGTGCCGTTCGGCGACCGGGCCAGCCATTTTCTGGTGTTGGCCCGCGATGAGGACGGCGACGGCATCGGCGCGGTGCAGGCCTACATCGTGGCGCGCGACGCCAAGGGGCTGACCGTCTCCGCCGAGAGCGGCTCCATGGGCCTCAAGCCCGTCCCCCAGTCGAAAGTGACCCTCGACGCCGTCGAACTGCCCGGCTCGGCGCGGCTCGGGGGCGACGCCGGCATCGACGCCCTGAAGCTGTTGAACCAGATGCGGATCGGGGCGGCGGCGCTGGCTGTCGGCCTGTCGCGGCAGGCGACCGACTACGCCATCCCCTACGCCAAGGAGCGTGTGGCCTTCGGCGAGCCGATCGCCAAGAAGCAGTCGATCGCCTTCATGCTGGCCGACATGCATATCGAGTGCGAGGCCATGCGCTGGATGGTCTGGAAGGCCGCCAGCCTGCTGGAGCACAACGATCCGGGCGCCGCCAAGGCCTGCGCCCTGGCCCAGGACTTCGTGCGCCGCAAGTCGATCAAGGTCGCCGACGACGCCCTGCAGATCTTCGGCGGCCACGGCTTCATCCGCGACCTGCCGCTGGAAATGTGGCTGCGCAACGCCCGCACCCTGACCGTCCTTGACGGTCCGGTTTCGGTCTGAGGAGAGACGAAAATGGCTGACTTCCGCTTCTCAGAGATCGACCAGCAGATCCTCGACAAGGTGGTCGAGGTTGGTAATTCGACCCAGGCCCACACCCGATATTACGAGGATCACGAGCACGAGACCCCGCCCGCCCGGCTCGAAGGCGAGCGCGGCTTCGAGGAGGTGTTCCCGATGTTCGGGCAGCGCGCTCCCGACGACACCCCGATGATGACCTTCATGATGGCCGTCAGCATGGCCCGCGGCTCCTCACGCGGCGTGGTGCGGGGCCTCGGCCTGGCCATGCCGATGGGCAGGGCAAGCGGCCTGGGTAACGCCGCCCTGCAGTCGGCCGGCACGCCCGAGCAGAAGGCCAAGTGGGGCGACCTCTTTCTGTCCATGTCGATCACCGAGCCCAACGTCGGCTCCGACACCAAGGCCATCCAGGCGACGGCGTATCTGGACGGCGACGAATGGGTGATCAACGGCGACAAGATCTTCGTCACCGACGGGGTGAAATGCGACGGCGCCATCGTCTGGGCGACCATCGACAAGTCGGCCGGCCGGGCCGGCATCAAGTCGTTCCTGGTGCTCAAGGGCGCGCCCGGCTTCGAGCTGGTGCGGCAGGAAAAGAAGCTCGGCATCCGGGCCTCGGATACGGCGGCCTATAGTTTCCGCGACTGCCGGGTGCCGCGCGATTCGGTGCTGGGCGGCGACGAGACCGTGCCCAAGGACGGCGGCTCGGCCGGCTACAAGGGGGTGATGAAGACCTTCAACATGACCCGTCCGGCGGTGGCTTCAGGCGGCGTCGCCAAGGCCAAGGGGGCGTTCGAGTTCGCCCGCGAGGCGCTGGCCGCCGAGGGGGTCGAGGTCGACTGGAGCAAGAGCTTCAACCAGCGCACCGCCGTCGAGCAGAAGCTGATCGAACTGGAGGCCGACACCGAGGCGGCGGCCCTGACCGTGCTGCACGCCGCCTGGCTGAGCGACAAGCGCCGGCCCAACAACCTCGAAAGCTCGGTCTGCAAGGCCAAGGGCGGCGATGTCTGCCGGACGGTGACGCAGGGGGCCATGGAGGTTCTGGGCGGCATGTCGGTCAGCCACGACCACCTGGTCGAGAAATACCTGCGCGACGGCCGGATCAGCGACATCTACGAAGGCACCGGCCAGATCCAGCGGCTGATCATCGCCCGGGAGATCCTCGGCTACTCGTCCGAGGAACTGAGCTGATCCTTACCGCGTCGGCGAGGCGTGGGCGGCGCCCCGGAAGATGGCGTTGAGGAAGAGGACGTCCATGCCCCGCTGAAAGCCCCGGGCGGTCGGGTCCTGGGTGAAGGCGATGACCTGGCCGCGGCCCAGTTCCTGGATCATGACCAGCGGCTTGTAGGCCAGCTGCTCCCGGGTCTCCTTCCACAGGTAGCCGGCGACCAGGACCTCGTCGGCCCCGGCGAAACGGGCGACGTTGACCCCCTGGTCGAGGCGCAGCGGGGTGTAGATCGATGAGCCGGCGGCCAGGATGTTGACGCTCGGCGCGACCCCGGCCCCCAGCCAGTGGTCGCCGTCGACGACCGCCTTGGCGACCACGCCAGGCGAGGAGGCGGGTCCGGATTCGACCGGCCGCAGGGCCGCGTCATAGGCCTTCGGATCCTTGATTAGGGCGCCGGGCACGGCCGCCTTCTTGCCGTCGATGCCCTCGGCGGGCTTCTCGCCGTCCGGCGTCGCCAGGGTCTCGAGCCGGGCGGCGATCAGATCGACCTCGGGGTCGGCCAGCAGCTCGACCGCCCCGCCCAGGGCGATCAGCACCCCGCCCCGGCGCACCCAGTCCTTAATGGCCGCGATGCCGCCGGGACCCAGGCGCGCCCGATAGGCGCCGCCGTCGGGCAGGATCAGGACCTGGTATCGGGCCAGGTCGGCGGCTCCGAGGCGGTCGGTGCGGATGACGCTGACCGGATAGTCGAAGCCGCGCTCGATCAGGTAGCGGGTGGCGCCGGCGGCCGGCGGCGAGGTCGGCTGGTCCCAGGCCATGGCGATGCGCGGGGCGACGAAGGCCGGGGAGAACTCCGAGCCGAAGCTCGGGCCCGCGGTGACCCAGGTGTCTTCCACTCCGACGGCGACGGCGCCGGTGCGGGCGGTCAGGACGTCGAGCCGCTGGCGCAGGTCGGCCGGGTTGCCGGCGGCCGGGATGACCAGCGAACCGGCGGCATAGGCGCGGCCGCCGACCGTGAAGCTCTTCTCCGGCGAGCGCACCCGCAGGTCCTGGCGCAGGGCGCCGGCCAGCAGGGCCATGGCCTGCGAGCCGGGCGGCACGACCCAGGCGACCGGGCGTTCGGCCCCGGCGACATAGCCCTTGCCGATCTCGTCGACGGCCAGCGGCCGGCCGGACGGCACGCCCTTGCAGCGCTCGGCCGGGGTGTTGAACAGCGGCGGCAGGGCCCAGCCGGTGACGTCGTACATCTCGGGAGCCAGGCCCTTGGCGCGGCGGCGCTCCTGCTCGGCGATGAACTGCGGAGTCATGGAGACGCTGCGGTCGAACAAGACCTGCACCAGCCGGCCATGCGGCTGGCCGCCGTCGATGACGTAGGCGCCGGCGTCGTAGGACTTGCCGCAGGCCTTGATCGCGGTCTCGGAGCGGCTGACCTCGATGCCCTGGCGGACCAGCAGCTGGGCGAGGCGGTCGGCGGCCCCCGGGTCGGCGGCGGTGCGCGGTAGAATCCAGGAGCCGGCGGCGCGGGCCTCGGCCATCGACGAGACCTGGTAGCTGTAGAAGTCGCCGAGCAGCCGCTCGCGATTGTCGGCGGCCGTCTGGATGGTCGAGAGCGAGATCAGGAAGTGGTTGCGGGTGGCGTCGGCCAGGGTCAGCAGCTCGCCGGTCGAGCGGCGGGCGGCCAGGCCCCGGACGCTGGCCTGCTCGTAGGTCATGGAGACGGCGCCGAAGTAGCTCGGCCAGTTGTCGCCATAGCCCGGGTAGAAGGCGTCGTAGCTCTCGCGGGTGAAGTAGTCGACGCCCTCGCGGTCGAAGACGGCGGAGTGGTTGCGGCCGAACAGCGCCCGGCTGCGCACCTGCGCCTCGGGCAGCAGGGGGTTCAGCGGATCGGCTTCGGGCGGGAAGAAGTAGGTGGCGTTGGTGCCCATCTCATGGGCGTCGGCGACCACCTGCGGGTACCACTGGCGCATCAGGGCGCTGTGGCCGCGAGTCTCGGGCTGGGTCTGGGCGAACCAGTCGCGGTTGAGGTCGAACAGGTAGTGGTTGAACCGTCCCTGCGGCCACAGCTCGGCCCGCTCGGCGGAAGAGGCGTCGGTGTCGGGCTCGAGGCCGAAGGCCGCCTCATAGCCGTTGATGAAGCGGTCGCGGCCGTCGGGGTTCTGGGTCGGGACCAGAATAACCACTGTCCGGTCGAGCCAGCCGGCGACGGCCGGATCGCGGGAGGCCAGCAGGTGGCGAGCGGTGGCCATCGACGCCTCGGCCGGCGAGGTCTCGTTGCCGTGGACGCTGTAGGCCAGCCAGACGATGGCCGGCTGGTCGGCCATGATGGCTTTCGCCCTGACGGCGTCGGTGCGACGCGGGTCGGCCAGGGCCCGGGCGTTGGCCTGGATCTCGTCCAGCCTGCCGATGTTGCGGGCCGAGCTGATCACAGCATAGGGCAGCACCCGGCCCTCCCAGGTGCGGCCGTAGTCGCCCATCCGCATACGGTCTGGCGCGGCCGCGGCCAGGGTCTCGAAATAGCGGCGCACGTCGGCCGACAGGGTCAGCCGTTCGCCGAGTTCATGGCCGACGACGGCCTTGGGCTGCGGAATGGCCGCGTCATAGGCAGCGCCCGCCGTCCAAACCGAGCGGGGTTTGTTTTGCGCCGCAACCGGCAGGGCCACCGCCAGCGTAAGCGCCAGCGCGACTAGACAACGAACCATGGAAAGCCACCCCTGAAACCTCAAGGCGTGCAATCTGCGCAAGGCCGGCGCTCGCGTCCAGAGCGGCGGCCGCCTCAGGGCCAGGCGGGCCGTTATCGCAGCAGAGACCATTATACCGCCGCTCGGCAGACCAACAAAGAAGTCGTCGTTCTTCGAAAGCCTCGAAAGCGGGCCAGACGCCATAGCCGTTGCTTTGGCGTGGGTTCAGGGTGCGAAAATTTAGCCCGGGGTGTTGGTCAGTGCGTTGGTCGATCGGCGGGGTTTGTTGGTCGAAAGCGCAACGCCGCGACCAACGCCTCCGACCGAGCCCTCGGAGGCGGCCGAAAATGCGGATGAATATGTCTAGACATATTTCTAAACGCCCGGCGGGTGGGTGTTTATCGGCGGTGGCCGTGACGTCGCTGACCCAAAACATGGTTAGTTGCGAATGCGTTGCATCGGCGCACGGGATCGGCTAGAGAACGACAATCGTTCTCAACTGGGTTCGGGGCTGCCTCCTTGTACGTCTGCAACTGCAACGGTATTCGCCAACGGGACGTCCGCCAGGCCATCGCAGCCGGCGCCTCGCGTCCGGCCGAGGTGTTCAAGAGCCAAGGCTGCCAGGCGCAGTGCGCCAAATGCGTCTGCGAGATGCGCCAGATGATCGACGAGAGCCGCGAAGCCCTGCGCTACGCGGCCGAATAGCGCCTTTCAGGGCGGATTTTCCGGCGCTTACTGTAGTCGCGAGGCATTCGCGAAGATTTCTCTGAGAGCGCGAAACGTTCGCACAGATATGGGTTGCGATGCCGCCCCGACCGGGTTCATGCACGCTTCAACGACACCTTGAGGAGCACCGCCATGAAGGGCGATCCGGCCATCATCCGCATCCTGAACGCGGTTCTGACCAACGAACTCACGGCCGTGAACCAGTACTTCCTGCATGCGCGGATGTACCAGCACTGGGGCCTCGGCAAGCTCGGCCAGATCACCTATGACGAGTCGATCGGCGAGATGAAGCACGCCGACAAGCTGATCAAGCGCATCCTGTTCCTCGACGGCCTGCCCAACCTGCAGGACCTCCACAAGCTGAAGATCGGCGAGACCGTGCCCGAGGGCCTGGCCGCCGACCTGTCGGTCGAGGTCGGCGGTCGCGAGACGCTGATCCCGGGGGTGAAGGCCTGTGAGGAGGCGCAGGACTATGTCTCCCGCGAACTGCTGGTCGAGATTCTCAGCGACACCGAGGACCATATCGATTTCCTGGAGACCCAGCTGGACCTGGTCCGTCAGCTCGGCGAGCACAACTACCTGCAGAGCGCCATGGGCGAGCTGACCGGCGGCGACGGCCACTAAGCCAAACACGCCCCGAATGATGCCTTGCCTCACTCCGGCGACGCAGACGAGGCTGCTCCCGGCTCCGGAACCGCCGGCCGCTGGCTGGCGTTGAGCCGGAGGCTCCGCGCCGGAGATCGAGGGAGACGACGCATGCGCTATGAGATGGGTCCCGAGGGGATGCTCGAGGTTCCGGCCAGGCCGGTGACCACGGCGGGCCATGTGCTCCTCGGCCTGTTGCTGGCCGGCGGGGCTGTGGCCCTGGCCGAGGTGATCGCCTCGCGCCGTAGCGTCTCTGAGGAGCCCGACTACATGAGCGACTTCGCCGAGTCCCAGGGGCCGGTGACCAATCCGCCGAAGGCCGCCTTTGCGGTGATCTGGCCGTCGATGTTCACGGCCCTGACCATCTCGGGCCTGCGGGTGTGGAATTCACCGCAGGGGGCGACGCGGACGCGGGCCCTGACCCTTTGGGGCCTGGTGCAGGGTTTTTCGGCCGCCTGGATGGCGCTGGGGCCCAAGCGGGTCGGCGGCCGGGTAGCCGTTGGGGTGGCTTCGGTCGGCGCCGGGGCGGTCTATGCCTATCACGCCTTCAAGGTGCAGCCCTCGCCCGGAGCGGTGGCGGCCCCGACCGCCGGCTGGATGGGCCTGGCCAACCTGCTGAAGGACCAATGGGACCGGCGCGGGAATATCGTTCACGACAACGGCCCGACGGTACATTAGGCACGGTCCAGCCTGAGGATTTCGACGAGCGCCCCAGCCGCCAAGGCTGGGGCGTTTGCACGTCGGCGCAGCAGGGCGTCGGCGGCGGCGAAGACGGTGACCAGGCTGCTGTCCTGGTCGGGCAAGGCCTGGACACCTTCCGGGCGGAGGATGGCGCGCATCCAGTGCTCACGTGGGCCGGCGGCGGGCAGGTCCTGCGCGAGGAGGGCGGGCTCCATCAACGGTCCCGCCACGCCGCCGGACATGGCGGCGAGCAGTGGCTTGAGGAACAGCTCCGCGCAGACGAAGGCCGAGGCGGGGTTGCCCGGCAGGCCGAGGACGCGGCGGCCGTCGGCAAGCGTTCCGAACCAGGTCGGCTTGCCCGGCCGGACGTTGATGGTCTCGACCAGCAGGTCGAGCCCGAGGCGCTTCAGGGCCGGCTTGACCAGGTCGTAGTCGCCGACCGAGGCGCCGCCGATGGTGACGATCAGGTCGGCGCCGGCCCCGGTCACGGCGGCGGCGATGGCGTCCTCGTCGTCGCAGGCGGGGCTGAGGCGCTGGGCCTCGCCGCCCCAGCGGGCGATCATCGGGACCAGGCCGGCGCTGCCGCTCTCGAAGATCTGGAACGGGCCCGGATGGCCGCCGGGCGAGACCAGCTCCTCGCCGGTGGCCAGGATGGCGATGCGGGGGCGGGCGCTGACCGCGACGGTGGCGCGGCCGGCCGCGGCGGCCAGCGACAGCCGCCAGGGATCGAGCCTCGTCCCGGCGGCCAGCAGCATCTGGCCGGTCCGGAAGTCGCCGCCGGCGGCGCGGATATTGCGCCCCGGCGACGGCGGCCGGGTGATGCGGACGTTGTCACCGTCGCGCATCGTGTCTTCCTGGATGACGACCCGTTCCGCCCCGGCCGGCGCCGCGCCGCCGGTGAAGATGCGCACGGCCTGGCCCGGCTGCAGGACGCCGTCGTAGCCCCGTCCGGCGGCGCTCTCGCCGGCGATGGTCAGGACCGCGCCCTCATGGGCGTCGGCGTCGCGCAACGCCCAGCCGTCCATGGCCGAGGCGTCGAACGGCGGTTGGTCGCGAACGGCGTGGATGTCCTCGGCCAGGGTGGCGCCGTCGGCGTCGCTCAGTTGCAGGCTGTGGGTCGCGGTGCGCACGGCGGCGCCCAGCATGCGGCCGCGGGCGTCTTCGACGGTGAGGTTCTTGAGGGACATCGAGCGGGTGTCCCACACATCCGCTGGCCCGTCATCCGTCGGCGGCAGTCTCGGCAGTCAGCCGACGAACGCCCGCTCGAGGACGTAATCCCCTGGTTCGGCGTTCGAGCCCTCGACCAGGCCGTGGCTTTCGACGACGGCGGCCATGTCCTTGATGAAGTCCATCGAGCCGCACAGCATGATGCGGTCTTCCTCCCGGTTGAAGGCCGTGCCTTCGAGGCCGAGATCCTTGAACAGCTGACCCGAGCTGATCAGGTCGGTGAAGCGGCCCTGGCGTTCGAACGGCTCGCGGGTGACGGTCGGGTAGTAGAGCAGCTGCTTGCTGGCCTCCTCGCCGACCAGCGGGTCCTCGAAGATTTCGGCGGTGAAAAGGTCGCGGTAGGCCAACTCGCTGATCTCGCGCACGCCGTGGCCGACGATGACCTGCTCGAAGTTGCTGTAGGCGTCGGGATCGCGGGCCACCGACAGGAAGGGCGCCAGGCCCGTGCCGGTGCCGAACATGAACAGACGCTTGCCCGGCCGCACGGCGTCGAGCACCAGGGTGCCGGTCGGCTTCTTGCCAAGCAGGACGTCGTCGCCGGGCTGGATGTGCTGCAGCCGCGACGTCAGCGGGCCGTCCTGGACCTTGATCGACAGGAACTCGAGCTCCTCGGCGAAGCTGGGCGAGGCGATGGAATAGGCGCGCAGGATCGGCTTGGCCTCGCCCGGAGCCGGCGGCAGGCCGATCATCACGAACTCGCCGGAACGAAACCGGAAGGTATCCGGCCGCGCGATCGCGAAGCTGAACAGCCGGTCGGTCCAATGCTTGACCCACAGCACCTTCTCCAGGTGCTGGGCGGCGGAGGGGGTCCAGCCCGGGGCAGGGGCGACCGGAGCGGCGACATCCGACATGCGGAGGGTCCTTGGCAAGGCGCGGGGAGGCGCTGAGTGTTGGCTTTCCATGTGGTCCCGACGGCCGGGATGTCAACGCAGGGAAGCTGGGGCGGCTTGCAGGGTTCCTTCTCCCGCTTGTCGGGAGAAGGTGGCCGCGTAGCGGTCGGATGAGGGCAGCACCGGCTTCCAGGGACTGGGGTCGCCAATCACTCACCGCTGGCGCTGCCCTCACCCGACCTCCTTCGGAGGCCACCCCCTCCCGACGAGCGGGAGAGGGATCGGATGATGCGACCCTGCCGCCACGTCATACTTGGCGCCGCGCCTGTCCCTGCCTAGCGTGCCACCGAACCAGCCGAGGACGCTCCATGACCGCCTATGTCATCTTCATCCGCAACGCGATCACCGACGCCGAAGAGATGGCGACCTACGGCAAGAAGGCCGCGGGCGCCCGGGGCGATCACAAGATGACGCCGCTGGCCTTCTACGGCGCGGTCGAGACCCTCGAGGGGCCGAAGGTCGATGGCGTCGTGGTCATTTCCTTCCCGACCGCCGCCGAGGCCAAAGCCTGGTACGACAGCCCGGCCTACCAAGAGGCTCTGCCGCATCGCCTGAAGGGCGCCGATTACCGGGTCATGATCGTCGAGGGGCTGTGATCGGTCTCGCCATCGTCACGGTCTGCCCTTAAGAGCCTCGCCATGACCCGCAAGCTGCCCTTCACCACCATCGAGAACCTGCGCGATTTCGGCGACTACGCGGCCGGCCAGCGCCATATGAAAAAGGGCGTGCTGTTCCGCTCCGCCCACCAGGCCGAGGCCTCGGACGAGGAACTGGAAGCGTTGGCGGCGCTTGGCGTCAGCCTGATCGTCGACCTGCGCAGGCCCGGCGAGCGGGAGCGCAGCCCCTCGAAGCGGTGGAAGGGCTTCGCCGCCGAGGTGATCGCCAATGACCATCCCGAGGATGGCGAGGATCCCTGGCACAAGTTCATGGCCTCGGGGACCATCACCTCCGACACCATGCGCGACTACATGCTGACCTACTACGACCGCGCGCCGCACGACGCCCGCCACGTCGACGCCTACAGCCGCTGGTTCGCGCGGCTGGGGGAAACGCAAGGGGCCACCCTGGTCCACTGCGCGGCCGGCAAGGACCGCACCGGCATCCTCTGCGCCCTGACCCACCACATCGCCGGGGTGCATCCCGACGACATCATGGCCGACTACCTGCTGACCAACGACGAGGAGCGCTTCGCCAAGCGCCTGCCCCTTTTCGCCGCGCACGTCGAGGAGCTGACCGGCAAGCGTCCGGAGGACAGCGCCATCCGCACGGCCATGGGCGTCGAGGCGGGCTATCTGGAGCGGGCCTTCGCGGCGATGAAGCGCGAGCACGGCGACATCGACGGCTACTTGCGCGAGGCCCTGGGGGTCGATGCGGCGCGGCGGGGGGCGGTCGAGCGGCGCATTCTGCTGTAGGGCGAACGGCCGTTTAAAATCCCTCTTCCCTGTGGGCGGATTCCAGCCCACGGTATGACCAAGGCCGCGACCTGAGACGGCTCTGCTCAGCGGGATTTCGGAGACGTTCAGATGGTGCAGCAGCCCCCCTCCGGCGCGCTAGGCGATGGTCTGCCCGGCAGCCTGCAGCCGGAGGCCGCGGCGGCCGCTGACGGGGCCGGGCCGGCGAGTCTGGTCAATACGGGATTTGCCGGACTGTCGCGGGGCGGCTGGGCCTGGTCGCTGTTTCAGGGCGGGCGCGACCCCTATGTGGTGCTGATCAGCATCTACATCTTCGCCCCCTATTTTACATCGGCGGTGGTCGGCAACGCGGTGAAGGGCCAGGCCATGGTCGCCACCATGACGACCCTCTACAGCCTGTTCCTGGCCGTCACCGCGCCCTTCCTGGGGGCCGCCATGGAGCGGTTCGGGTCGCGCAAGCCGGTACTGCTGGTCATCGTGGCGCTGATGTCGCCGCTAATCGCCAGCCTGTGGTTCGTCACGCCGGGCGGGGCAATCACCGTGACCATGACGCTGTGGATCCTGGGTCTGATCGGGGTGCTGTTCGTCTATGGCGAGGTGCTGCACAATTCGATGCTGATCAGCGCCGCCGGGACCAGCCACGCACCGCACGCCTCCGGGCTGGCGCTGTCGCTCGGCAACGCGTTTTCGGTGCTGGCGCTGATCTTCTGCCTGATCGCCTTCGCCCTGCCTGGCCAGGTCGACTGGAGCTTCATTCCGAAGACGCCGCTGTTCGGGCTCGATCCGGCCAAGGGTGAGTCCTCCCGCATCGTGGCGCCGATCTGCGCCGCTCTGCTGGTGCTGCTGGCCATCCCGATGTTTCTGTTCACGCCGGACGCGCCGCGTTCGGGCGAGCGGTTCCTGACCAGTCTGCGGCTAGGCGCTGGCGGTCTGTGGGAAACGTTGAAGAGTCTGCGGGGCGAGGCGGACATGCGCAACTACCTGATCGCCCGCATGCTGTTCACCGACGGCATGACCTCGTTGCTGGCTTTCGGCGGCCTGTACGCGGCGGGGGTGATGCGCTGGCAGGTGCTGGAGATGCTGGGTTACGGCATCCTGCTGTCGATCTTCGCCGTGGTCGGCGGCTTCGTCGGGGCCTTCATGGACCGGAAGATCGGGCCGCTGAACGCCGTGAAGGTGGCGATCGCCGGGGCTATTGTTTGCCTGACCGCCCTGCTTGGCATGGGCCGGGAGAAGATTCTGTTTTTCTGGACTTTCGATCCGGCCGCACACGCCGATGTCTGGAACGGCCCGATGTTCCGCACCCTGCCAGAGATCATCTATCTGGTGATCGGCTTCGGGGTGGCGATCTTCGTGGTCGCCCACTACGCCTCCAGTCGCACCCTGCTGACCCGCCTGTCGCCGCCGGAAAAGCTGCCGGCCTTCTTCGGGCTGTACGCCATGTCGGGGACGGCGACAGTGTGGATCGGATCGCTGCTGGTCGGCATCTTCACGACCATGTCGGGCACCCAGCAGGGCGGATTCATTCCGATCGCCGGGCTCCTGGCGTTGGGCTTGGCGGGGATGTTCTTCGTCAAGGGCGGCGGCAAGGGAGAGTTCCGCACAAACTGACACCCTTCCCCCTGAACCCGCGCGGCGGTATTCGCCGCCCATGCGTCACGTCGTCATAGAGCCGCGTCCCTGGCGGGCGCCGGCCGAGGTCCTGTCCGCCTTCGGGACGGAGACGGGAACCTGCGCCTTTCTGTCCGGGGGCGATGGGCCAAGGGCGCGGTGGTCTTATGTGTTGCGTGCGCCCGAAGCCGGGCTGCGCCTGGAGCGAACCGACGGGCGCGACGCTTTCGTCGAGTTGGAGGCGCTGCTGGGCGAGCGTTGCGAGCACGACCCTGACGGCCCGCCGTTCCAGGGCGGGGTGGCGGGTTTGGCGGCCTATGAACTGGGCGACCGCGTCGAGGCGCTGGGGCTGAAGGCGCATGTCGACGGCTGGCCTGACCTGGGCGTTTATCGCTATCCCGCCCTGCTGGCCTTCGATCATCATGAGCGGCGGGTCCTGGCAGTCGGCCGGGGGCCGAGTGAGGCGGCGGCGCGGGATCAGGCGTTGGCTGCGGCGGGTTGGCTGGACGCGCCGTCCCGGCGGGCGGCTGAGGGGCGCCTAACCCTGGACTTCGTGGCCGAGACGGCCGGCAAGGCGTACGAAGAGGCCGTCGCGCAGGTGGTCCGGCGCATCCACGACGGGGAAATCTTCCAGGCCAACGTCGCCCGCGTCTGGGGCGGGCCGATGGCGCGCGATACGGGACCGTATGATCTGTTGGCCCGGTTGGTCGGGGAAAGCCCGGCCCCGTTCGCCGGCTGGCTGCATCTGGGCGACCTGGCGCTGGTCTCCAATTCGCCGGAGCGGTTCGTGACCGTGACGGCCGGAGATTTTCGTATCGAGACCCGGCCGATCAAGGGCACCCGGCCGCGCGGCGTTGATGCGGTTGAGGACCGGGCCCTGGCCGCCGAGTTGCTGGCCAGCGACAAGGACCGGGCCGAGAACCTGATGATCGTCGACCTGATGCGCAACGATCTGGCGCGGGTCAGTCCAGCCGGTTCTGTCGTCACCCCGGAGTTGTTCGCCGTCGAGAGCTTCGCCAATGTGCATCACCTGGTCTCGACAGTGACCGCGAGGCTGGCTCCAGGCCTGACGGCCGTCCACCTTCTGCGCGCCGCCTTTCCGCCCGGCTCGGTCACCGGCGCGCCCAAGGTGCAGGCGATGAAGGTGATTGCGGGCTTAGAGCCGCCGCGCGGCCCCTACTGCGGCTCGCTGTTCTGGGCCGGGGTCGATGGAGCCTTCGACTCCAGCGTGCTGATCCGCACCGCGGCGTTTGCGCGGAGAGGGGACGGCTGGCGCATCGAAGCCCGGGCCGGGGCAGGCATCGTCGCCGACAGCGACCCGCACGCCGAGCGGCTGGAGACCGAGGCCAAGATCGCTGCCATCCATCGGGCCCTGACATGACCGTGCCTTTCGACGATCGCGGCCTGCTGCTCGGCGACGGACTGTTCGAGACACTGTTGGCGCGGGGCGGAGCGCTGGAGCATTGGGAAGCGCACCTGGCGCGCTTGACGGCCGGCTGCGAGGCGCTGGGCCTGCCGGTTCCGGACGGGGGGCAGGCGCGGCGGCTGTGCGAGCGGGCGGTGGAGGATGCGGGGCTCAGCCGTGCGGCCGTGCGGCTGACCCTGACGGCGGGCTCGGGCGGACGCGGGCTGGACCGGCCGGCCCAGGCCCAGACCCGGATGTTCGCCACGGCCAACCCCTCACCAGCCCCGGTCGGCCCGGTGGCGCTGGTGACGGTGAGCGTGCGGCGCAACGAACACTCGTCGGCCTCGCGGCTGAAGACCCTCAGCTACCTGGACAATGTGCTGGCCCGACGGGAAGCCGGCGGGGTCGAGGCGCTGATGCTCAACACGGTTGGCGAGGTCGCCTGCGCGGCCGCGGCCAACCTGTTCTGGGTCTCCGAGGGGCGACTGATGACGCCGGCGCTGGATTGCGGCGTGCTGAACGGGATCATGCGCGGGGTGGTGATTGACCGGGCGCATACGAGGGGAATTGCGGTGGAGGAGGTGCGGGTGGGGCGCGACGGGCTGGGCGCCGGCGAAGGCCTTTTCCTGACCAACAGCCTGGTCGGCGTTCGGCCGGTGGCGACGCTTGATGGGATCACTGTAGAGCCGTCTTCCATGGTGGCCGCACTGGCAGGGGCAGGCTGATGCCGAAGGTCTGGATCGGACTCTTGTGCGCCGGCATTCAGCTGCCGGGTCTGATCGCCTTCTACATCCTGGCGCGGCGGGATGGCTCGCCCGTCCAGCATGTCATGCCCACACGGATCAGGATGGGCACGGCGGGAATCTTCGATCTGATCCGCATGATAGGGGTTCTCTTCCTGCCGATCAGCGGTGCGGACTATCCGACATTGCGCGCCGTGCAGTTGGTCTGCCGAACGCTTCTGCTGGCCGTTCTTGCCTATGCCGTTTGGGACATCGCCGACTGGCTTCTCCCGGGCTGACGCTGATCAGTTGACCTTGGCGACGGCGTCCGACTTGCGCGGGCGCAGGTAGAACTTCTTGGTGAAAACCACCGCGTTGGGCACGAAGTAGTCGACCGGCGAGTCGTAGCTGTATTGGACTTCCGACAGGACGACACTGTCGCCGGCGACCGAAAGCAGACCGGCGGGCACTGTCTGGGTCGAGTCTGTGCCCAGCGCGGTCAGGCCTTCGCCCTGGCTCCAGGCGACCTTGGGAGTGACCGAGGAGTCGGCGACAATTGAGGTCACCCGCATCTTCAGGGTGGTGGTCGGGAAGGGCGACATCACCGCCCGGGCGATGGTGAAGACGTCGGTCACCGTGCCGGTGCTGATCTGGGTGGACTGGGCGACCAGGTCGCCGATCGAGGAGGCGGCGTGGCTGGTGCGGCGCTCGGCCATCATCGCCTGGGTCAGTTCGGCGAGGCCGAAGTAGAAGGCGATCAGGGCCGGGGCGATGAGGGCGAACTCGACGGCGGAGACGCCGCGCTTGTCGCGCGCCAGGCGGCGGAACAGGCCCATCAGGTCCCCCCCATCTCTAAGTACCCCACGGTTCGTTGCGGAAGGTGACCGTGGTGCTGATCAGCCGCTTGTTGTTGCCGATGTTCGCCAGTCCGGAGTTGAGCAGCGGTGTGAACAGGGTCCAGCTGTAGTAGGCGCGGACCAGGACGATGTCCTCTGCGCTGCCGGGCTCCCAGGCGCCTTCCTGCACAACGCCGTTGGTGATGGTCGGGCCCCTCAGGCTCCGTGCGCCGGTCACCGGGTCGATCTCCATCAGGGCGTCGAAATTGGCGTAGGTCTGAACGTCGACCGTCAGGTTGGTCGCGCAGTCCGAGCCCAGCCAGGACATGTCGGCGCAGATGGCCTCCTTGAAGGTGGCGCGGGTGCCGCCGTTGTTCTGCAGCTCGCCCGTGCGGATCTTGCGGCCAGCGGCGTCGGCGGCGTTCTGCAGGGTGGTCGAGACCAGGAACACCATACCCAACTCCAGCACCGCGAACAGCAGCGTCAGGAAGGGCAGGGCGACGAAGGCGAATTCCACGGCGGTCGCGCCGCGCCTGGCCGTGCCGAAGCGGGCGAGGAATTTGCGGGCTCGCAGAAGGGGGTTGGTCGCGTTCACGGGCGGGACCCTAGCGTGACAGCCTTAAAACAGGGTTTAGGCCGAGGAGCCTCTCACGTGCGTGTAGTCTTTATAGATTCCAGGGGTCGGTATGGAATCTAGGGGGTCGGTCTGGCGGTCCGGGGGGCCGGGCCTTCATCAGTGACCTCGCAGCGGGGCGCGCAGGCGTACCGCGAGGCGCTGGTTCCCTTGTAGACGGTGACGACGCCGGCGTCGGCGGCGGAGACCACCACCACCCGGTCGAGGATCAGCCGGCCGCTGCGGTCCAGGGCGATGACGTTGGTCGTGCCGTAGCCCTTGCCGAGCACCAGGATGTTGCGCTCGTCCAGCACCATGACGTCGGCGATGGCCGGGTTGCCGACCGCCACGTCCTTGGCCGGAGCCGACAGCGCGATCCGCACCGCCTGGTCCGCGCGGACCGACAGAGTCTGCGCCAGAGCTGGCGTGGCCAGCAGGGCGGTGGCGGTGAAGGCGAGGAGCAGGCGACGCATGGGGGAAATCCGGAGCCGTGAATCAGGCCTTAACAATCGCGCCAATTGGTCAAGAAAGCCTGAAGGGGCGGGGGCTTGGCTAACGGACGATTCATCAGGGTGAATCGAATTTTAAGTATAGGAGAAAATAAACTCGACGACACCGGCGATTTGCTTGTGAGCTTTACTGGCCGTTAAGCGCGACGGGACATTGTGCCCATGCATCTGGGGGCAGCGGGCAATGGGCCTGACAAACCCCGCCTCGAACCGCCAGCAGGAGATACATCATGACCAAGTTCGTATCGCGCTTCGCCAAAGACGAGTCCGGCGCCACCGCCATTGAGTATGGCCTCATCGTCGCGCTCATCGCCGTGGTGATCATCACCGCCGTGACCACCCTCGGC
The DNA here is from genome assembly GCA_046595895.1 of Caulobacter sp. Lineage (GTDB taxonomy): Bacteria > Pseudomonadota > Alphaproteobacteria > Caulobacterales > Caulobacteraceae > Caulobacter. The sequence goes on along the minus strand of JBKJSF010000151.1, from coordinate 7,435 downwards.
ACCAAGCTTGACACCGCCTTCGGCGGCATCAACTCCAAGCTTCCCTAATCTTAGGGGGCCGAAAGGCCCAGCAAGCCTAGGAAAACGGAAGGGCCCCGGCGAAAGCCGGGGCCCTTTTCGCGTTCTGGGAGCCCCGGCTCGCCGGCGCGTTACCCTGGATCCAGGCTCGCGGCGTCGCCGGCAGACGATCCTGAACCGCTGCCTCGGCAACCGTCCGCGGCGGGCGGGCGTCGGCGCCGTCACTGCCTTCCGCTGAGGCCCCGCAGTCTCCCACGACTCTGGCCCATTCTGAAACAACCGCCGCCAGGCGCGCCGCCGCGCCACCGGCCCCGGCGAACGTTGCTCTAAAAAAACTTGCGAACGCCAAAGGTTATCGCCGCATTCAGAAGGGCGATAAGTGCCCGTAAAATAAGGAAATTTCGAATATGGTTAATCGATACTAATAGTAAACACCAATAAACCAAAAGAAAATTCTGGTCGATACTTCGATGTTTACTGGCAATTAAGCGCCATCCCCCAAAGTGGCCTTGTTTTCGGGGGAGCAGGCCAAGCGGCTTGAACCCGCCAGGCTTGCAACAGGAGAAAAAGCCATGACCAAGTTCGTTTCGCGCTTCGCCAAAGACGAGTCCGGCGCCACCGCCATCGAGTATGGCCTGATCGTCGCCCTCATCGCCGTCGTCATCATCACCGCCGTGACGACCCTCGGCACCAAGCTCAACACTGCCTTCGGCGGCATCAACTCGAAGCTGCCGTAAGACCAAAGCGAGCCCACAAAGCTTCGCTTGAAAACGGGGGGCCCGCGGAGAAATCCGCGGGCCCTTCCGCTTGGTGCGGGGGACTGGATCGCCCCGCAAAAATGTCCGGCAATTGCGCTCATCAGCCTGGATGGGCGTTCCTGTCCCCGACCTGCCCCGATTGGGGACAGGAACGCCGTCTCAACCATCCAGCGCACCAACAGGCAGATTGCGCGGCGATCCAGTCCCCAGCTAACCTTCCATTCACCCTCCCGCGCCATTCTCACGCGCAATGATCCAGACCCTGCAACTGCTGCTGCTGAGCGTCTTCCCGGCCATGGTCATCGTGGGCGGTCTGAAGGACATCACCAGCTTCACCATCCCCAACTGGATATCGCTGGTTCTGATCGGCGGCTTCGGCCTGGCCGCGGTCGCCCTGGGCATGCCCTGGCAGACCGCGCTGATCTGTCTCGGCATCGGCGTCGGGGCCCTGTTCCTGTCGATGGGCATGTTCGCCATGGGCTGGATCGGCGGCGGCGACGCCAAGCTGTTCGCGGCCGCCGCCCTGTGGCTGGGCTGGCCCGCCTCGATGACTTTCGTTCTGGTCACCGGCTTGGCCGGCGGGGCGCTGGCCCTGTCGCTGCTGGGTCTTCGGTCGGTGTGGCTGCGCCCCCTGGCGGTGCGCGGCCCCGACTGGGTCGGCCGGCTGGCTCAGCCCGGGGGCGACGCGCCCTACGGCGTGGCCATCGCCTTCGGCGCCCTGGCGGCGTTCCCGGAAAGCCCCCTGGCCCTCGCGTTCGCCGCCCTTTCGTAGCGGCGGTTTAGGTCCGCGTTAACCATGGGCGGTCGATGGTGCGGTCGCCGCCAGAAGGGCGCGACGCGAATCGCCCGTGCGCTGGGCCTCAAGGCCCGACGCGCACATGAGTTTTCCCCGGTTCTTTCACCCCCGGGACAGCAGTTCGAGCCGCATGAGCCCTGTCCGCCTGTTCATCCTCGTGATCGCCGCACTGGCCGCTATCGTGCTGGCCTTCGTCGTGCGCGGCGCCTTCGCGCCGAAGAAGGCGCCGGTCCCCGCCGCGATCATCGCCGCCGGCCCCGTCGCCAGGCCAACCGTGCAGGTGCTGGTCGCCAAGCGTGACCTGCCGATCGGCACACGCGTCGTCGCCGGCGATGTCGGTTGGCAGCAGTGGCCGGCTGAGGCCATGAACCCCAGCTTCATCACCGATGGCTCCGGCGTCAAGATCGAGAAGGCCGGCGCCGCCGGCGCGGCCGAGGGCGCGGCCCGCACGGCCGGAAACCTGTTCGCGGGCGGCGACATGGCCGGCATGGTCGGAACGATCGTCAAGGAGCCCTTCGTGGTCGGCGAGCCGATCGTCGCCCGCAAGCTGGTGCGGGCCGGCGAGGGCAGCTTCATGGCCGTTGTGCTGACACCCGGCATGCGGGCCATCGCCGCGCCGGTCACCGTCGACAGCGCGGCCGGCGGCTTCATCCTGCCCGGCGACCGGGTCGATGTGATCTACAGCCGCGACGCCCAGAGCGAAGACATGAAGGGCTATGTCACCCGCACCGTGATGCGCAACGTCCGGGTGCTGGCCATCGACCAGAAGCCCCAGCCCGACAAGGACGCCCAGACCATGGTCGGGGCGGTCGCCACCCTTGAGGTTCCCGCCGGTGACGCCGAGACGATGGCCAGCGCCGTCGCCCAGGCCAAGCAGAGCGGCGTCCTGATCCTGACCCTGCGCGGCGTCACCGACACCGCCGGCGGGCCAAGCCGCGGCGGCGGCGCCAGCGGCAGCCAACAATCCCACACCGTGCGCGTCCACCGCGCCGGGGTGGTTACGGAAGTGAAGGTGTCTCCATGAGCCGGCTGAGGATCATTCCCGCCCTGCTGGCCGCCGGCTGTCTGGCGCTCGGCGGGCCGATGGCTTCGGCCCAGCCTTACTCGCGAGGGGCGCTGTCGGGTGGCCCGGCCACCGCGCCGGTCTACGATGCGCCCGGAAGCCTGCGGGTCGACCTGGCGGCCGGCGGGGCGCAGACCCTCAGCCTGCCGCGCGGCAAGTCGGCCGTGGTCGAGCTGCCGGTCGACGCCCGCGACGTGCTGGTCACCAACCCGGCCGTGGCCGACGCCATGCTGCGCACCCCGCGCCGCATCTATGTTCTCGGGGTCGCCTCGGGCCAGACCGACGTCGTCTTCTTCGACGCCTCGGGGCGCCGCATCCTGGCGCTCAATGTCCGCGTCGATCAGGACACCGGCGCCCTGGCCGACACCATCAACCGCGTGTTGCCGGGCAGCCGGGTGATGATCGAGCCGGTCGGCGATTCCCTGATCCTGTCCGGCCTGGTGCTGACCCCCGCCGACGCCGAGAAGGCCGGCCAGATCGCCCGCCGCTTCGTGGCCAAGCCCGAGCAGGTGGTCAACATGATCCAGACCGCCGCCAGCGATCAGGTGATGCTGCAGGTTCGCGTCATCGAGGTGAACCGCAACGTCGTCAAGCAACTGGGTTTCGACCTCGGGGCGGTCATCGGCCAGCTGGGCGAAAACCAGCTCAGTTTCGCCACTACCGCTACGTTCGGCATCAACGGCGCCCTGCTCGGCGGGCTCGTCGGCGGGCCTCGCGTCGACACCACCCTGGGCGGCACGGTTCCAGGGTCGAATGACCTCAACAAGGGCGGGGCCAACATCAAGGCCTTCGAGCGCGTCGGCCTCGTCCGCACCCTCGCCCAGCCGGTGCTGACCTCGGTCAACGGCGAGCCGGCCAACTTCCTGGCCGGCGGCGAGTTCCCGGTGCCGGTTGGCCAGGATAGCGACGGCCGGGTGACCATCGAGTTCAAGAAATACGGCGTCGGCCTGGGCTTTACGCCGGTGGTGATGTCCGGCGGCCGCATCAATCTGAAGGTCTCGGTGGAGGTTTCCGAACTCTCCAACGAGGGCGCCTTCAGCATGAGCACCGGTTCCAACGCCAGCCTGGTGATCCCGGGCCTGAAAGTGCGTCGGGCCGAGAACGTCGTCGAGCTGCCGTCCGGCGGCACGATGATGATCGCCGGCCTGTTGCAGGAGCGCTCGGCCCAGACCCTCGACAGCCTGCCGGGCCTGATGAACAGCCCGATCCTCGGCACGCTGTTCCGCAGTCGCGACTTCACCACGGGTCAGACCGAACTGGTCATCCTGGTGACGCCCTACATCGTCGATCCTCGCGGTTCCAGAGACTTCCAGACGCCGGCCGATGGCCTGCAGCTGGCCGCGGATCCCGACACCATCCTGTTCGGCAAGCTGAACAAGGCGGTCAACGCCCCGCCGACCGCCAACGTCGGCCGCCGCTACCAGGGCCCCATCGGATACGTGATCGAGTAATGCAAATGACCCCGCGCATCCTCCTCCTCTCCGCCCTTTCCGCAGCCGCGCTTCTCGGCGGCTGCGCCACGCCGGCGTCCGGCCCGCAGGCGGCCCTGACCACCGGCACGGCGCTCGACGCCTGGACGCGGGAGGTCAAGGTCACGCCAGAACCGAGGGACATCCGACTGGCCCCGCACGAGACGGGGCTGTCCGTCGGCCAGGCCAACGCCCTCGAAGGCTTCGTGGGCGCCTGGATGAAGGCCGAGGCCCGCGAGATTACCGTCCGCGCCTCCGACACCGGCCCGGCCGCGCGTGGCTCCAACCGCGTCGCCTGGGACGCCCGCGACCGGCTGATCAGCCTGGGCGTGCCGGCGACCAGTATTCGCATGACCGCCTTCGATGGGGCCGACGATCCCAAGGCGCCGGTGGTGATCAGCTTCAACAGCTACGTCGCCGAGGTTCCCCAATGCGGGAGCTGGCGCAACCTCAGCCACAGCAACGACAACCGCGCCTACGACAACTTCGGCTGCGCGGTGACCGCCAACATGGCGGCCCAGCTGGCCAATCCTCAGGATCTCCTCACGCCGCGCGACAAGCAGCTGGTCCAGGGCGGCGAGCGTGAGGGCATGTACGACAAGTTCCGCAAGGGCGAGGCGACTGGCTCCAAGTGGGACGACAAGGCCAGCGGCCAGGTTTCCCAGGTGGTGAACTGACCCATGCAACCGCGTTCCGCCGACGATTCCTTCGACCTGGGCTTCGATGCCGACGACGAGTTCGCCACTCCGGCGCAGGCGCCGGCTGTCGATCCCTGGGCCGACCTCGGCTCGCCGGTGGGGTCGATCGCACCGCAGGCGGCTGACCCGTTCGCCGCCGATCCCTTCGCCGCTGATCCGTTCGCTGCCGCCCCGGCCGCCGCCCCGCGCGCCGCTGAACGCGATCCGTTCGCCGATTTCCCACCCGCCCGTCCGAACGACGAGCCCGAGTATCCAAGAATGGCGTCAGCAGCGTCCCCATCCCTCTCTCACGGCGGCCTCAATCCCGTCCATGACATGATCGCCGGGGCCGAAGCCTCGCTTGGCGAGTCGCCGGTGCCGCGCATCACCATCAACGTCTTCTGCGCCCGCACCGATACGGCCGAACTGGTCGAGCGGGCCAGCGGCGACCGGCGGCTATCACGGGCCACCACCACCGTGCGGGCCGGCGGCCTCAGTGCGGCGGTCGAGTACTACCAGAACCAGCCGACCCCCAGCCTGGTGGTCGTTGAGAGCCTTGATCCGGCCCCTCAGATGATTGCCCTGCTGGACCGCCTGGCCGAGGTCTGCGACCCGGGCACCAAGGTCATGGTCATCGGCTCGGCCAACGACATCGCCCTCTATCGCGAGCTGATGCGCCGGGGGGTGAGCGAATACCTGGTGCCGCCGCTGCAGCCGCTGCAGATCATCCGCGCCATCGGTGGCCTCTATGCCGATCCCTCGCAGCCCTTCCTCGGCCGCCAGATCGCCTTCGTCGGCGCGCGCGGCGGCTGCGGCGCTTCGACCCTGGCCCACAACATCGCCTGGACCATTTCGGAGCGGATGCAGGCCAGCACAGTTCTGGTCGACTACGACCTGGCCTTCGGCACGGCCGGCCTCAACTTCAACCATGATCCGCTGCAGGGGGTGATGGACGCCCTCGGCCAGCCCGACCGCCTCGATCCGGTGCTGATGGACCGGATGATGGCCCGCTGCACCGACCGGCTCAGCCTGTTCGCCGCCCCGGCCACGCTCGACAACGACTACGACATCTCCGGCGACGCCTATGAGGAGGTGACGCAGAAGATCCGCGCCGCCGCGCCGTTCGTGGTCCTCGACCTGCCGCACGGCTGGAATGCCTGGACGCGCAAGACGCTGATCGCCTCCGACGACCTGGTCATCGTGGCGACGCCCGACCTGGCCTCCCTGCGCAACGCCAAGAACATGGTCGATCTGGTCCGGCTGGCGCGGCCGAACGACAATCCGCCCCGGCTGGTGCTCAACCAGGTCGGCCTGCCGGGCCGCCCGGAAATTCCGGCCAAGGATTTCGGCGACGCACTTGGAATCGCTCCGTCGATGATCATCGGTTTCGACGCCAAGACCTTTGGCCAGGCCGCCAACAACGGCCAGATGATCATCGAGAGCGCGCCCAAGTCCAAGGCGGCGGCCGATATCGAGACCCTGGCCCAGCTGATCAGCCGGCGCGAGCCGCCGGTCCAGAAGAAGGCCTCGGCGCTGTCCGGCCTGTTCAGGAAGAAATAGGTGTTCGGCAAGCGTGCAACCGATGGCGCCCCGGCGCCGGCCCGGCCAGCCCCGCCGCCGGCCCCGAGCGGCGCGCCCGCCGCCACCCGGCCGCAGGCCGCCGCCCCGACCACCCGTCCGGGCGGTCCGCCGGCCAGTCCGCCGATCTCCGGGGCCAAGCCGCAGTCCGCCGCCGCCCTGCGCAGCAACGACGTGATGAACAAGCTGAAGGAGGCGCAGGCTCCGGCGACCGAGATCGTCCGTGAGCAGAGCGACTACTATCACGCCACCAAGACGACGATCTTCAACGCCCTGCTGAACACCATCGACCTGAGCCAGCTGGCGCAGCTCGACACCACCGCGGCGGCGGCCGAGATCAAGGACATCGTCGCCGAACTGGTGGCGATCAAGAACGTCTCGATGTCGATCGCCGAGACCGACATGCTGGTTCAGGACATCATCAACGATGTCCTCGGCTACGGCCCGCTCGAGCCGCTGCTGGCCCGCGACGACATCGCCGACATCATGGTCAACGGCGCCGGGCGGGTGTTCATCGAGGTCGGCGGCAAGGTGCAGCTGACTAACGTCCGCTTCCGCGACAACGCCCAGCTGATGAACATCTGCCAGCGGATCGTCAGCCAGGTCGGCCGCCGGGTCGACGAGAGCAGCCCCATCTGTGACGCACGCCTTCCCGACGGCTCCCGGGTCAACGTCATCGCCCCGCCGCTGGCGCTGGACGGCCCGACCCTGACCATCCGGAAATTCAAGAAAGAGAAGATGACGATGAAGGATCTGGTGGACTTCAAGTCCGTCAGTCCGGAGGGGGCGCGGGTCCTCGGCGTCATCGGCGCCTGCCGCTGCAACGTGCTGATCAGCGGCGGTACGGGTTCTGGCAAGACCACGCTCCTGAACACCATGACCGCCTTCATCGACCCGACCGAGCGGGTCATCACCTGCGAGGACGCGGCCGAGCTGCAGCTGCAGCAGCCGCATGTGGTGCGCCTGGAAACCCGGCCGCCGACCCTCGAAGGCAGCGGCCAGACCACCATGCGCGACCTGGTCAAGAACTGCCTCAGGATGCGTCCCGAGCGGATTATCGTCGGCGAGGTGAGCGG
>JBKJSF010000198.1:0-16611 GCA_046595895.1 Caulobacter sp. | reverse complement strand
AGTTGGGGCCAGGGCGGGCCGCAGATGGTTTCCAACGCCGTGCGCCTGGTGATGGCCAAATGCGCGACCGACGCGGAGTGTCACAAGCGCTATCCGACCCTGGAGGCCGACGTGGTCGCCATGGCCAGGCGCTTCGTGGCCGGTCCGCAGACCGCCGAGGGTCGCACTTACACGGCCTCGGACGTCGGCGGCTTCCTGATGGACGCGGCCTATGACGACGACGGCGCCCGCCACCTTCCGGTCGACCTGGCCAACATCGCCAAGGGCGACTTCTCGGCGCTGGACGCCCACCGCGCCGACCGCAGCCCCTACTTCGAGGGCCAGCACCTGACCCACCTCTGCAAGGAGGAATTCGCCTTCGAGGATCGCGCCAAGGTCGCCGAAGTGGGAGATGACCCCATCGCCGGCCTGCTGGTTCCTTCGATGAGCCGCTATTTCGAGGTCTGCGACGCCTGGCCGGTCGGCAAGCCGAACCCGATCGACGGCGCCCCGCAGTCGAGCGATGTCCCGACCCTGTTCCTGGCCGCCGAGATCGACCCCGGCTGCCCACCCGAACTGGCCCGCGCCGCCGCCGTCCGCTTCTCGAAGAGCCAGCTGTTCATCGCCCCCAACGTCACCCATGGCGTCAGCTTCCGCAGCCCTTGCACCCGGGGCTTGGTCCGCGGCTTCTTCCAGGACCCGAGCAAGCTGGTGGACGGCAAGTGCCTGGAAGCCGAGAACGCCAAGTTCGAATTCGACTACGGCGAATAAGGCGTCTAATGCTCATCGCGAGCAAATCTGAGATACGGAGCGGATGGACGACGCCGGCCAGACATTGCGGGGCAGGATGCTGGCCATGGGCCGGGCGGCGCGCGACGGCGCGCGGGCCCTGCGGCTGGCGTCGGCTGAGCAGCGCACGGCCGCCATCACCGCCATGGCCGGCGCCATCCGCGACGGGGCCGGCGCCATCCTCGCCGCCAACGCCCGGGACCTGACCGCCGCCAAGGCCGCCGGCGTCTCCGGCCCGATGCTCGACAGGCTGATGCTGGACGAGGAGCGCGTCGAGGACCTCGCCAGGGCCCTCGAGACCGTCGCCGCCATTGCCGATCCGGTCGGGGCTGAGATCGCCCGCTGGACCCGGCCCAACGGCCTCGACATCGCCCGGGTGCGCACCCCGATCGGCGTCATCGCGATGATCTACGAGAGCCGGCCGAACGTCACCGCCGACGCCGCCGCCCTCTGCGTGCGGGCCGGCAACGCCGTCATCCTGCGCGGCGGGTCGGAGTGCATCACCAGCAACCTGGCCATTCACGCCTGCGTCGCCACCGGCCTGCGCGCCGCCGGCCTGCCGGAAAGCGCCGTGCAGATCGTCCGCACCACCGACCGCGACGCGGTCGGCGAACTGCTGGGCGGCCTGGACCGCCAGATCGACCTGATCATCCCGCGCGGCGGCAAGGGCCTGGTGGCCCGGGTCCAAGCCGACGCCCGGGCCCCGGTGCTGGGCCATCTGGAGGGCCTCAACCATGTCTTCGTCCATGCGGCGGCGGATATCGCCAAGGCCCGCGATATCGTGGTCAACGCCAAGCTTCGGCGGGTCAGCGTCTGCGGCTCGGCCGAGACCCTGCTGATCGACCGCGCCGCCGCCGAGCGCCTTCTGCCGCCGATCGCCGACGCCCTGATCCGCGAGCGCTGCGAACTGCGCGGCGATGCGGCCGCCCGGGCCATCGAGCCCTCGATGAAGGCCGCCACCACGGCCGACTGGACCACCGAATACCTGGCCCCGATCCTCAGCGTCGCCATCGTCGACGGGGTGTCCGGCGCCGCCCGGCACATTGCCGCCTACGGTTCGGGCCACACCGACGCCATCGTCACCGAGGACGCGACGGCGGCCGAGCAGTTCATCGCCGAGGTCGACAGCGCCATCGTGCTGGTCAACGCCTCGACACAATTCGCCGACGGGGGAGAGTTCGGCTTCGGAGCCGAGATCGGCATCGCCACGGACCGGCTGCACGCCCGGGGACCGGTGGGCGCGGAACAACTGACAACGTTCAAATATGTGGTTCGCGGGTCCGGCCAGACTCGTCCCTGAGGCTGGCCGCCCGGCCGCCCTCCGGACGGGTTTCGTCCTCAAGCCCGGAATGCGCGTGGGCCTCTACGGCGGCTCGTTCAATCCGGTGCATGAGGGCCATCTGCACGTCGCCCGCACCGCCATCACCCGGCTGGGCCTGGACCGCGTCATCTGGCTGGTCTCGCCGCAGAATCCGCTGAAGACTTCGAAGGAGACCGCCCCGCTCAAGCAGCGGCTGGCGGAGGTCACCAAAGCGGTCGGCGGCTCGCAGATGATCGTCAGCGACATCGAGACCCGGCTCGGCTCGCAATACACCATCGACACCCTTCGCCTATTGAAAGCCCGGTATCCAGGCGTCCACTTCGTCTGGATCATGGGCGCTGACAGCCTGATGGACGTCCACCGCTGGCGCGGCTGGACGCAGCTGATGCGCGAGGTTCCGGTCGCCGTGGTCTCGCGGCCCTGGGCCTCGCTGAAGGCGCGCCTGTCCCCCGCCGCCCGCCGCTTCGCCCATTACCGCCGCCCGGCCCGCGAGGCGCCGTTGTTGGCGACGATGAAGACGCCGGCCTGGGTCTATCTGCGCGGCCCGTTCAACTTCGCCTCGTCCACGGCCATGCGCGATCGGATGCGGGCCAAACCCTGACCGAAGCTCTTGCTGACCGGGGGTGAGCCCAGGCTATGATGCGGCTCTTGGGGGGCCGCCTTGGTTGGCCCGGAGTTTCGGGAGTTCGGGGATGGTCTGGCGCGCGCTGGCGATGAGATGCCTGGTCGTTGGGATGGTGCTGGCGGTGACGCCGGCGATGGCGGCCGACCTGCCGACGGCCGGCATGGCCGACGTCTACTATTCCATCACGCCAGAGCAGGTGGCGGCGGTGCTCAAGCAGGGCGGCTTCAAGACCAGGATCGTCAAGGACAAGCCCAAGGAGGGCGAGAAGCCCGGCTGGACGGTTAACGGTGAGAGCAAAGAGCCGTTCTATGTGTCGGCCGACCTGCGCGCCTGCGACGCGGAGGGCTATCCCAAGGGCTGCATTGGCATCCGCCTCTACGCCTCGATGATCGTCGAGAAGGGTGACCAGGCCGCGGCCCGGCGCACCGCCGAGGAGTACAATCGTGAGTACTACATCGGCAAAGCCTATGTGACGCAGGACGGAAAGCGCCTGGTTTTCGAGAACTATCTGATGATCGAAGGCGGCGTTACGGTCAGAAATCTCGAAGAAAACCTCGACAATTTCCTGGCCGGCTACAATTCGATGCTCGAGGTATTCGAGGAAAAGGAAAAGGCCGTCGAAGCTTGAGGCTCAGCCCGCCGCTGCCAGTTCGGTCTCGGCCGGTTCCAGCGCCGCGGCCACTGCCGCCAGCAGGTTGTCGGCCCGCACCGGCTTGGACAGGTGGGCGTCGGCCCCGGCTGCCAGGCTGGCCTGGACATGCTCATCCAGGGCATTGGCGGTCAGCATGATCACCGGCGTGCGCCGAGCGCCCGTTGCCCGCTCGCGCTCTCGCAGGAGAGTGGTGGCGGTCAGGCCGTCCATCTCCGGCATCTGCATGTCCATCAGCACCACGTCGTAGGACTGGACGCTGAGCCGTTCGAGGGCGGCGACGCCGGTCTCGACCACATCGAGGCGCACGCCGGCAGCTTCGAGGATCAGCCGCACGACCCGCTGGTTCGTCGGATGGTCCTCGGCCAGCAACACATGAACGCCATCGACATGGGCTTCGGCGGCGGGGGCGACATCCTCACACACGGCCTCGGCGGGCTCCAGGGGCAGGGTGACGGTGAAGGTCGAGCCGTCGCCAGGCGTCGAAGTCGCCTGGATGGCCCCGCCCATCAACTGGGCCAGCGAGCGGCAGATGGCCAGGCCCAGGCCCGTGCCGCCGAAGCGGCGGGTGATCGAGGCGTCGGCCTGTTCGAAACGGCGGAACAGGCGGGCGGCGGCCTCGGAGTCAAAGCCGATGCCGGTGTCGGTGATGCTGAAGGCCAGGCCGGTCTCGCGGCGTTCGACACACAGGGTGATGCGGCCCTCGTGCGTGAACTTGACGGCGTTGGACAGGAGGTTCGAGAGGATCTGGGTGATGCGCACCGCATCGCCCTGCCAGGCCCCGGCGGCGGCCGCCTCGACCGTCCACTCCAGGGCCAGACCCTTGGTGGATGCGGATTCGGCGTGCAGCGCGCCGATGCGGTTGACCAGGGTCTGGGTGTCGAACACGCCGGTCTCCAGGCGCAGTTCGCCGGCCTCGATCTTGGAAAAGTCCAGGATGTCCGTCAGCACCTGCTCCAGCAGCCGGCCGGAGGAGGAGATCAGTTCGGCCAGTTCCTTGCCGCGCTCGGTGGTCTGTTCGCGGGCCAGGGTCTCAGAAACAGCGACCACCCCGTTGAGCGGGGTGCGCAGTTCGTGGCTCATGTTGGCCAGAAAGCGCGACTTTTCCTGGTTGGCGCGCTCCAGTTCGGCGGTGCGGGCGCGGACCCGGTCTTCGAGCCCACTCATCACCTGATCGGCCTGGTCGCGAGCGGCTTTCAGGGCGCGGGCCAGGGCGCCGATCTCGTCGGGACGGGCCTCGATGGTGGCCAGGGCGGCCTCTTCGCCCGGCGAGGTGGGACCCTGTGGGTCGCGGCGGCGGGTATCGGCGAAGTCGGCCAGCTGTTGCAGCGGCAGGCCGATGGTGCGGCGAGCCATGCCCATGACCAGCAGGCACTGCAGGATCGCGGCGGCGAGGCCCAGCAGCAGGATCCAGGCGGCCGACTTGGCGGCGGCCATGGTCACGGCGCTGGCCGGATAGCGGATCAGGAAATACCAGTCCGGCCCGCGCAGCCGGCCGTAGGCGATGATGTACTTGCCATCCGGGCTGCGGACGACGCCACGCGGCAGGCGCTGCGACTTGACGGTCTTGATCAGGGCCTTGAGGCCCATGTCCTGTTCGTAGGCCGCCAGGGTCGCTTCCGGCGCCTTGCCGGGTGTTGCAAACCCCGGATAGGCGATCAACTCGCCCGAGCCGGTGGTGATCAGGTTGACCGCGCCTCGGCTCGTGTCGCGGATGGCCCGCATGAAATAGCCCGAAAGCTCGATCGACGAGCCGAAGGCCCCCAGATGCGCGCCACCCACATCGACCGGGGTCATGCAGCCGGTCGCCAGCCGCTCGCCGGCATTGTCCTGGATCAGTCGTTGCAGGCTGGTGCAGCGGATGCTCCGCGCCGGGTTGGGACCCATGGCGGTGATACTGCTCATTTCCTCTTTGGCGATGTCGAGATCGGCCGGCGCCTCGTGGCGGTAGAACATCAGCCGGTCGGGCCGGCTGGGCGCGAACATCACCAGCCGGGTCTTGGGGGTGAAGAAGTAGAAGTTGTCGTAGCGGGTGACCGCCGCCTCGCCGAAGCGCGGCACCACCTGATAGGCGGCGACGAGGGCCTTCTTCTCCACCATCGGCACATCGGAGCCGTTCTTGATGAAGGCGCCAACCCCGTACAGGTAATCCCCGTCGGCCTTGGCCTCGCCATCGAAGGCGGCGTCGCGGCTGCGGCGGGTGCCGTCGGCCTTGAGCGGGAAGTAGAGATCGAACAGCCTTGTCGCCTCGGTGTCCGACAGCTTGCCCATGCGCACCTTCATGGCGACGCCGGCGTCGCGATGAAGTTCGGCGAGGTCGGTGAAGCGGCGCTCCTCCTGATTGGCCCGCTGGGTGACGTAGTCGCGCAGATAGGCGATCTCGCGCCGCTCCAGCTCCTGCTGGAAGGCGACGAACGCGGCCCCGAACGCGACCAGGGTGACCGCGATCGACAGCAGGCCGACGCTGATGAGGAATCGGCGGGAAATGGACGTCGTTTTGGCGCTCATCGGATGACCGCTGTAGCAGGCGGTGTGTTTAGATTTGGTTTGACCAGGACGGGCGAAGGGATGCGGATGCAACTTCTTCCGCTCTTCCGGCATTGGCGGGGATGAGCGGTACGTAGAGAATCACTAGCCCTGACGAAGGCCGCAAAACCTGCTATGGCTGTTTTTTGTAGCGAGAGAGAACAAGGAGCACTCCGCTGAATCGCGAGTTGGCGCCCCAGGCGCAGGAAGCCGTAATCCCGGCCTCCACCGAGGAGCCCCGTCCGGGCTCGCTCGAAGAGCTGATCCTGTCCAGGCTGGACGACGATAAGGCTCAAGAGATTGTCCTCATCGACCTGAAGGGCAAGAGCCCGATGGCGGATTCCATGATCGTGGCGTCCGGGCGCTCGCATCGTCACGTCGGCGCCCTGGCCGATCATGTGCTGCGCGCCATCAAGGACGGCGGCCACGGTCGCGCCCGGGTCGAGGGCCTGCCGCATTGCGACTGGGTGCTGATCGACGCGGGCGATGTGGTGGTTCACCTGTTCCGGCCGGAAGTCCGGACCTTCTACAACATCGAGAAGATCTGGGCGGTCGACTCCAACCACATCAAGGCGGCCAACTGAAGGTCACGCTGCTGACGGTGGGGCGGCTGGGACGAGACCCCGCGGCCGCCCTCGCCGCCGACTACGCGCAGCGCGCCACGGCTTCGGGCCGGGCGCTGGGCCTGGGTCCGGTCGAGATCGTCGAGGTCGAGGCCCGCAAACCCGGCAAGGCCGCCGAAGCCGAGGTGCTCCTCCCCCATCTGAAGGACGCCCACGTCATTGCCTGCGACGAGCACGGCAAGGCCTGGACCAGCCGCGCCTTCGCCGGTGGAGTGGCGGGATTGCGCGATGGGGGCGTGCGGCGGCTGGTGCTGATCATCGGCGGGGCGGACGGGCTGGATGCGTCAGTGCTGACGGCGGCGAATGAGACGCTGGCCTTTGGCCCGCAGACCTGGCCGCACGCCATGGCGCGGGCGATGCTGGCCGAGCAGGTCTATCGGGCGGTGACGATCCTGGCGGGCAGCCCATATCATCGGGATTAAGTGAGTTCGCCTGCGCGCGGTCGCCAAATTGTGTAGAACTTCCAGCTGCATGCGCCCCCTCGCCCTCGCCACCATTCTCGGCCTCTCCGCCCTCGCCGCAGCCAGTGCGGCGCAGGAGCCGGCTGATGCGCCGTCGGCCAGGGCCATGCTGGTCATGGGGCCGGGCAGCCCTGAGAGCCAGGAAGCGGCGCGGGGCGAGATCGCCGCCCTGCGGGAGGAGCTGCGCCGCATCGCCTCCAGCCAGGCCCAGGGCGGCCGCGACGTCGATGCCGCCCGCGAGCGCCTCAGCCTGCTCAACACCCGCGAGACGGCCCTGACCGCCCAGATGGGCCGCGAGCGGTCGCGGCTGGGGGGGTTGCTGGCCGCCCTGACCCTGTTCCGACGCGATCCGCCGCCGGCCCTGCTGGTCCGTCCAGACGACGCCCGCGACGCGGTGCGGGCCGCCATCCTGATGCGGGCCATGACGCCGGAGCTGGAGCGCCGCGCCCGCGGATATGCCATCGAGGCCCGCGAAATCTCCAACCTGCGCCGCCAGGCGGCTGGGGCCAGCGCCACCCTGTTCACCGCCGAAAGCCGGGTCGCCGGCCGCCGGGGCGACCTCGAACGGCTGCTCGCCCAGCAGCAGGAGATCGAGGCCCGCTACCCTGCCACCGCCCAGGCCGCCGGCCGCGCGGTTGGCTCGCCCGGCGCCCTGGTCGACAGCTTCCCGCGCCGCGCTTCCGCCGAAGGACCGGGCGCGCTTCGCCGGCCGGTGCAGGGCGTGGTGGTGCGCGGCTATTCGGCGCCGGCCTCGCCCGGGCTTTGGCTCCGCGCGCCATCCGGTGGCGAAGTGATCAGCCCCGTTCAAGGGCGGGTTGAATTCGCTGGGCCGGTGACCGGGTGGGGGGTCATTTTGATTGTTCGGACACAGACCGGCTTTCACCTGGTACTGGCCGGCCTCGACCAGGCGACGGTCGCGGCCGGAAGCCCGTTGACCGCCGGCCAGCCCGTGGGACGCATGGCCGCAGGCGCGCCGGGGACGTCGGAGCTGTATCTTGAACTCCGACGCGACGGGGCCCCGATGGACCCCGCCCGCTGGCTGTCGGCGCGTTAAGAGATATATTCCTGTTCGACAGGGATAAGTTTGTTGCGTCTCGCGGCCCTCAAGGCGCCGCATTGGAGCCCTTTAAGGTTGGTCATGTTCAAGAAGCATCTTCTGATCGGCGGTTGCGCCTTCGTCCTCGGCGCCGGCTCGATGGCCTATATCAGCCAGCAGGCCCAGGCGACCGCCCGTCCCAAGTCCGAGACCTACCGGATGCTGGAAGTCTTCGGCAACGTGCTGGAGATGACCGAGAAGCAGTACGTCGTCGAGGTCGATGAGAAGAAGCTGATCGAGGCGGCCATGGAGGGCATGCTCTCCGCGCTCGATCCTCACTCCGGCTACCTGAACGGCGACGCCTTCACGGACATGCAGGAGACCACCCGCGGCGAATACGGCGGCCTCGGCATCGAGATCACCAGCGAGGACGGGGTCGTCAAGATCGTCTCGCCGATGGACAACACCCCGGCCGACCGCGCCGGCCTGAAGCCCGGCGACTTCATTACCGCCGTCAATGGCGAGAGCGTGCTCGGCATGCCGGTCAGCGAGGCCGTCAAGCAGATGCGCGGCAAGCCCGGCGAGAAGGTGGTGCTGTCGATCGCCCGCGAGAAGGCTGAGCCCTTCGACGTCACCCTGGTGCGTGAAGTGATCAAGCAGAAGGTCGTCACTTCCCGCATGGAGGGCGACTACGGCTATGTGCGGCTGTCCTCGTTCAACGAGAACGCGACCGAAGAGATGCTGCTGGCCATCAAGGACCTGCAGAAGAAGAACCCGAAGATGAAGGGCCTGGTCTTCGACCTGCGCCGCAACCCGGGCGGCCTGCTCGACAAGGCGGTCAGCGTCGCCGACATCTTCCTCGACGGCGGTGAAGTGGTCAGCCAGCGCGGCCGCGACCCGCGCGACATCGAGCGCTACAACGCCCAGCCCGGCGATGTGACCAACGGCCTGCCGATGGTGGTGCTGATCGACAACGGCTCGGCCAGCGCCGCCGAAATCGTCGCCGGCGCCCTGCAGGACCGCAAGCGGGCCGAGATCATCGGCCTGACCAGCTTCGGCAAGGGCTCGGTGCAGTCGGTCATCGCCCTGCCCGGCCAGGGCGACGGGGCGGTCAAGCTGACCACCGCCCGCTACTACACCCCGGCCGGCCGCTCGATCCAGAAGACCGGCATCGAACCGGACCTCGAGGTCGCCGCGTCCCGCGAACAGGCCGAGCTGATCGCCAACCGCTCGTTCCAGTTCAGCGAAGCCAGCCTGCGCAACTCGCTCAACGCCGAGGAAGGCAAGGCCCGCCGCGCGGCCCACACCCCGGCCGAGGCGCCGCCGACGACCTTCGACGTCAAGAAGGACTTCCAGCTGGCCCGCGCCATCGAGGTCCTGAAGTACGGTTCGGTGCAGGCGACGCCGAAACTGCCGGCCATGGCGCCGAAGATCGCCTCGGTCGCGCCGAAGCCGGCGCCGACTCCGAAGAAGTAGAATAGCGCCCTTCTCCCGCCTGCCGGGGGAAGGGTTTTGCATGGTTCATTAACCATAGCCGGGCACAGTCGGCGGACCTTCAGTCAGCCTCCGGCGCCGTCCGCCCATGTTCTCGCGCAAGCCGCAGATTTCACATCGTCCGCCCGCCCCGCCGGCCAGCCGGCGTGGCCAGGCGCGGGCCATCGCCCTGCGCGTCGCCAACAACCCCTGGCTTAGCGCCGGGGGCGCGGGGCTGCTGTTTCTGCTGACCCTGATCACGCTGATCATGGTCATGGGCGACGCCAAGGCTGGCACTCCGGTCGTGCGGCTGTCGCTGGCCCACGCCGCCGCCGCCGGCTCCGGGGTGCCCGGCTGGAAGGAGGCCCTGGCCGACGAGGCCGAGGTTCCGCTGGTCACCACCGACGAACTGACCCTGTCGGACGAGCCCATCGCGCTGGCCGACAACGGCGTAATCGGCGGCTCGGCGGTCATTACCCTGCCCGAGGGCGGACGGCTGGAAGGAACCGGTGGTCCTTTGGCGCCGGTCGCCGGCGCTGCCCTGGCCCAGGCTCCGCTGGCTGGTCTGACGGCAAGCGGTCCTGGCGGCTCGGTGCTGCCGATCATCGGCGGCGATGGTCGCGCGCCCTGGAAGGCCTACGCCCGCCCGTTCACCGCCAACGGCAAGCCCAAGGTGGCTTTGGTCATTGGCGGCCTCGGCCTCAATCCGGCCTATACCCGCCGCGCCATCGAACTTCTGCCGCCCGAAGTGACCCTGTCCTTCGCCCCCTATGCCGAAGGGCTGCAGAGCTGGATCGACCTGGCCCGGGCCCACGGCCATGAGGTGCTGCTGGAAACCCCGATGGAGCCCGTCGACTATCCGCAGAACGATCCGGGCCCCTACACCCTGCTGGCCGGCGGCGCCCCGGCCGAGATCGTCAAGAAGACCGAATGGGTGCTGTCGCGGGCCAGCGGCTATTTCGGCGTCACCAACTATCTGGGTGGCCGCTTTGTCGCTTCCGGCCCCGCCATGAGCGCCTTCAGCGGCGTGCTCAAGCAACGCGGCGTCGCCTTCATCGACGACGGCCTGGCGGCCCGCAAGGGCGCCGGCCCGCCGCGCGCCAGCGCCGACCGCATCGTTGACGAGGACCTGTCGGCCGAGGCCATCGCCCGCCAGTTCGCGGCCTTGGAAGCCGGGGCCCGCAGCAACGGCCAGGCCCTGGGCTCGGGCTTTGCCTACCCGGTGACCCTGGAAAGCGCGGCCGTCTGGGCCCGCTCCCTCGACGCCCGCGGCTTCCAACTCGCGCCAGCCTCGGCGCTGCTGGCCTCGCGCTAGGCCGTTCCGCATCGCGCTTCCGGGCGCGACCGCTATGATGCCCCGGTGACCGACTCGCATCCCAAGCATCGCCCCAACGTCGGGGTCGTCCTGTTCCACGCCGATGGCCGCGTCTGGCTTGGCCGCCGCGCCAATACCGACGCCCATCACCGCTGGCAGTTCCCACAAGGCGGCGTCGATCCCGGCGAGAACCTCGAGGCCGCCGCCCGGCGCGAGCTGGCCGAGGAGACCGGCGTCACATCGGCGCGGATCCTCGGCCGCACCGAGGGCTGGATCGTCTACGACTTCCCCCCCTACGCACGCGGCTCGAAGTTCACCAAGGGCTGGACCGGCCAGAAACAGGTCTGGTTCGCCATGCGTTTCACCGGAAAAGACAGGGAAGTCCGATTGGACGCCCACGGAACACCCGAATTCGACGCCTGGCGGTGGGCGCGACTCGACGAGACGCCCGGGCTCATCGTACCGTTCAAACGCGCGGCCTATGATCAGGTGGTCGAAGCTTTCAGACAATTTGCGGGGACAGCGATGAGTGGTGCGATCCTGATGATCCATGGCATTGGCTGCACGGGCCAGACCTTCGATCGCCTCGCCTCGGCCTTTCGCGAGAAGGGCTGGCGGGTCGAGACGCCCACCCTGCGGCCCGACAAACGCACGGTTTCCAGGCCGCCGGCCGACCTGCCGTCGCTGCGTTTGAAGGACTATGTCGACGACATGGAGGCAGCCGCTCGCCAGCTGGAGGCCGAGACCGGCCAGCCGCCGGTGCTGATGGGCCATTCGATGGGTGGGCTGATTGTCCAGAAACTGGCCGAGCGCGGCGTCGGCCGGGCCGCCATCCTGCTAACCCCGGCCTCGCCCGCCGACGCCCGCAGCGGCAGTTCACTGGCCCAGGCTCTAACTTTCGCCAATGTCCTGTTCGCGGGCAAGCCGGAGTCCAAGGCCCACAAGATCTGGCCGACCGGCTTCAGGTGGGGGGTGCTGAACCGCGTGCCGGCCGCCCGCCACGCGGAGATCTACGACACCGCCGTCTACGACAGCGGCGGGGTCTACAACGACCTGGCCAATCCGGAGAAGGACGAGCACGGAATCGCCACCATCGATGAGAGCAAGATCACCGTCCCGCTGCTGACCATCGGCGGGGCCAAGGACCGCGCCACACCGATCGCCGACGTACGCCGGGTCGGGGCCAAGTATGGCCGGGTCGGCGGCGACTATCTGGAATACCCAAACAACGCCCACTGGATCCTCGACGAGCCCGGCACCGACCAGGTGATCGCCGATATCGCCACCTGGCTGGCCAGCAAGGGGCTGACCGCCGACTCGCCGGCCAAGGCTCCCGCCGCGAAGCCCAAGGCCGTCGCCAAGCCGAAACCAACGCCGAAGGTCAAGGCTTCGGCCAGTCCCAAAGGAGCGACCGTGGTCGATGCTCCCGGGCGGGAAGCCGCCGCCGACGCGCTTGGCGCAAAGGCCGCCAGAGCCAAGGCAGCGAAGCCAGCCGCCAAGGCTAAGGCGGCTCCGCGGGCCAAATCCGTCGCCAAGCCGAAGGCGGCGCCCAAGGCCTCGGCCAAGAAGCCGCCGGTTGCCCCTAAAGCCGCCGTCAAGAAACCGGCGGCAAAGAAGCCGGCCGCGAAGACCAAGTCTTGAGCCACGCCAAACCTCCGGTCGTCATGGTCCACGGCGCCTTTTGCGGCGGCTGGATCTGGGACGACTTCCGGCGGCCCTTCGAGGCGGCGGGCCACACCGTGTTGACCCCTGACCTGCCCGGCCATGCGCCGGGAACCGACCCGGCCGGCAGGTCGATGAGCGACTACGCCGACCACATCGCCGCCATCTGCGCCGCCTGCGAGACACCGCCAGTGCTGATCGGCCATTCGATGGGCGGGCTGGTGGCCCAGCTGGCGGCGGCCAAAACGCGGCTGTCGGCCCTGGTGCTGCTGGCCCCGTCAGCGCCCTGGGGGGTTTACGGCTCGACCATGGAAGAGGGAGCGAGCGCCGTCAGCCTCTATGCCCTCGGCCCCTTCTGGCTGCAGGCCATCGCCCCGGACCGGGGACTGGCCCATAGCTATAGTCTGGACCGCCTGGGCAAGGCCGCCCGCGATGCCGCCTTCGCCCGCATGGTTCCTGAAAGCGGTAGAGCGTTGTGGGAGACGCTGAACTGGTGGCTGGACCCATTCATGACCACTCAGGTGTCAGCCAGGCCCGGCCTGCCGGTGCTGGCCATGGCCGGCGGCAAGGACGTCATCCATCCGCCGGTCACCATCCGCCAGACCGCCCAGCGGATGGGCGGCGAGGCCGTGGTCTTTGAGGACATGAGCCACTGGTTGCCGGGCGAACCGGGCTGGGAGACAGTCGCCGACCGCTGCCTCACCTGGCTGGACAAACAGGTCCGTGCCGCCGCCTGACCCTCAGGGGAAGTAGTGGATGTCGATGTAGCCACCCAGCGATCCAGCCTTGCCCGTGGCGCCCTGCGCGTCATAGGCCTCACTGACCATCAGGTGGTGGCCAAG
The DNA here is from genome assembly GCA_046595895.1 of Caulobacter sp. Taxonomy (GTDB): domain Bacteria; phylum Pseudomonadota; class Alphaproteobacteria; order Caulobacterales; family Caulobacteraceae; genus Caulobacter. The sequence goes on along the minus strand of JBKJSF010000198.1, from coordinate 3,310 downwards.
CACTAAGCGGGTGAACTGATCCTGGCCGGGCGACTGCCAGCCCTCGCCGACCTCGGCCAGAAACCGCCGATTGAGGTCGCCGGCTTTGCGATCCATCAGGAAGGTCAGGCATTTGGCCTTATCGGCGTTGAAACCGATGTAGACAGACCCGGCCCTGTACCAGTCCACCGCCCCGCCATCGGCGAAGAAGATGCCGTCGAGCTTGGCCGGGTGGGAGGTCGCGCGGCTGAAGCCCGCCTCGGCGGCGATGGGGCTGAAGTTGATCGGCCCGGAGGAATTCTTGGCGCTGGCGAGCAGGATGACCGCCTGACAGGCATGGCCGCCGGCCAGATAGGCCCTGTCCGCCGGCTGGGCGAGCGTGGGCGTAGCGGCGAGGCAGGCGACAGCGGCAAGCAGGGCAAGACGCATTGCAGACTCCCTTGGGCGAAGGCGCCCGATGCCACTGTACGCCCGCGCCTCCACCCGACGCGCCCCCAAAAAGGGGGCGGGGCTACTCGGCCTCCAGCGCCGTCTCTCCGTCCACGCCCCCTTCGACTGTCCGACCGGCCCGGCCGGCCTTCAAACGGTCAGGCGCTCGGCGAGGAGAAAACCTTCAGCCCGACAATGCCGGCGACAATCAGTCCGACGCAGACCAGCCGCGCCACCGTCGCCGGTTCCTTGAACAGGATGATGCCGACGATGACCGTGCCGACCGCGCCGATGCCCGTCCACACCGCATAGGCGGTGCCGAGCGGCAGGGTCTTCACCGACCAGCCGAGCAGGACCATGGAGATGACCAGGGCGACGGCCGTCCAGACGGTCGGCCACAGACGGGTAAAGCCTTCGGTGTATTTCAGGCCAACGGCCCAGCCGGTCTCGAACAGGCCGGCGATGATGAGGATGATCCAGGCCATAGGGGTCTCCCAGATGCCGGGTCGTCCCGAGATGGAAAGAGGCCGGCGGGTCGTCCCGCCGGCCCTTTAAGTCCTAGAAGGTGGTGATCGCGTAGATCAGGTCGGTCTGGTCGTACTTGGAATTGAGCGGCGCGCCGCCAACCTTGCGGACCGTCATCAGCACCACGTCTTCGCGGGCGTTGCCCTCGAAGTGCGACCATTTGCGGTTGGTGCGCTCCAGGTCGGCCGTGCGCTTGGCGTTATCTTCGAGGGTCCAGCCCTCGTAGATGGCCTTGTTGTGGATGTCGGTGATGGTCGCGGTCAGGCCGTCAATCGGATGCTGGATGGTGACGGTGCAGACGTTCTTGTTCACGCCCGGGTCGCGCAGCGTGACCTTCATCCCCTGGGCCCAGGTCTTTTCCCAGACGTTGTCGCGCTTCTTCAGCTTCAGGCCCAGCTGCGGGGCCAGCTTGCTGATGTCGCCACCGCGAACCAGCGGCTTGCAGACGCGGTTGAGCACGTCGTTGAACAGCACCGAGGTCGCCTCGGTCGGGGCCGCCGGCGGCGGGGGCGGGGGCGGAGGCGGCTCGGGCGCGGCAACCGGAGCTGGAGCGACCGGCAAGGCCTGAGGCGCGGGAGCCGGGGCGACTTCCGGAGCGGCCGGAGCCGGCGTCGGCGCGGGGGTCGGGGCCGGGGCCGGCTCCTGGGCGACGGCGCTGACGGCTATGGTGGCGGTCAGGGCGCTCGCTGCGAGCAGAGACAGGATGGCGACACGCATCGGACGTTTGAACCCTTCTGGACTAAGTCGGCGGTATCAAAGCCCGCCTTGCGATCCCTCGCAACCTGCCAACGATTGAATCCGGGCGAAAGAATGACGCCGGTAGTTTTTTAAGCGGCTTCCACGGCATGCTCAGCCAGAATAGTCAGGCCCGCCGGGGTCACATCCGCGAACCCGCCCTGGACATCAAACACCCGGGTGGTCGATCCGTTCACCACGGTGATCCTGCCTTCGCGCAGGGCGGTCATGAAGGGCGCATGGCCGGCCAGCACGCCGAAATCGCCTTCGACGCCGGGCGCATCGACGCGGTCGACCTCGCCGGCGAAGACTTCGCGCTCGGGGGCGACCAGGGAGAAATGGAGTTTATCGGCCATCAGTCCACCGCCTCCAGCGCGGCGTCGATATCTTCGTCGGTCTGCAGCTCCGTGCCGCAGAAGGGACAGAACTGGACGGAGATGAGGAGGTTGCCCTCTTCCCCGTCCTGTTCGGTCTTGCCTGCGTTGAGCAGGATCAGACCGCTGTCGTGTTCGAACAGCGCCGCGTCGGGACCCGCCGAGAGGCAGGTCTCCATGTCGTCACAGCAGTAGCCGGCGGCGATGTCGTCGTCTTCCATCAGTCTCAGGCTTCCTGAGCCATCTTCTCGGCCTTGGCCACGGCTTCCTCGATCGGGCCGACCATGTAGAAGGCGCTTTCCGGCAGGTGGTCGTACTCGCCGTCGCAGATGGCCTTGAACGAGCGGATGGTGTCCTTCAGCTCGACGAAGGCGCCGGGCGTGTTGGTGAACTGCTCGGCCACGAAGAAGGGTTGGCTCAGGAACTTCTGGATCTTCCGGGCGCGGGCCACGGTCAGCTTGTCCTCTTCCGACAGCTCATCCATGCCCAGGATGGCGATGATGTCCTTCAACTGCTTGTACTGCTGGAGGATTTCCTGGGTCTGGCGGGCGACGCGGTAGTGTTCGTCACCGATGACCAGCGGGTCCATGATCCGGCTGGTGCTGTCGAGCGGATCGACGGCCGGGAAGATGGCCTGGGCGGCGATGTCGCGGCTCAGCACGGTCGTCGCGTCCAGGTGGGCGAACGAGGCGGCGGGGGCCGGGTCGGTCAAGTCATCGGCCGGAACGTAGATGGCCTGGACCGAGGTGATCGAACCCTTGTTGGTCGAGGTGATGCGTTCCTGCAGGTTGCCCATCTCGGTGGCCAGCGTCGGCTGATAGCCCACGGCCGAGGGGATGCGGCCCAGCAAGGCGGACACTTCGGAGCCGGCCTGGGTGAAGCGGAAGATGTTGTCGATGAACAGCAGCACGTCCTTGCCTTCCACGTCGCGGAAGTACTCGGCCTGGGTCAGACCGGTCAGCGCGACGCGCGCACGGGCGCCCGGAGGCTCGTTCATCTGGCCGTAGACCAGGGCGCACTTGGAGCCCTCGGTCGAGCCGCCGTTCTTCTTCGGGTCCACGTTGACGTTGGACTCGATCATCTCGTGATAGAGGTCGTTGCCTTCGCGGGTGCGCTCACCCACGCCGGCCAGAACCGAGTAACCGCCATAAGCCTTGGCGATGTTGTTGATCAGTTCCTGCATGGTCACGGTCTTGCCCACGCCGGCGCCGCCGAACAGGCCGATCTTGCCGCCCTTGGTGTAGGGGCACATCAGGTCGATGACCTTG
>JBKJSF010000209.1:0-3336 GCA_046595895.1 Caulobacter sp. | reverse complement strand
ACGAACCGCTCGATCCGGCGCTGGCCGTGGAAGAACGGGAAGCGCCGCTTGGCGACGACGGTCATCTGATCCTGGGTGAGTTGTCGTGAGCGGCGCGCTCCGTCCCTCCCCGAATGGGGAGGGCAGGCCGGCAGGCCGGGTGGGGAAGTGGACAACCGCACCCAAAGCCCGTGGCCTACTTCCCCACCCGACGCGCGTACCCCGCGTCTGCCCTCCTCATTCGGGGAGGGAGGTATGATCCACGACCTCGCCGCCCGCGCCCTGCATGTCCTCGACCCGGAAGACGCCCACGGCCTGACCATCGCCGGCCTCGACGCCGGTCTCGGCCCGGTCGATCGCTCGCGGCCCGACCCGATCCTGCAAACCACCCTGGCCGGCCTGACCCTGCCCAGCCCCATCGGCCTGGCCGCCGGTTTCGACAAGAACGCCCAGGCCCCCGACGCCATGCTGGCGGCCGGCTTCGGCTTCGTCGAATGCGGCACGGTCACCCCGCTGCCCCAGGCCGGCAATCCGCGCCCGCGGCTGTTCCGGCTGACCCACGACAGGGCGGTGATCAACCGCATGGGCTTCAACAACCAGGGCCTCGAGGCCTTCGCGGGCCGCCTCTCCAAACGCCCGCGCAAGGGGATCGTCGGGGCCAACATCGGGGCCAACAAGGACGCGACCGACCGCACCCAGGACTATGTCACCGGCCTGACCCGCCTGTGGGGCCTGGCCGACTACTTCACCGTCAACATCTCCTCGCCCAACACCCCGGGCCTGCGCGCCCTGCAGACCAGGGCGGCGCTGGAAGACCTGCTCGGCCGCCTGGCCGAGGCCCGCAAGGACCTGCCCGGCGAGGCCCCCGTCTATCTCAAGGTCGCCCCAGACCTGGAGGACGGCGAGGTCGAGGCCATCGTCGCGGCCAGCGCTGACGGCGGTCTGACCGGCATCATCGTCTCCAACACCACCATCGGCCGGCCGGTGACGCTGATGAGCAACCTGGCCAGCCAGACCGGCGGCCTGTCGGGCGCGCCGCTGATGGGTCCATCAACCTACATTTTGAGCCGCTTCCACGCGGCCAACGACCGGGGGCTGGTCCTCATCGGAGCCGGCGGCGTCGCCTCGGGCGCCGACGCCTACGCCAAGATCCGGGCCGGGGCCCAGGCTGTGCAGCTCTACTCGGCCATGGTCTACGAGGGCCCTGGGCTGGTGGCGCGGGTCAAGCGCGAGCTGTCCGCCCTCCTGAAGGCCGACGGCTTCCTGTCCGTGGCCGAGGCCGTCGGCGCGCGATGAAATTCCCCCACCGCGCGAACGAAGCCCGCGTTGCGCGGTCCCCCCGCCTGACCTACAGCTGAGCCATGGCCGAGGCCGCGCCGCCGCCCGCGACGAACACCGCCCCTCAGACACGTCGATGGCTCTGGCCCGGCGGCCTGTCGGCGCGCCTGCTGGTGCTGACCAGCCTGTTCGTCACCCTGGCCGCCCTCTTCATCCTGCCCGCCGCCCTGGCCAGCTTCGAGGAGCAGTGGCTGCTCGACCGCGTGCGCTCGGCCGAACTGGCGGTGATGGCGACCGAGGTCGCCCCCGACGGCAAGATCACCCAGGACCTGTCGCGGCGGCTGCTGGACGGGGCCGGGGTCGTCTCGGTGGCCATCCAGACCGACGGCATGCGCCGCCTGGTGCTGGCCGCGCCGCGCACCCTGCCCAACCTCTACCTCGTCGATCTGCGCGACCAGAACCCGCTCAGCTGGTTCAGCTCCCCCTTCCAGACGCTGTTCGGCGCCAAGGGCCGGATGGTTCGCGTGGTCTCCGAGCCCCGCCTGCTGAAGGACAGTGAGTTCATCGATATCGTCGTGCCCGACGACAGCCTGCGGGCCGAGCTGATCAGCTACCTGTGGCAGGCGCTGTTCGTCACCGTCTTCGCGGCCATCGTCGTCGGCGGGCTCGTTTACCTGTCGCTGAACGCCTTCCTGGTGCGGCCGATGCAGCGGATCACCCGCTCCATAGAACGCTTCCGCACCGATCCGGAAGACCCCGGGGCCCGGGTCGAGACCAGTGGCCGCCGCGACGAGATCGGCCGCGCCGAGGCCGAGCTCAACCGCATGCAGGCCGACCTCGTGGCGGCCCTGAGCTCCCGGGCGCGCCTTGCGGCGCTGGGGGAGGCGGTGGCCAAGATCAACCATGACCTTAGAAACATGCTGACCAGCGCCCAGATCGCCTCGGGCCGGCTTGCGGCGATCGGCGATCCCAAGGTCGCCCAGGCCATGCCGCGCCTGGAGCGGGCCCTGGACCGGGCCGTGACCCTGGCCACCAATGTGCTGGCCTACGGCCGCACCGGCGAGGCGGCGCCCGATCGCAAGGCGGTATCGCTGAAGGCGGCGCTGGAGGCGGCGGCCGAGGACGCGGCGCTGGAAAAAGACGCCGTGGTCCTGAAGGTCGAGGCCCCGGCCCGGGCCAGCATCACCGCCGACCCCGACCAGCTGCACCGCATCCTGATGAACCTGATGCGCAACGCCCGTCAGGCGATGGCCGCCATGGTCCGCGAGGAACCGGGGCAGATCACCGTCAGCCTGGTGCGGGAGCCGGGGGTCAGCATCATCCGCATCGCCGACAACGGCCCGGGTTTGCCTGAGCGCGCCCTGGCCCATCTGTTCCAGCCGTTCGCCGGCTCGGCCCGGCATGGCGGCACCGGCCTGGGGCTGGCGATCTCGCGGGAACTGGCCCAGGCGCACGGCGGCGACCTGACGATGGCCGCGACAGGGCCGGAGGGCACGGTGTTCGAACTGCGGCTGCCGGAACCGGAGAAGCTGAAGGGCAAGAAGGACAAGGCAGAGAATTAGGATGGGTTCAGCGGGTGCCTGTCAGGGCGCCAGTTCTCGGCGGCCCTTGTCACAAGGACATCGTGACTGATGATTTCCTTGAACGGATAAAGGCGTTGAGCGGGCTTTAATTTTTCGACGCACCACTCCTTGGCGCCATCCCAAAGCCACCAGGTCTCCACGCGCCCGTCTCGATCCGGCAATCCGGACCTGAAAACGGGAAAGGGACCTTTGTGATCGATGTGCCCGACCTCCCTCGCCAGCTTATGGAAAAGCGCGGTTCGGAGTGGATAGAAGCAATAGAACATTGTCTCGAGGCGTGGATTGTCCGCGGAGCTGACCCCCTCATTGGTCAACACCCTGATGAGGGATCCCATCTCGGCGCTCTCGGCGACATACTGGTAATATTGCTCGCGATCACTGCCATCGAAGGCAAACAGATCGCCGACTAGCGGCTTCCGCATTGGCTTTCTCTCACCTGAGGCTCCACGCGGTTCGCGCGGTTTCAATTGCATTCAGCTTGGCGTACAGCGGCGCC
>JBKJSF010000006.1:0-6190 GCA_046595895.1 Caulobacter sp. | reverse complement strand
TCAGGCCGGCGTCGAGCAGCATCAGCAACACCACCAGCGCCGACCAGGCCACGCCCACCACCCAGTAGTCGCCCGCGAGCACGCCGGCGGCCGCGGCCACGGGCGCGCCCGTGGCCGTCAGAACCACGGCGGTGCGGGTCGGATAGATCACCGAGGCGCCTCGATCTGGTTGATCAGGGTAGTCAGCGCGTCATCGACCTTGCGCCCCTCGATCTCGGCCGCCGGCGACAGGATCACCCGGTGGCGCAGGGCCGGCAGGCTGAGCGCCTTGATGTCGTCGGGGATGACGTAGTCGCGACCGTTCAGCACGGCCCTGGCCCGGGCGGCGGCGGCCAGCGAGGCGGCGCAGCGCGGCGACACCCCGGTCTCGAAGTCGGCCGCCTCGCGGGTGCCGCGCACGATGTCGACGACATAGGCCCCGATCTCGTCGGTCAGGCGGATGGAGCTCAACAGCTCGCCGATCTCATCCAGTTCGCTGGCCGAGACGACCTGCTGCACGCCCATCGCCACGGGGTCCGGCTGGCCGGTGCGGGCCCCGAAGCGGGCGACAATGGCCTTCTCCTCGGCGGCGCTGGGATAGCTCAGCACCTGCTTGAACAGGAATCGGTCGAGCTGCGCCTCCGGCAACGGATAGACGCCCTGCTGCTCGATCGGGTTCTGGGTTGCCACCACCATGAACCGCTCGCCCAGCTCGTGGCGCTTGCCGTCTAGGGTGACGGTCCGCTCCTGCATGGCTTCCAGCAGGGCCGCCTGGGTCTTGGGCGGGGTGCGGTTGATTTCGTCGGCCAGCAGCAGGTCGCAGAAGATCGGCCCGCGCGTCAGGGTGAAGCTGCTGGTCTGGAAGTTGAAGATGTTGGCCCCGACGATGTCCCCGGGCATCAGGTCCGGCGTGAACTGGATGCGGCCGAAGTTCACCCCCAGGGTCCGGGCGAAGGTCTGGGCCAGCAGGGTCTTGGCCGTGCCCGGCGGGCCCTCCAGCAGGATGTGGCCCTTGGCCAGCAGGGCGACCAGCATCATGTCGATGGTGTCGGCCTGACCGACCACCGTCTTGGCGATTTCGGCGCGAATCCGGGCCGCCAGTCCTTGCGCGTCAGCGACGTTCACGGGTCATCTCCAGTCTCCAGCTATACAGTTTCCGCGCGGCGGCCAGCGCCGCGCTGATGTCCTTGGCCGCGGCCGCCTCGGCGCGCAGCTGGGTAAAGGGAACGAGGTCCGCCTGCGCCGACAGTCGGTCGAGCAGCGCCTCCACCTCATCGTCCGACAGGGCGTGCGGCACGCCGACGGCCCGAGCCGCCTCGGCCCGCACCCACAGGGCGTAGCGCTCGACCATGGCGTGCTCGCGGCGCGCCAGGCGGATCAGTGCGGCGGTATTGTCGGCCAGGCCGCGCTTGCCCAGCGCAATGGCCCGGGCCTTCTCGATCGGCGGCCCGAAGCGTCCCACGGCCTGCATGGCCAGCAGCAGAGCCGCCAGGCCGAGCGCCAGCGTCACCCCCAGGAACGGCGGCTGCAGCATCACCTCCAGCATGTTGCGGCGGTTCCGCAGGCCATTCAGCGAAACATCGAAGATCACCGCGCTGTCGCCGCGAACCAGGTCCACAAGCTTCACCCCGGCCCGGGCCGTGGCCTTGTCGCTCAGCCCCTGGGTATTGAGGAGATCCGGATCGGAGAGCACCCAGCTGTCCTTGCCGCGGGCCAGCACCACCCCGCCGCCCTCGGCGACAAGCACCGGCGTCCAGTCCTTGCCGAGACTGAGGATTCGCAGCCGCTCGATCCTGCCGGTGGTGGCGAACAGCGACCCGTCCGGCCGTAGCAGCCGGCGCGGCCGATTGGCCCGGTCCTGGTCCAGGGCAGTGCCCTTGGCGATCTCGTCGAGGGCCTCGACAGCCATTGGCGGCGGCAGGGTATCGCGGCCGCGCACCCAGCCGGTGCGGGTCGGATGCTGGCCCGGCGCCCATTTGGGCAGCAGGATCAGACGGCGGCCGTCGTGGACCACCTCCTCCAGCGCCTGCGTCGAGGCCCTGGCCGGCGGCGCCAGGATCAGCAGCGGCTCGCCCCGGTCGGCGGTGTAGCCGGTGCGGTCGATGGCGACATCCACGCCAGACGCCCGCAACAGCTCGACGATGCCGGCATAGCCGACCGCCGACCGCGACAGGGCATGGGCGCGGCCATCGTCGCCCTTCTTGAAGTCGTCCCCAAAGGCGCCGACCACCAGGCTGCCGATGAAGGCGACGACCCCGATCAGCACCAGCCACAGCACCAGCACCGGCGAAAACGGATTGCCGCCCTGCTTCTTCCCGCGCCGGCCGGGAACCAGGGTCATGACCAGGTCCCCGAGAACACCAGCTGCTCATAGGCTTCCCGAGCCTGCAGCCAGCCTGACTCGTCGACGGGCCGGCCGCCGAAGAAGCTGCGCTCGACAATCTCGGCGATCAGGGCGAAGGCCGGCCTGGCCGTCGCCGGCAGATCCGGCAGGGCGGCGATGTCGCGGCTGGTGAGGGCCGGCCCGATCAGGCGCGGCCGGCGGGCGGTGATGTCGGCCACCCCGCGCAGCAGCAGCATGTGCACCGCCTCATCGAACCGGCCCTCGGCGGCCAGGGCGTCGGCGTCGAGCAGCAGGATGCGGGCCTTCTCGCGGTCGGGCCGCCAATCGGTGGCGCCCGTCTTGATTTTCGCCTTGCCGCCCTTCCAGCCGAGCTGCACGCCATACAGCTCGCGCACGATCAGGAAGATGATCACGGCGACGCCGAGGATGATCACGCCCCAGACCAGCATGGTCACACCGCCCCCGATCGCCCCCAATCCCTCAAGGAACGGCAGCGACCATTTCGGCGGCGGGGTCCGCTCGGGGACGGCCGGCAGCACGTGCTGCAGCGTCTTGTCGGCCATCAGCGCGGCGTGCGCGCGGTCGAACGCCGACGGGTCAACAGCCCCTTCGGTTGGTACGCTCGACACGGTATCTGACGGCTGGCTCATCCCCGGGTCAATACTAGGCGACTGACCGGGCAACACAACCGCGCCGCTACGGCGCCGCATCAAAAGGCGGCGATTGCCCGTTTCGCGTGCCGTTCGGGTCAAGACCCGCTCTGCGAACAACGTGAAGGAACCAAGGGGTCGCCCGGGTTTTCCGCTCCTGCCGGGTCGTCGGCGCGTACGGAGTAGCCCCAGTGAAAATCGCCCAGGTCGCACCACTGTACGAAGCCGTCCCGCCGCTGCTCTACGGCGGCACCGAGCGGGTCGTTGCCTATCTCACCGACGCCCTCGTCGAGCTTGGTCACGAGGTCACCCTGTTCGCCAGCGGGGAGTCGAAAACCCTGGCCACGCTCGCGCCCGGCCGCGATCAGGCCATCCGCCTCGATCCCGCCAACCTGAAATCCGACCTCGCCGCCCACATGACCATGCTCAGCGAGGTCCGCCGCCGGGCCCATGAGTTCGACCTCATCCACTTCCACACCGACATGATCCAGTTCCCCCTGTTTGAGGACATGGCCCACCGCACCCTGACCACCCTGCACGGCCGCCTCGACCTGAAAGACCTTCCCGCCGTCTACGAGCGCTGGCCGATGTACCCGATGGTGTCGATCTCCGACGACCAGCGGCGCGGCCTGCCGCTGGCCAACTACGCCGGCACCGTGCAGCACGGCCTGCCATCGCATCTGCTGGACTTCTCGGCCCGCGGCTCGGGCTACCTGGCCTTCCTCGGCCGCATCTCGCCGGAAAAACGCCCCGACCGCGCCATCGCCATCGCCAAGGCGGTCGGCCTGCCGCTGAAGATCGCCGCCAAGATTGACGGGGCCGACAAGCAATACTTCGCCGAGGTCATCGAGCCGCTCATCGCCGGCGATCCCTCGATCGAATTCATCGGCGAGATCAACGAGCAGCAGAAGTCGGTCTTCCTGGGCGGCGCGGACTCCCTGCTCTTCCCCATCGACTGGCCAGAGCCCTTCGGCCTGGTGATGATCGAGGCCATGGCCTGCGGAACGCCCGTCATCGCCTGGCGCAACGGCTCGACCACCGAGGTCATCGAACCGGGCGAGACCGGCTATCTGGTCGAGAGCATCGAGGATGCCGTCGCCGCCGTTGCGAAGGCCCGCGCCCTTGACCGCCCCGCCATCCGCGCCCGCTTCGAACTGCGCTATTCGGCGGTTGCCATGGCCCGTCGCTATGTCACCCTCTACGCTGATCGACTGGCCGGATTTCCCTACGGCGAAACCGACCCGGCCGATTCGCCGTTGAAGACAGACGGCGCGCGGGACTTGGCGCGCACCGCCTGAGTTCCGTCCCATGGGGCCGCCGCGCTGGAGCCTGAATGAACGACATCGCGGTCATCGCGCCGACCCTTGACGGACAGCGCAACGAAGGGCCCCTCAAGATGCTGGCCCTCAAGGCTGGCAACTGCTTCCTGGTGGCCGATGGCCACGGCGACATCCTCGGCGGTTCCGATGGCCTGTTCGACGCCGACACCCGCATCCTGTCGCGGCTGAAGCTGCTGATCGGCGGGGCCGGGCCGACCCTGCTCAGCTCCGGGGTCTCGACCGACAACGTCGTCTTCACCTTCCACGGCGCCAATCGGCCCCTGCCCCCGGCCGGCGGCCGCCAGGTGCCGCCCGGCGTGCTGCATGTCGAGCGCCGGCGCGTCGTCCATGCCGACCGTCTCTATGAACATATCAAGCTGACCAACCACGGCCTCGACGAGGTGCTGGCCCCGGTCTCCGTCGAGTTCGCCGCCGATTTCAAGGATATCTTCGAGGTCCGCGGCCAGACGCGCCGCAAGCGCGGCCACCGGGAACCCCCCGCCCTCAATGGCCGCCAGGTCAGCTTCCGCTACCAGGGGCTGGACGGCGTCGCCCGCACCAGCTGCATCGCCTTCTCCGAACCACCGGCCCGCCTCTACGCCGACCGCGCCGATTTCCTGGCCAGCTTCCAGCCGCGCACCTCCTACGACCTGTTCCTCGAGGTCGGGGCGGCGTTCGAGGATATCCCCGATGATCGCCGCTTCCGCATCGCCGCTGCCGCCGCCCGCAAGGCCATGCGAACCCGCGCCCGCCTCGGCGTCACGCCGCGCAGTGACAGCCCGGCCTTCAACCGCTGGACCAACCAGTCGCGTGTCGACCTGGCCTTGCTGACTACCGAACTGCCCACCGGGCGATACCCCTACGCCGGCATCCCCTGGTTCTCGACGCCGTTCGGCCGGGACGGCATTCTGACGGCTTGGCAGATGCTGCTGTTCGACCCCGGCCTGGCCCGCGGCGTGCTCAGCTACCTGGCCTCGCGGCAGGCCACGGAGACCAACCCCTTCCGCGACTCCGCCCCTGGCAAGATCATGCATGAGACGCGCCTGGGCGAGATGTCCTCGCTCGGAGAGGTGCCGTTCGGCCTCTACTACGGCGGGGTGGACACCACGCCGCTGTTCATCGCCCTGGCCGGCGCCTACGCCCGCCGCACCGGCGACCTGGAGCTGATCCGCAAGATCTGGCCGGCGCTCAAAAGAGCCGTCGATTGGCTTGAAACCCAGAGCGATTCCAACGCCGACGGCCTGATCGACTACGCCCGCGCCGCCGAGACCGGCCTCTCGAACCAGGGCTGGAAAGATAGCTACGACAGCGTCTTCCACAGCGACGGCCGCTTCCCCAAGGGCCCGGTCGCCCTGGTCGAGGTGCAGGGCTATGCCTACGCCGCCTGGCGGGCCATGGCCGAGTTGTCCGGCCACCTGGGCGAGCCCGGCGGTGAGGCCTGGGCAGGCCGCGCCGAGGCCATGCGCCTCGCCGTCGAGGACCGCTTCTGGATGGAGGATGTCGGCGGCTACGGCATCGCCATCGACGGCGACGGCCAGCTTTGCCGCCCCCTGACGTCCAATGCCGGCCACCTGCTGTTCGTCGGTCTACCGACGCCCGAGCGCGGCCAGCGGGTCATCGAAACCCTGTCCGGGCCCGCCTTCAACACCGGCTGGGGCATCCGCACCCTGGCCCGGGGGGAGAGCCGCTACAATCCGATGAGCTACCACAACGGCTCGATCTGGCCGCACGACAACGCCGTCTGCGCCGCCGGCATGGGCCGTTACGGCGACCGCCACCACCTGGGCCGGCTGCTGCGCGGCCTGTTCGACACAGCCTCCGAGATGGGCATGCGCCTGCCCGGGCTGTTCTGCGGCTTCCCCCGCCGCCCGGGAGAGCCCCCGGTCCCCTACCCCGTC
>JBKJSF010000003.1:0-5692 GCA_046595895.1 Caulobacter sp. | reverse complement strand
TTGCCGTCGCCGGTGGTGTCGAGGCGCAGGGTGGTGACGCCGTTCGCGAAGGTCAGGGTCATCTCGCCGGCCGTCTTGCTGAAGGCGCCGACCAGTTCGATCGTGCCGGCGAAGGCGTCGGAGAGGTCGAGGATGTCGCCTTCGGCGTCGGAGAAGTCGTAGATCTGGTCGGTCTCGAGGACGCCCGAGGCGACGTGGGCGACGACGAAGCTGTCGGCCCCGATGCCGCCGCGCAGCAGGTCGTTGCCGGTACCGCCGATGATGATGTCGTCGCCGTCATTGCCGTTGATGGTGTCGACGCCGGCCAGGCCCGAGAGGGTGTTGGCCCCGGCGTTACCCTGGAGGTTGTTGGCGCCGCTGTTGCCGGTCCCGTCGATGTCGGCGACGCCCTGAAGTTCGAGGCCTTCGATGTCGGTGGCCAGGGTCCAGGTGAGGTCGGCGCGGACGATGTCGTAGCCTTCGCCGGCCACCTCGGCGGTGACGTCGCCCCCGTCATTGACGATGTAGACGTCATTGCCGGTTCCGCCGGCCATGATGTCGGCTCCAGCGCCGCCGTCGAGGTAGTCGTTGCCAGCCCCGCCGTTCAGGGTGTCGATGTCCAAACCGCCGTCAAAGCGGTCGTTGCCGAGGCCGCCGATCAGGGTGTCAGCGCCCGTGCCGCCGAACAGCTTGTCGGCGCCGTCGCCGCCGTCGATCTGGTCATCGCCGGCGTCGCCGCTGAGGATGTCGCCGCCGCCGCCGCCGATCAGGTCATCGGCCCCGTCGCCGCCGTTGAGCACGTCGGAAAGGTCGCCGCCGTCGAGGAGGTCATCGCCGCCGAGGCCGTTGAGCACGTCATTGCCGCCCATACCCGACAGCTGATCATGCGAAGCGCCCCCACTCCTGATCTCGTTCGCGGCCGCGCCGGTGAAAGTCAGACGGCCGAAAATGATAAAGGTGGCGCCCGAATATGAGCCGTTGGGGTCCGCGCCGAAGGCTCCGATGATCAGGTCGTCAACACCATCGCCGTTGACATCGCCCGCCGAGGCGGCTGACCTGCCAGCATAGTCCAATGCCGCCTCGCCGTTGATCTGGAAGCCGTTGGTTCCGTCGAGGGCGGACAGGTTCAGCTCGGCCGCTGAGCCGCCGGCCTTCCCGAACACCACATAGCTGGCGCCGGATAGGATGCCGTTCGGTCCCCCGTTTCGGGCCCCGATGATCAGGTCGTAATGGCCGTCACCGTTTAGATCACCGGCCGAGGCGACGGAGAAGCCGCTTCGGTCGTTTGCTGACTCACCGATGATTTTGAAGCCGTTGGTCCCGTCGAGCGCGGACAGGTTGAGGTTAGCGGCAAACCCAGCGGCTTTGCCGAAAACCACATAGCTGGCGTTCGCGTCTCGGGCCCCGATGATCAGGTCGCTGTAGCCGTCGCCGTTGATGTCGCCTGCCGAGGCGACGGAGTAACCGCTGTAGTCGGATGTCGCCTCGCCGTTAACCTGAAAGCCGTTGCTTCCATCAAGCGTGGACAGGTTCAGGTTGGCGGTGAAGCCCGAGGTCTTGCCGAACACCACATAGCTGGCGCCGGAATTGGGGCCGTTGAGGTCAACCCCCCAGGCGCCGATGATCAGGTCGTCGCAGCTGTCACCGTTGACGTCACCCGCCGAGGCGACAGACCAGCCGCTGAAGTCATACGTGGCCTCGCCGTTGATCTGGAAGCCGTTGGTCCCGTCGAGGGTGGACAGGTTGAGATTAGCGGCAAACCCGGTGGCCTTGCCGAACACCACATAACTCGCGCCCGAGAGGCTACCTGTCGGGTCAGCGCCTCGGACCCCGATAATCAGGTCGTCGTAGCCGTCGCCATTGACGTCGCCCGCCGAGGCAACGCACTCGCCGCTCAGGTCGCTTGCCGCCTCGCCGTTGATCTGGAAGCCGTTGTTTCCGTCGAGGGTGGAGAGGTTAAGGTTGGCGGTGAAGCCGCCAGCCTTGCCGAACACCACGTAGCTGGCGCCAGAGTTGCTGCCGTTCGGGTCAGCGCCTCTCGCCCCGATGATCAGATCGTCGAACGTGTCGCCGTTGACATCGCCCGCCGAGGCAACTGACCAGCCGCTGTAGTCGGATTGCGTCTCACCGTTGATCTGGAAACCATTGGTTCCGTCGAGGGTGGAGAGGTTCAGGTTGGCGGGGAATCCCGATGCCGTGCCGAACACGACATAGCTGGCGCCGGAGTTACTGAGCCCATTCGAGTCGGCATATTTGGCCCCGATGATGAGGTCGTCGTAGCCGTCGCCGTTGATGTCGCCCGCCGAGGCGACGGAAAAGCCGCTCTGATCGTTGATCGCCTCGCCGTTGATCTGGAAGCCTGTGGTTCCGTCCAGCGAGGACAGTTCGAGGACAGCGGCGAAGGGCATGGCGGTTATCTCCTTATCGGCTGAAGCGCGGGTTTCCGTTGAAGGAAGGAAGACGGGACAGGTTGGACTCCAACCTGTCCCTGTTTGCTTTCGTCTGGTCTGTCAGAGCATCCAGCCGGCGCTGTCGCCGGTAACGTCGCCGTTGATCTTGACCTGGTAGTCGACCTTGCCGTCGCCGGTGGTGTCGAGGCGCAGGGTTGTGACGCCGTTCGCGAAGGTCAGGGTCATCTCGCCGGCCGTCTTGCTGAAAGCGCCGACGAGCGCGATCGTGCCGGCGAAGGCGGCGGAGAGGTCGAGGATGTCGCCTTCGGCGGTCGAGAAGTCGTAGATCTGGTCGGTTTCCAGCACCGGACCAAAGGCGTGGGCGACGGCGAAGGTGTCTGCCCCGATGCCGCCGCGCAGCAGGTCGTTGCCGAGCCCGCCGATGATGATGTCGTCGCCGTCATTGCCGTTGATCGTGTCGACGCCGGCCAGGCCGGATAGCAGGTTGTCGCCGGCGTTGCCCTGCAGGTTGTTGGCGCCGGCGTTGCCGGTCCCGTCCAGGTTAGCCGAGCCCTGGAGTTCGAGGCCTTCGATCTCCGCCGCGAGGGTCCAGGTCAGGCCGGCGCGGACGATGTCGTAACCTTCGCCGGCCAGTTCGAGGGTCTGGTCGCCGGCGTCATCGACGATGTAGACGTCGTTTTCCGTGCCGCCGGCCATGATGTCGGCGCCAGCGCCGCCGTCGAGGTAGTCGTTGCCGGCCCCGCCGCCCAGGGTGTCGATGTCTGCCTCGCCGGCCATGCGGTCGTTGCCAGTTCCGCCATTCAGTAGGTCGGCGCCGGTCCCGCCGTAGAGCTTGTCAGCCCCGTCGCCGCCGTTCAGCTCGTCGGCGCCGGCGTCGCCGAAGAGGGTGTCGCCGCCGAGGCCGCCGATCAGGTCGTCGGCGCCATCGCCGCCGTAGAGGACGTCATTCTGGTCGCCGCCGTCGAGGATGTCATCGCCGCCGAAACCTTCGATGAGGTCGTTGCCGCCAAGGCCTGACAGGGACTCAGCCGCCGCGCCGCCGCTGATCACGTCGGCCCCGGTGGTGCCGGTGGCCAAGGGAAGGAGATAGAACTGGTTGGGGGTGGAAGAGGCGGCGCCGATGGTGGAGGTCAGGCGAACCGTACCGGCCGATGTGCCGTCGCTGGTCCAGATTTCCGATCCGTTGACCCCGTCGTTGGCCAGGAAGAGCAGGCGGTTGCCGACCAAGCTCAGCGTCGAAGAGATCGAGCCAGCCGAGGGATTGATGTCGGCGACCTGCCAGGTGCCCGCCACCGTGCCGTCCGAGCGCCAGAGCTCCTGGCCGCTGGCCGACGTGAAGGCCGTGAAATACGCGATGCCGCCCATGGTCACGAAGCCGCCCGGGTTGCTGCTGCTGATGCCTGGATTGATCTGGAGCAACTGTGTTCCGGCAAGGGTTCCGTCCGTAGACCACAGCTCGCGTCCATTGACCCCGTCGTCGGCGGCAAACACGGCCCGGGAGCCTGCCACTCCAAAGGTTACGGTGGTCGTGCTGGGGCCCGGAACCACGTCACGGATCAGGCGCGTTCCCGCCGATGTGCCGTCACTGAACCAGACCTGGGAGCCTTCGGCTGTGGTCTGGGCGTGGAAGAGGACTCCGCCGTTGAAGGCGGTGAAGGAGGCCACCTGGCTGGCAGCCGTACCGGGATTGATGTCGGCCAGCCGGACCGTGCCCGCGAGGGTGCCGTCGGTCACCCAGGGCTCCGTGCCTGCCGTGCTGTCGGACACCACAAAGTAGTAGCGGCCGTTGCTGACCAGTCCCGTCCAGTTTCCGGGAATGCCCATGCCGGCGCTGCCCGCGCCGACCTGGGTCAGACGCAGGGTGCCGGCGCTCGTGCCATCCGAGACCCAGAGTTCGGTTCCGTTGGTGGGATCGTTGGCGAGCAAGACGATCCGACCATCGCCGAGGCTGGTGTAACCGTCCTGGAAAGCGTTGGTCGAGTAGGGGTAGGGGTTGCTGCCGCTGGCGCCGGGGTTGATATCGCGCGTCAGGTGAGTGCCCGCGGCCGTGCCATCGGAGACCCATAGCTCCTGCCCGGTTCCGGCGACGGTATTGTCGAAAAAGAAACGGTCGCCGGAGGCCGTCAGCCTGGTGGTGTTCGAGACGGTGGCGAGAAGCTGCTGCGTTCCGGCGGTTGTTCCGTCGGTGATCCAGAGCGCGCCGGTATCGGTCCGGAAAACGACCTTTTCGCCAAAGCGCAGCGGCGTCATGCCGAGGGTGATAGACTGTGCGAGGACCGCTGAGCCCGCGACGCTGCCGTCGGTCGACCAGAGGTCGTAGCGGTCGAGCGTGGGATGCCTGAGATAAAGCAGCGCGCGGCCCTGGATCACCGTCCCGTTGAGGGCGCTCGATTCGGAGGTGGTATATGGGGAACCGTCCGCGAGCCGGTTAACCGACTCTGTAGCCGGGTCATAGGCGAACACGCCACTGCTTGACCCATCACTGCCGACAAACAGGACCTTGGACCCGAGTTCGACAGGCTTGAAGCTTGTCGACGCACCTCCGGCCGTGCCCGGCCGGAGGTCGATGACCTGAGGCTGGAGGTCGCCCGGCCGGTAAGTCCACATCTCGTAGCCGGTGGCCAAGTTGAAGGCGTAGAAGTAGGCGGCAGTCGGTCCGAAGGTCTGCGACCCGGTGACGATGAGGTCGGCGGAACCGGGCTCCAGGTCAGCAACGAGCCGGGTCCCGGCGGTCGTGCCGTCCGTGTACCAGAACTCGATACCCGACTGCGGCGTGTCAGAGCGGAAGAGGATGCCGTCGCCGAACGCGGCGGGAGTAACGAGGGTGGGCGTTGGCTGGGTGACCAGGGGATTGAGGTCAACGACCCGGCCGGTGCCGGCCACGGTCCCGTCGGTGCGCCAGAGCTCGGTCCCGTAAAGCACGTCGGTCGTGCGGAAGTAGAGAAAGCCGTCGCCTTCCCCCAGCTGGAAATAGTCGATCGAGTCGCGGCCGGGCTCGCTGTCGACAAGCATCACGGTGCCCGCCGTCGTCCCGTCGGTGGACCAGAGTTCAGACCCATTTTCGTTGGTCAGCGCCCGGAAGACCAGCCGTTCGCCAAGCCTGTAGCTGCCCTGAAGGTTCATGCTGCCGGAGCCGGCGTTGATGTCCTTGAGCAGGGCGGTGCCCTGGGCCGTGCCGTCGGTGGTCCAGAACTCCACGCCGTGTTCGATGTCCCGGGCCTGGAAAATGATGCGGCCGCCTAGGCGCTCAAAGCCGTAGGGGTCGCTGTAGTTGGAACCGGTGTAGATGTCCTTGAGAAGGC
>JBKJSF010000154.1:0-24213 GCA_046595895.1 Caulobacter sp. | reverse complement strand
AAACGCCGGCGGCGCCTACACCCCCAGTCCCGGCGTGGTCTATCCGACCCTGACCCTGCTGGAAGAAACCGGCCTCATCGTCGCCGAGGCCCAGGGCGGCAAGAAGCGCTACAGCATCACCCCAGAGGGGGAGGCCCAGCTCGCCGCCAACGAAGGCCAGGTGGCTGGCATCTTCGAGCGCATGGCCCAGGCCGCCCAGGCCAGCGCTATCTTCTCCCCGCAGATCCTGCGGGCCCGGGAGAACCTCAAGACGGCGCTCAAGCTGAAGCTGACCGGCCAGTCGCTGACCAAGGAACAAATCGCCTCGATCTGCGACGCCATGGACGCGGCGGCGGCGGCGGTTGAGCGGGCCTGACGGACTGCCGCTGAACCCGCGTCCGGATCAGTCCATCAAGCGCCGCGACAGGTAGCTGTACTCCAGCGCCACCCGCATGGCCGTCTCATTGAGGTTGGCGCTGGCCGCATGACCGCCATCGATGTTCTCGTAGTAGAGGACCGGATAGCCCAGAGACTCCAGCTTGGCGGCGGCCTTGCGGGCGTGGCCGGGGGCGACGCGGTCGTCCTTGGTCGAGGTCTCGATATAGACTTCGGGATATTTCATACCAGACCGTATATTCTGATAGGGGCTGTATTTGCCGATGTAGGCCCAGTCCTTGGCGTCCGTGCCATCGCCGTACTCGCCGGCCCAGCTGGCCCCGGCCCCGCCCATCACCGTGTAGCGCTGCATGTCCAGCAGCGGCACCTGGATGACCAAGGCGTTGTACAGGTCCGGCCGCTGGGTCAGAGCCACGCCCATCAGCAGCCCGCCGTTGGAGCCGCCCATGATGCCGAGGCGTCGCGGCGAGGTGATCTTGCGGGCGATCAGGTCCTCGGAGACCGCGAAGAAGTCGTCGAAGACCAGTTGGCGGTTCTCCTTGAGGCCCGCCTGGTGCCAGGCCGGTCCGAACTCGCCGCCGCCGCGGATGTTGGCCAGCACATAGACGCCGCCGCGCTCGAGCCAAAGCTTGCCGATGGTCCCCGAGTAGCCCGGGTTCATCGACACCTGGAAGCCGCCATAGGCGTACTGCAGGGTCGGGTTGGAGCCATCCAGCTTGATGTCCTTCTTGTGGACCACGAAGTAGGGGATCCTGGTCCCGTCCTTGCTGGTCGCCTCAAACTGCTGGATGACCATGCCGCTGGCGTCGAACTTGGCCGGCGCGGCCTTGATCTGCTCAGGTTTCCCGCCGTCGGCGAGCCAGAGGGTGGTCGGGTTGAGGAAGTTGGCGACGGTGGCCAGGACCTGGTCGCCCTGCTGGCCGACCGAGGCGATGCCGAGCGAGGAATTGGCCGGCAGGTCCAGCTTCTCTCGGGTCCAGCCTGTCTTGCCGGGCCTGTAGGCGTAGATGGCGCCGGTGACGTTCTCACTGAGCTCGACCACCAGGGTGCGGGCCGTTGAGGACACCGCCTCGATCGACTGGCGAGCCGTCGGACGCAGGATCAGCTCGGCCTTGGCGGATGCCGGATCGGCCAGCAGGGCCTCCAGGTCGAGGGCGACCAGGTCGCCCTGCTTGAGCTTCTGGGCGGTCCAGTCCTCGTCCAGGGTCAGCACCAGTTCGCCGTCGACCAGGCTCTGCACCGACGATTTCAGCGGAAAAGGCAGCTTGACCGCCTTGCCGCCGCTCCAGGCGTAGGTCTCGCTCTCGAAGAAGCTGATCGCGCGGCTGATGAACACCGCCACGATCTTGCCGTCCGGGTCGCGCAGCGCGTAGCCGCTGACCGAGATGTCGTCCTGCGTCCCGCGGAACATCTCGCTGGCCTCGGCGATCGGCTGGCCGCGCTTCCACAGCTTGAGCACGAAGGGATAGCTCGACCTGGTCATGCTGCCCGGGCCCCAGTCGCGGGCGATCATCAGGGTGTCCCTGTCGAGCCAGCTGATGTTCTGCTTGCCCTCCGGGGCGATGAAGCCGCCGTCGACGAAGGTCTTCGAGACGGCGTCGAACTCGCGCACCGTCACCGCATCCTTGCCGCCGTCCGACAGCGAAACCAGGCAGTAGCGGTCGTCGGGGGCTAAGCAGTTGGAGCCCTTCCAGACCCCGTTCTTGCCCTCGGCCTTCGACAGGGCGTCGAGGTCGAGGATGGTTTCCCACTCCGGCGTGGCGGTGCGGTAGCTTTCCAACGTCGTGCGCCGCCAGATGCCGCGCACATGCGCCTTGTCCTGCCAATAGTTGCGCAGCTGAGCATCGCCCTTGCCGGCGAACCCGGCGATCGGGATGCGGTCCTGGGCGGTGACGATCTTCAGCGCGTTGTCGAACAGGCCCGGGTAGCGGGGATCGCCCTGCAGCGCCGGCAGCGACCGGGCGTTCTGGGCCCGAGCCCAGCCCAGCGCCTTCTCGCCCTCGACCTCTTCCAGCCATTGGAAGTGATCTGGCTGCGTCGCCGAGGGACCGTCGGGCGCGGCCTGGGCGAGGGCGGAGGGGGTGGTCGAAAGGGTCAAGGCGGCTACCGCGGCAGTGAGGAACAGGTGCTTCAGCGCTTCAATCCATAAGCTGGCGCGACAGGTAGGCGTAGTGCATGGCCCAGCGCTTGGCATTGGCCTTGGGATCGGCGCCGTTGGCGTGGCCCCCGTCGAGGTTCTCGTAGTAGAGATAGGGCGCTCCGAGGCTCTGCAGCCTGCCCGCGAACTTGCGGGCGTGGCCGGGGTGGACGTGGTCGTCCTTGGTTGAGGTGGTGATGTAGGCCAGCGGGTATTTCACCCCTGGTTTCAGGTTTTGGTAGGGGCTGTAGGCGGCGATCCAGGCCGCTTCGTCAGGCTTTTCCGGATCGCCATACTCGCCGATCCACGAGGCTCCGGCCGGCAGTTTGTGATAGCGCAGCATGTCGAGCAGGGGGCTTTCCACCACCACCGCGTTCCACAGGTCCGGCCGCTGGGTCATGGCCACGCCCATCAGCAGGCCGCCGTTCGACCGGCCGTAGGCGCCCAGGCGTCTCGGGCTGGTAACCCCGTCCTTGATCAGCGCCTCGGCGACCGCGAAGTAGTCGTCATAGGCCCGCTGGCGATTGGCCTTCAGCGCCGCCTCGTGCCAGGCCGGCCCGAACTCGCCGCCGCCGCGGATGTTGGCGACGACATAGCTGCCGCCGCGCTCCAGCCAAAGCTTGCCGACCACCGGATCATAGACCGGCAGCTTCGACAGCTGGAAACCGCCATAGGCGTGCAGCAGGGTCGGCGACTGGCCGTCCATGGCCAGATCGGTCCGGCGCACCACGAAGTAGGGGATTGCCGTGCCGTCTTTCGATATGGCCTGCTTCTGCTCGACCATAAGGCCGTCGGCGTTGAACTTGGCCGGCAGCAGTTTCACCGGCTTGGACAGGGGCGTCGAGCCGACCCCGATCCTGAGGGTGGTCGGGGTGAGGAAGGTCTCCTCGGTGTAGAAGACGTCATCACCCTTGTCGGCCGTCGAGACCAGGGTGATGGCGGCGTTGTCGGCCCCCAGATAGCGCTGCATCAGCCATACCCCCTGGGTCTGGTTGAAGGTCACCAGCGAGCCGCGGACATTGTTGTAAAGCACGGCCACCACGCGGTTGTCGGTGACGCGGATCTGGTCGCGGTCCAGCGCGATGCGGTCCTTGGGCGCGAACACCACCTGGGCGACGGGCTTGGGAGTTGGCGCGCGATTCCGCGGCTGCGGCGTGAACTGATTGGCCAACATGCCCGGCACATCGACCGCCAGCAGCGAACCGGACCTGTAGGCCGCGCCCTTCCAGGTCCAGTCCTTCTGGATGGAGACGATCAGCCGGCCGCCGACCATGCCATGGACGTTCGACCGGGTCGGCAGCATCAGCCGCTGGGTGCGCAGCTGGTCATCGACGACAAACCAGGCGGTGTTGAAGAAGTCGAGGTTCAGCCCGACGAGGACAAGCTTATTCCCCTTGGCGTCCTTGAGCACGTCCGGCGAGACGCTGACGTGCCGGGTCTCGCCCTCGAACACCGTCCTCGCGGCGCCCAACGGCTGGCCACGGCTCAGCACCTTGATGATCCGGCCGTAGCCCGACTCCGTCAGGCTGCCCGGCCCCCAGTCGCGGGTCAGGATCAGGCGGTCGTCATCCAGCCACTCGATATTCTGCTTGCCCTCGGGCAGGCGGAAGCCGCCGGGCAGGAAGCGTTTGGAGCCGAGGTCGAACTCCCGCACTTCGACAGCGTCCTTGCCGCCGTTCGACAGCGACACCAGGCAACGGTCATAACCCGGCGAGCGGCAGGTCGCGCCCTTCCAGACCCAGTTGGCGTGCTCGGCGGCGCTCAGGGCGTCGAGGTCGAGCACCGTCTCCCACTGCGGCGCGGCGCTGCGGAAGCTCTCCAGGCTCGTGCGCCGCCAGATGCCGCGAACATGCTCGCCGTCCTGCCAAAAATTGTAGACCGCCTGGCCGATGAAGTCCGGCGTCGGGATGCGGTCGCCGGACGACAGTACGGCCAGGGCGTCGGCCTGCAGGCCCGCGTAGCGTCTGTCACCAGTCAGAACGGGTGCGGCTTTTGCGTTCTCCGAGCGGACCCAGTCGAGCGCCTGGGGGCCCTCGACCTCTTCAAGCCACTGGAAGGGATCGCTGCCCTGGGCCATCGCGACAGCGGCGGAGGCCAGCAACGCGAGGCCGGCAAACGCGGCAAGGCGGAACGAACGCATAGATATCCCCGAAATCTGGAACCGGGGAGCATAGGCGCCCCCGTGGCGGGAGCAAGGCGGCAAACCCCGCCTACTCGTTGGGCTTGAGATACGGTTCGACCGGCCCTGTCAGCTTGATGGTCATCGGGTTGCCCTTGCGGTCGACCTTGTTGCCGACGGCGACCTTCACCCACCCTTCGCTGACGCAGTACTCGTCGACGTTGGTCTTTTCCTCGCCCCGGAACTTGATGCCGATGCCCTGCTGGAGCAGCGCTTCGTCGTACCAGGGGCTGCGCGGGTTTGTGCAGAGGCGGTCAGGGAGCTCGTCGGCCATGGTCAGTCTCGAACAATCAGGAGCCGGCTCAATACCCCGTCACGCCGCGTCGTGAAAGATCACCCCCAGCGTATGGCGCGATCCCGAGCGCAGGGCGCTGACCCCGTGCCTCATCGTCACCCGGTAGATCCCGCGCGTCCCCGCCACCGGCCGGCTGTTGACCGCGAACACCACCCCGTCCCCCTGACGCAGGGGCACAACCATCACCCGCGACTGCATCCGGGGCCGCTGTTCGGTCAGCACCAGCTCCCCGCCCTCGAAGTCGAGGCCCGGCTGGCTGAGCAACACCGCCGCCTGCAGCGGAAAGACGTGCTCGCCGTAGAGGTCCTGATGCAGGCAGTTGTAGTCGCCGGGCCCGTAGCGAAGCAGCAGCGGCGTTGGCCGTCGCTGGCCGGCCTCATGGCAACGGGCGAGGAAATCGGCGTGGGTCTCCGGAAACCGCACATCCATCCCATCGCCTCATGCCAGCGGTTGGCGATGGGCGCGAGAAACGGCCACATCCGCTCGCGCAGGCCCTGGACCAGGGCGGGCAGGGGATAGCTGAAATATCTGTATTCGCCGCGCCCGAAGCCGTGCCGGGCCATGATCACCTGGCTGCGAAAGCCGCCGGGATGGTCGTACAGCCCGGCGACCCGCTCACATTCCTCCGGCCGCAGCAGACCGGGCAGCACCGCAAACCCCTGCGCGTCGAGATCGCCGGCGACGGCGGCCCAATCCACCGCCGCCAGCCGCCCGGTTCCACCGCTCACGCCGCGGCTTCCCGCGCGATCAGCGCCTGCTTGCGCTCGACACCCCAGCGATAGCCCGACAGCGAACCGTCGTTGCGCACCACCCGGTGGCAGGGGATGGCGATGGCCAGCGCATTGGCCGCGCAGGCTCCGGCGACCGCCCGCACGGCGTTCGGCTGGCCGATCGCCCTGGCAATGTCGCGATAGGTCGCCGTCGTCCCGGGCGGGATGTCGCGCAACGCCTGCCATACCCGCTGTTGGAAAGCGGTGCCGCGCACATCGAGCGGCAGGTCCAGGCCGATGCCCGGCTGTTCCACCAGCCCGACCACCCGCGCCACCAGCTGCTCGAAGCCTTCATCGCCGCCGACCAGCCGGGCCTTGGGAAAGCGGTCCTGCAGGTCGCGCACCAGGGCGTCCGGATCGTCGTCGATCAGGATGGCGCAGACCCCCTTGTCGCTGCGGGCGACCAGGATCGCGCCCAGCGAACACTCGCCGACCGCGAACCGGATCTCGGCTCCAACGCCGCCGGCCCTGTAGGCGCCGGGGGTCATGCCCAGCAGGGCGTCGGAGGCCTCGTAGAATCGCCCGGCCGAGTTGAAGCCGGCGTCATAGATGGCCTCGGTCACCGTGCCCGCCGTCTCCAGCCCGTCCCGCAGCCGCATGGCCCGGTGGGCGTCGGCATAGGCCTTGGGGGTCACCCCGGTGACGGCCTTGAACAGCCGGTGGAAGTGGTGCGGCGACAGGTTCGCCGCCCGGGCCAGGGTCTCCAGCGCCGGCGGCTCCTCGGCCGCCTCGATGATCCGGCAGACCTTGGCGATCAGCACCGCGTCCCGCTCGGCCTTCGGCGGCTGGTCCGGCTTGCACCGCTTGCAGGCCCGAAACCCCGCCGCTTCCGCGTCGGCCGTGGTCAGGTGGAAGCCGACATTCTTCGGATTGGCCGGCCGGGCGGCGCAGGACGGGCGGCAATAGACCCCCGTCGTCGCCACCGAATAGAAGAATTCCCCGTCAGCGCTGGCGTCGCGCGCCTGCACGCGCGGCCAGCGCGGGTCCAGTTCGGTCGGGGTCCTGATAGCGGTCATCGGGGCCTTGAAGGCGAGAACGGTGCTCATGGCTTGGTCCTTTCATCGTGTTGCCCACACTCTGAAGGGATGCCGTTGGGCCCGCGCTCCGGGTCTTGCTCTGCAATCGAAATGTAGGGGCGCGCCGCCTGAATCCCTACTCCTCGTTCGGGATGCACAGCACCACACCGCAGGCCTTGCAGTGAACCGCGTCGGGGTCGTGCAGGATCAGGCCGCAGGTCGGGCAGGGGAAACGCACCTTGTGGGGCCGCACCAGCACCTGCATCAGCCGGATGAACAGCGACACCCCGCCCAGCATCACCGCGATCGACAGCAGCCGCCCCCAGATCCCCGGCAGGCTGATATCGCCATAGCCGGTCGTCGTCAGGCTGGTCACCGTCCAGTAGAGGGCGTCCACCCAGCCGCCGATGCCCTCATAGCGGCCGATGAAGGTGGCGTAGACCAGACCGGTGATGACGAAGATGAACGTCAGCAGCCGCACCCCGGCCTTGGTCAGTTCTTCGAAGCGGGTGTTATCGTAGCGACGCCCGACCGTGCGCCAGAAGAAGTCGCTCTCGATCAGGGTCCATAGCCGCAGCACCCGCAGGAAACCGAAATTTGCCAGCCAGACCGGGAACAACAGGGTGGCCAGCACCGCCAGATCGACCCAGACCATCGGCCGCTTCAGCCAGGCCTTGACGTCCGACGAGGCCAGGAACCGAGCTCCCAGGTCCAGGACCAGGAAGGCGGCGATGGCGTAGTCGATGGCGTAGAAGGCCCGGGTCTCCTTCAGAAGCGGGGCGGCCACGAAGAAGGCGACGATGGCCAGGTCGAGGGCGATGATTCCCAACCGGAACTTCACCGCCGTCTCCGAATCGCCGTGATAGAGCGCCCTTAGCCGGGCGCGCAGTCGCAGGCCCTTGTTCCGGTCTTCCGCCTGCAACTGCGCCATCCGCTCGCTACCCCTCACGATCCAGCCTGATTTGCTCTATAAAGCCCCCTCAATGTCCCGTCCGTTCCTCAAGATGAACGGGCTCGGCAACGACTTCGTCGTTGTCGAGGCCCGCCAGCAGCCGTTCCGCCCCTCGGCCGACGAGGCGCGCCGCATCGCCGACCGCGCTGGCGGCATCGGCTGCGACCAGCTGATCGGCCTGGAAGCGTCGGACCGGGCCGACGCCTTCATGCGCATCTGGAACGCCGACGGCGGCGAGGTCGATGCTTGCGGCAACGCCACCCGCTGCGTCGGCTGGCTTTTGATGGAAGCCAGCGGCAAGGACAGCGCGGTGATCGAAACCGGCGCCGGCCTGTTGCACGCCGCTCGCGGCCCAGCCGGAACAATCAGCATCGACATGGGTGAGCCTGGCCTCGACTGGCGCCAGATCCCACTGGCCGAAGAGCTGGACACCCGCCGCATCGAGGTCCTCGCCGGCCCTGTCGGCCAGACCCTGCAGCCGCCCGGCGCGGTCAACATGGGCAACCCCCACATCGTCTTCTTCCTCGATCACGAGCCGGAGGAGGCGATGGTGCGCGGCCTCGGCAGCATGCTCGAGCACCACCCGCTGTTCCCGGAGGCGGTCAACGTCGGCTTCGCCCACGTCGAGACCCCGGACCGCATCCGCTTCCGCGTCTGGGAACGCGGCGCCGGCATGACCCGCGCCTGCGGCACCGGCGCCTGCGCCGCCCTGGTCGCGGCGGCCCGCCGGGGCCTCTCGGCCCGCAAGGCGACCGTCGTCATGGACGGCGGCGAGCTGACCATCGAATGGCGGGAAACGGACAACCACGTGATCATGACCGGCCCGGTGGAGGTGGAGTTCACTGGCCGCCTGCCTGAAGCGGTGGCGGCGTGAGCCACCCCGCCCTGCAGCCCGGCCACACCGCCGTCATCACCGGCGCCGCCGACGGCATCGGCCTGGCCGCCGCCCGCCGCTATCTGGCGATGGGCCTCAACGTCGTCCTGGCCGACATCGATGCCGAGAAGCTGCTGGCCGCCACCGCCAGCCTGGATGCCGGCGACCGGGCCATGGCGGCGCCCACCGACGTCTCCAACCCGCGCGCCGTCGAAGCCCTGCGCGATGCGACCATCGCCCAGTACGGCGCCATCCATGTGCTGATGAACAACGCCGGCATCGGCGGCGGCGGTTCGGCCATCGAGCGGCCGGATCGCTGGCGCCAGCTGATCGAGGTCAATCTTTTCGGCGTCATCCACGGCGTGCAGGCCATGGTGCCGTTGATGATGGATCAGGGGACGCCTGGGCTGGTCATCAACACCGGCTCCAAGCAGGGCATAACCACCCCGCCCGGCGACACCGCCTACAATGTCACCAAGGCGGGCGTGAAGGTCCTGACCGAGGGCCTGCAGCACAGCCTGCGCAACACCGAAGGCTGTCAGGTCAGCGCCCACCTGCTGGTCCCCGGCTACACCTTCACCGGCATGACCTCGCGCGGCCAGGCCGACAAGCCCGACGCCGCCTGGACCCCGGACGAGGTCATCGACTACCTGTTGGCCCACATCGAGGCCGGGGTCTTCTACGTCATCTGCCCGGACAATGACGTCGACGAGAGCCTCGACGCCGCTCGCATCCGCTGGGCCGCCGAGGACCTCGCCGCCCGCCGGCCGCCGCTCAGCCGCTGGCATCCCGAGTACAAGGAGGCGTTCGAAGCCTTCGTCGGTAAGCGGCTATGAGCGAAGAGGTCATTGAGGCGCCGGCGATTGCCGAGACGGCCGCAGGCACGCGCGTCGTCACCTTCGGCTGCCGGCTGAATGCCTATGAGTCCGAGCAGATCCGCGCCAGGGCCGAGGCCGATGGCGTCACCGGCGCCATCGTCTTCAATACCTGCGCGGTGACCGGCGAGGCTGTCCGCCAAGCTCGCCAGGCCATTCGAAAGGCCCGCCGTGAAAACCCCGGTGCTCGCATCGTCGTCACCGGCTGCGCGGCCCAGATCGACCCGGCCGGCTTCGCGGCCATGGAGGAGATCGATCTGGTGCTCGGCAACGCCGAAAAGGCCGCCCCCGGCGCCCTGCTGCCGCAGCCGGAACTGGGCCGCGTGCGGGTCAACGACATCATGAGCGTGCGCGAGACCGCCGCCCACCTCTCCGACGGCCTGCGCGACCGGGCACGCGCCTATGTCGAGATCCAGAACGGCTGTGACCACCGCTGCACCTTCTGCATCATCCCCTACGGCCGCGGAAACAGCCGCTCGGCCCCGGCCGGCGAGATCGTCAGCCGCATCGGCCGCCTGGCGGCGGAGGGCTGGAACGAGGTGGTGCTGACCGGCGTCGATCTGACCAGCTGGGGCGCCGACCTGCCGGGGACGCCGACCCTGGGCCAGCTGGTCGCCCGCATCCTCAAGCTGGTTCCCGGCCTGCCGCGCCTGCGCCTCTCCAGCATCGACGCCGCCGAGATCGACCCCGACCTGATGCGGGTGCTGGCCACCGAGACGCGGCTGGTCCCCTACCTGCACCTGTCGCTGCAGGCCGGTGACGACCTGATCCTCAAGCGTATGAAGCGCCGCCATCTGCGGGCCGACGCCTT
Source organism: Caulobacter sp. (assembly GCA_046595895.1). Lineage (GTDB taxonomy): Bacteria > Pseudomonadota > Alphaproteobacteria > Caulobacterales > Caulobacteraceae > Caulobacter. The sequence goes on along the minus strand of JBKJSF010000154.1, from coordinate 13,929 downwards.
GAAGCTGGTCGCCGATGTCCGCGCCGTTCGGCCGGACGTGGCCTTCGGCTGCGACCTCATCGCCGGCTTCCCGACCGAGACCGACGAGGCCTTCGAGAACACCGTCAGGCTGGTCGAGGAGGCGGGCCTCTCCTACCTCCACGTCTTCCCCTACAGCCCGCGTCCCGGCACTCCGGCGGCCAGGATGCCGCCCGTTCCCCGCTCGGTCATCAAGGCCCGCGCCGCCCGCCTGCGTGAAGCCGGCGCGGCGGCCTTGACCCGCCACCTTGAGGCCCGCGTCGGAAGGGTGCTGGAAGGCCTGATCGAGCGCCCCGGCTTCGCCCGCGCCCCGGACTTCACCGAGATCGCCTTCCAGGGCGAAGCGGAAGCCGGAACCCTCCGCCCCATGCGCATCACCGGCCACGACGGCGCCCGCGCCCTGGCCGAACTGGCCTAGGCTTTCCTTCCTCAAACGGGAGGGCAGGCGCGCCTACGCGCCGGGCGGGGAAAGTTTGCCGCCAATTTTGGCGACAAAATATAGAGCAATCGTAAGAATTATTTGGATTAAACTCGTTTCAATTCAATATAGAATGAGCCGCCAAAAGGGCGCAAATTGAGTATTTATTTGGTTAACAATTGAACGTGTGCGGATTTTTATTTCCTAATATTTCCATTCTCCGGAACTTTCGGATGATATACCCGTTGTGGCTGCATCATGGACCTAATGAATTCCAAAGACTGTCGATTGAGAGCTGAGGAACTGGAATTCCTGTCCCGCGTCCTCAGCCTGATCGTCGATCGCGAGATGTCCGCCACACTGGCCCGCTCCTGGCGCCTGCGCGAGATCGCCGCCATGGCCTTTGAGGCCAAGCGGCCCGCGCTGGGTCGTTCTTGAAGATGGCCAAGCAACCGAAGACGGAGCCGACCATGACCGCATCCTTCAACCCCTGGCGCTGGGTCACCGGTTCGACGCCGCGCCCTACCATTGCTTTGCGGCCCGTCGAACCGCCGCCCGAGGCCGTGGACCATCACCTCTGCACGCCCGAGGAATTTGCCAGCCATCGCGAGGCGGCCCTCAACCCCCGGTGACGCTCAGGCCTCCGGCGGCGGCTCCCGCCCGTGAAACCCCGGCAGCCTCAGCTTCCAGCGGATCGCCGCGCCCCGCAGCACGAACGCACAGCCAAATCCGATGAAGCCGGCCAGGATCCGATCCAGCCCCAGCACCGCCAGCACCACGAACACCGCTGCGCCCAGGATCGTCGCCGTCACATAGATTTCTCGCTGCAGCAGGATCGACGGCTCCCCGGCCACCACATCGCGCAACACGCCGCCAAAGCAGGCGGTCATCATCCCCATGACCACGGCCGAGGCCGGATGCACCCCGAGAGACAGCGCCTTGGCCGCCCCGACGATACAGTAGGCGGCCATCCCGACCGCATCGAGCCATAGCAGGGCGCTCATCCGCCAGGTCCGACGGCCGACCGCCCAGACGATCAGGGCCGCCACGATACTGGCCAGCAGGTATCCCGGGCTGTTGATCCAGAACACCGGCGCCCCGATCAACAGGTCGCGCAGGGTGCCTCCGCCGACCCCGGTCATCGCCGCAAAGAAGGCGAAGGTGACGATGTCATGCCCCCGCCGCGCCGCCGCCAACGCCCCCGACGCGCCGAACACCAGCACGGCGGCGTAGTCGAACAGCAGGAAGGCGGTTTCCAGATTGGGCAGGATCGGCTCCATGGCCAAGGTCTATGCCGAGCCGCCGCCGCTTGAAACCCCGCCCCGCCGGGAGCAGGCTCCGCCCATGGGCGACGTCGTCGATCTGCGCATGCACAAATGGGCCGTGAAGCTGGCCCGGCTGCTCGGCCGGCCCGACGGGCACGAGGCGCTGGACGATCGCACCCTCAAGGCCATCATCGACATCAACACCGACGAGGAGATCGCCGACATGCTGGCCGCCCCCATTCCCCGCAAGGAAAGCTAGTTACGCCTGCGCTCAAGGCAGGCTAAACCCCGCCCATGGCTGAACAGAAACAAGGCTGGTTCCAGCGCCTGACCAGCGGGCTTTCCCGCTCCTCGCAGGCGATGACCCAGCAGGTCACCGAAATCTTCCGCCGGCCCCTCGACCAGGAACAGCTGGACGAACTGGAGGAGATGCTGATCGAGGCCGATCTCGGCCCGCACGCCGCCGGCCGCATCACCCAGGCCTTCAGCGACGCCAAGTTCGGCAAGTCGGTCTCTGACCAAGAGGTCAAGGAAGCCCTCGCCGATCTGGTCACCCGGGAGCTTGTGGGCCGCGAAGGGTCTTTCGACGCCCTGTCGGGGCCTCGGCCCTATGTGGTGCTGTTCATTGGCGTCAACGGCTCGGGCAAGACCACGACGCTGGGCAAGGTCGCCGCCGACCTGACGGCCAAGGGCGCCAAGGTGCTGATCGTCGCCGGCGACACCTTCCGGGCCGCCGCCGTCGAGCAGCTGCAGGTCTGGGCGACCCGCGCCAAGGCCGATTTCATGAGCCGGCCGACCGGGGCCGACGCGGCGGGCCTGGCCTTCGATGCGGTGGAGAAGGCCAAGGCCGACGGTTACGACGTGGTCCTCATCGACACCGCCGGCCGGCTGCAGAACAAGCAGGGGCTGATGGACGAACTGCTGAAGGTCATCCGCGTCCTGAAGAAGGTCGATCCGGACGCCCCGCACGAGACCCTGCTGGTCCTCGACGCCACCGTCGGGCGCAATGCGCTCAGCCAGGAGAATCTGTTCGGCAACCAGATCGGCGTCTCCGGCATCGTCATGACCAAGCTCGATGGCACCGCCCGCGGCGGCGTGCTGGTGCCGGTCGCCCAGGCCTCCGACAGCCCCATCAAGCTGATCGGGGTCGGCGAGGGCATCGACGATCTGCAACCTTTCGACGCCCGGGCGTTTTCCCGGTCCTTGGTCGGGCTGGACGCGTAAGGCCTGTCAGGGTGAAGTGTCCGAGGGTTCGCCCGCCCGACAGGCCGTCAAGAGATTTAGCTAGGAAACCCATGACTGACACGCCCCCCGCGCCCGCCAAGAAATCCCACGGCTGGATCCGCACCGCCGTCGACTTCGGTGGCCTGCTGGCCTTCTTCATCGGCTTCCTTGTCACCCGCAACCTGGTCACGGCGGCCTGGTGGCTGGTGGCCGGCTCGGCAGCCGCCCTGGTTGTTGGCTTCGTGGCCGAAAGGCGCATCGCGCCCATGCCGCTGATCTCGGGCGTCCTGGCGCTGGTGGCGGGCATCCTGACGGTGTTCTTCAAGGACGCCATTTTCCTGAAGCTCAAGCCGACCTTTGTCATGACCCTGTTCGGGCTCATCCTGATCGGCGGCCTGCTGACGAAGCGCAACTTCCTGAAGATGCTGATGGGCTCGGAACTGGCGATGAGCGACGCCGTGTGGCGGACCTTCACCCTGCGCTACGGGCTGTTCTTCTTCGCCATGGCCATCCTCAACGAGGTCGTCTGGCGCACCCAGTCGGAGCAGTTCTGGGTCAACTTCAAGGTCTTCGGCCTGATCGGCCTCACCCTGCTCTTCTCGCTCAGCCAGGGCCCGCTGATCATGCGCGGCATGAGGGAAGCGGAAACTCAGGGCGGCCCGCCCGCCGAGCCGGAAGACGCCAAGGCCGCGCCGCCGATTATCGAGTGAGGGCATCGAGTGAGGGGCGCCGAGCGACCAGGCATCGAATGATATGTCGTCAAACCTACACTCTGGCCCATTAAGCTCCGCCTGCGGTCGATGAACCGGAGGGGATTATGGGTAAAGACAAGTCAGGCAAACGGGCCGCTGCTTCGGTGGGCCACCTGCTGCACAGGGCCGCCCAGCGGGCGCTCGACCTTTACGCGGGCGAGGCCGGGCCCGGCGCGGTGACCCAGCGCCAGCACGCCGTGCTCGCCGCCGTCGCCGAAAAGGAGGGGGCCGCCCAGGCCGACCTCGTCGCCTCGACCGGCATTGACCGGTCCACCCTGGCCGACATGGTGGCGCGGATGATCGACAAGGGCCTGCTGGCCCGGGAGCGCTCGGCGGTGGACGCGCGGGCCAATGCGGTGCGGCTGACCGATGCGGGGCGCGCGGCGCTGGAGAGCATCGGGCCGAAGACGGTGGCCGCCGATACAGCGCTGATGGCCCTGCTCCCCAAGGGCAAGCGCGAGGCCCTGCTGGAAGCGCTGGAAATCCTCGCGGCCGGCGAGACCCGCGAGAAGAAGGTCAAGATGCCGAAAGCTGACAAGGCCGAGAAAGCGGAGAAGAAGGCCAAGAAGAAGAAAGAGAAGCTGTCGAAGGCGGCTTAGGGTTTCGCCTCTGGGCTCCCTTCTCCCCTTGCGGGAGAAGGGAGCCCAGAGGCGAAACCTTCGAAGTCTAGTGCAACGTCGCCGAGGCCGGCATCGCCCGGCGTTGAGTCGCGATCAAGCTCGGCCAGAACGCCGAGGTTTCCGGCGCATCCAACTCCATCACCCGCGTGTGCCGATCATCGACCACCGGGAACAGCTGGTGGATCTGGGCGCCCAGCGCTTCGCTGCGCTCGGTCACCTCTTCCGGGGTGACCAGCAGGCCGAGACGTCCGGCCAGGGCGCCAAGGTCCTTGCGGCTGGTGGCCACGGCGATGAACGGCGAGGCGATCAGCGGCAGGATGATGGGGGCGAACCACAGGGACAGCTGCGGGGCCAGCAGCAGCATGCCGGCGAACAGCAGGCCGGTGTTGATCTCCCAGCGGTGGGCGCGGAAGGCGTCCATGTAGCTTAGGGTCTCGCCGTCGCGGGCCTGGGTCGACCAGCCGGCGTCGCGGCCCATCAGCACCTCGAAGACGATGCGGCTGTGGCCGACCATCATCACCGGGGCCATGACGGCCGAGTAGGCGGTCTCGAAGGCGGCGCTCTTGAGGATGGCGAGGCGGCCGCCGAATTTGGCGCTCTCCTCGGGGCGGCTGAGGGTCAGGGCCAGGCCGAGGATCTTGGGACCGATCAGCATGACGACAGTCAGCAGCGAGGCCCAGATGATCGGGTCGTATTTCACCGGGGCCAGCAGGCGCCAGTAGTCGGGCATGGTCAGGGTGATCTGCGCCTGGATGCCCAGGCCGACGATCAGCGACAGCAGCCAGATGGGCGAGACCAGATAGCAGAGCATGCCGAAGAACAGCTGCAGGCGGCTGATCGGGTGCAGACCCGGCGCGAACAGCAGGCCGAGATGCTGCAGGTTGCCCTGCGCCCAGCGGCGGTCGCGCTTCATGAACTCGATCATCGAGGGCGGGGTCTCTTCGGTCGAACCGTCGAGCACCGGGGTGACGTGCACCGCCCAGCCGCCGCGGCGCAGCAGGGCCGCCTCGACCACGTCGTGGCTGAGGATGTGGCCGCCGAACGGCTTCTTGCCAGGCAGCACCGGCAGGCCCGAGCAGGAGGCGAAGGCCTTCACCCGGACGATGGCGTTGTGGCCCCAATAACTACTTTCAGCCCCCGTCCACCAGGCGAGGCCGGCCGAGGCCACCTTGCCGAACATGCGGACGCTGAACTGCTGGGCGCGGGCGTAGAGGGTCTCGGCCCCGATGATCACCGGGGTGGTCTGCAGCAGGCCCATGCCTGGGTGGCGCTCCATGGCGTCGACCAGCTTCACGACCGTCTCGCCGCTCATCACACTGTCGGCGTCGAGGATGATCATATGCTCGTAGGCGCCGCCCCAGCGGGTGGTCCAGTCGCTGATGTTGCCGGCCTTGCGCTCGACGTTCTTCGGGCGGCGGCGGTAGTAGGTGGCGCACCGGCTGCGGGCGCGGAGGGCCGAGAACTGCACGCGTTCCTGGGCGGCGATGGCTTCGTTGGTCGTATCGCTCAGCACGAAGAGGTCGAACCAGTGGGCGACGCCAAGCAGGCTCAGCGAGCGCTCGATACGGGCCAGGCGGCCAAGCGTGGCGGCCGGGTCCTCGTTGTAGAGCGGCATCAGCAATGCGGTCTTGACCTTGGGCGCCGGTACAATGAGCGGGAAGTCGAAGATGTCTTCCTGGCGGTTCTTCAGCACCCAGAAGCCGGCGACGGCGCTGCAGAACCAGGTCGACACGGCGCCGACCAGGACCACGAACAGGACCAGGGCCACGCCCTCCAGGGCGGTGAAGCCGTCGCGCATGTAGAGCTGCAGCGGGGTGGCGGCGATCAGAGCGGTCAGCAGCCAACTGGCGGCGAACAGGATGGTGCGGCGCGCGCCGATGTTGGCGGGCGAGGTGGCGGGGGCCTTGGCGAGTTTGGGGGCGTCGGCGCCGAACGACTGGCGCGGCATGTCCATCGGCGCTTCCGGCGGCAGCCAGGGCTCGCCCAGCGGCGCATAGGCATGCTGTTCGTCATGCTCATAGCGCAGGGCCAGATTGCTCGTGCCATCCATTGGAGAACCGCCGTCTTAAGGTATCCGTCCCGCCCCGAGGAGCGCGCCAACGACTCTGTCGAGGGCTGGTAACGTGATTATCACGGATACGTTATGTTGCGGTGCGATGGAAGTCGGAAAATCGCTGCTCGGGTGATCGGCGCCCAAAAATACATCGGCTCTGCACGGCTATGACCGGATGGTGACAACCGCGTGTTCAGAGGGTGGCAGAAACGCTTTGTGATTGGGCCAGGCGGTAAAGCCGACGCTCCAGACCGAAGGCGGCGATTCCCGTCCAGTCAACCAACAGGATGGCGAAGTCGATCTCCCACCAGCCGACGTTCCCCGGGTTGACGATGCCGTACCAGAGCCGGTGATTGGTGATCAGCGCCATCAACAGGTTGGTCAGGCTGATGGCGACGAGAAACAGCTTCATGCGGCCCATACCCGGGATGCGCCACAGGCCCCAGATCAGGAACAGGGGGGCCAGAATGATGCCGAGCCCGAGGTTGATGAGGAGGTGCCAGGGATTGGGCCAGGCGACGAGGCTGGAGACCACCATCCCGACGCCGGCGAGGACGAAACAGAGGACCACACCGCCGGCGGCAATTCTCGATCCACCCAGCGCCACCACCGCCAGCCCGAAACCGACCCCAGCCACCGCCGCCCCGACGCCGCTGATCAGCACCCCGCCGTTGAACAGCCAGGGGTGTCTGGCGCTCGTCCCCCCCAGCTCGCTCAGAAACTGGGTGGCGTTGTTGAATCCCGGGTACGCCAGCGCCGCCAGAACCACGGCGATGAAGGCGAAGATTGGCGCCGCCACGCCGATAGCCAGCAGGATGCGCCGGCGGCGCCAGCGATATCCGGGAGCGAACTGGGCGGCCAGGTCGTCGAGGATCACGCCGGCCGCGCTCCGGGTGGTTCGGCCAGGGGCGGTGCATCGTTGCGGATGGCGGCAGCCAGGGCCAGCCGGGCCGGCGTCGGTTCCGGCGCTGGCTTCGGCCCGAGCGGTTTAAGGCCCCACAACGGACGGATCAGACCTATCCGGCGGACAGCCTCATAGACCGCCAGGCTGCTGGCGAAGGTGATGATGATGAACAGCGGGGCCTCGAGCCAAACCGGCAATCCGCGGGGCGCCAACAGAAAGAGGGCGAACACCAGGATAGTCTGGTGCGCCATATAGACCGGGAAGATGGCATCGTTCAGGTAGCGCTTGAGGCCCGAGTCGGCGCCGCGCAGATGGCGGCTGGCAAAGCCAAGGGCGGCGCAAACCGTGGCCCACTGGGTGACCGCGAACATCGAATTCTTGACCGACCCGCCGAATGCCTCGCCGCCCGGATGAGCGTGTAGCGCCATCAGGCAGCCGACCGAGGCCAGGGCGAGCGGCAGAGCGACGAAACGCAACCGCTCCAACTGCTGCCAGACGCTGGCCTGGCCGACGATGAGGAAGCCGAACAGGAAGACCCCGAGGGAGGAGGCGTGGTTGTACCAGTCGTGCTGGATCTGGTTGGTCAGCCCGAACCAGGGAAACAGCCACTGGCGCATGATGGCCAGATAGAGGATCGGCAGGACCAGCAGCTTCCAGCCGGTCATCGTTCGAGCCAGCCAGTCTTCGGCCCTGGAGATCCAGCCCGGCCGCGTCAGCAGGGCCACGGCGACCAGGCTGTAGGCGGCGATGTAGAGCACGAACCACAGGTGGTTGATGGGAATGCCGTCGGCCCAGCCCGCCAGACTGAATTCGCTGAGCCACCAGTCGATGAGGCCGCCGGTGTAGCCGTCATTGGCGGTGGTTTCGGCCCAACCCTGCGGCGGCACAAGGATCAGGGTCCCGAACAGCAGCGGAGGCGCGAGGCGGGCGAACCGTTGTTTCAGGACCGTCTTGGCTTCGTACTTTAGACTCATCAGTCGCAGCGCCGCGCCGGAAACCAGGAACAGCAAGGTCAGCCGCCACGGCGAGCTGAGCAGGATTACTTTTTCCATGAATACAAAGCGGTGCTGGCTATTCAGGTGCCAGTCCCACGGCGTGTAGGCCAGTCCCACATGGTACAGGATCAGGAGGCAGAGCGCACCGATGCGCAGCCAGTCCAGATCGGCCCTGCGGCTGTTGGATGCGGGAGCGGGGGACATCGCGGCGGTCCTATGACGGCCGCGGAAGAAAAAGTCCACGTCCGGGGAAGCGATCCTGCCGACCAATCAAGCCCTGCCTCCCGCGACGCTTTTGGGGGAAACCCTGAAATCACAAGGGCCCGCGGAGTTTCCGCGGGCCCAGGCGATTCGCCTGCGCCGAGGCAGTATGCCTCAGCTCTTGCTTCCGGGCTGTGCCCGGCCGGTCACGATCTAGAGCAGGAAGTCGCTGCTCTGGAGGGTCGCGCTGGTACGGACGGAGATCTGGAAGTCCGCCACACCATCGCCGTTGACGTCGCCTTCGACCACCATGGTCGTGGCATTCTGCGCGAAGAAGCGCAGTTCGCCGGCGACGTTGCTGAAGGCCGCCGTGCCGACGAAAGCGAAGGCGTTGTCGGAGCCGCCGGTGATGGCGTCGATCAGGCGAAGGTCGATCAGGTCGCTGCCCTGCTCGAAGTCCGAGATCAGGTCGCGGCCGGCGCCCACCATGCTGTCGGCAAGGCTGGTGAGGACGAAGCTGTCCGCGCCGAGGTTGCCCTGCATGGTGTCAGTGCCTTCGCCGCCGATCAGGAAGTCGTCGCCGTCGCCGCCGAACAGGCTGTCGTTGCCGAGCCCGCCCTTCAGCGTATCAGCGCCGGCCTGGCCGGAGATCACGTCATTGCCCGCGCCGCCGTCGAGGACATTGGTCAAGGCGTTGCCGGTCAGCTTGTCATTGCCGCCCGCGCCAATAACGTTCTCGATGCTGGCCAGGGTGTCCGAGCCGGACCCGGTGTTTTGGGCGCCGGTCGAGTTGAGGTTGACGTTGACCACCCCGGCGGCGCCGGAGAAGTCCGCCGTGTCGAGACCATCACCACCGGTCAGGGCGTCGTTGCCGAGGCCGCCCATCAGGAAGTCGTCACCCGCATCACCCCGCAGGCTGTCGTCGCCGACGCCGCCGTCGATGCGGTCGCCGCCGTCACCGCCATTGGCCGTATCGTTGCCGACCCCGCCGCTGATGATGTCGCCGCCGCCGCCGCCGATGAAGGTGTCGTCGCCATCTTCGCCGTTCAGGGTATCGATGCCCGCGCCGCCGACCAGGAAGTCGTTGCCGAGGCCGCCGGAGACGGTGTCATCGCCCATGCCGGCGTTGACGTAGTCGGCTTCGGCCGTGCCCAGGAAGGTATCGCCCAGGTTGGTGCCGAGGCTCACGGTGCGGAACAGGTTGCCCCGTTGCGCGCCGCTGACCAGATCGCGGACGTCGAAGGTGATGCCGGCGCCGGCGACGAAGGTGGTCCCCTCATCATCGAAGCGGCTGATCGGACCGGTAAGGACGTCGCTGCCGTCTTCACGCTGGAAGCGAACCGCCAGGCCACCGTCCTGATTGAGCATCGTGCCGGCGTCATTGGCGCTGTTGTTGCCGACCTCGGCGCTGGTGAAGCTCAGGCGGATCTGCCCGGCCGCCCCGCCGACGTTGACGGTGTCCGCGCCGGCGCCAAGGTTGACGGTATCGGAGCCGTCGTTAGAGCTGTTGAAAATGGCGATGTCGTTGCCGGAGCCGCCGGTGATGGTGTCATTGCCGAGACCGCCGAGGAAGGTGTCGTCGCCGTCTTCACCATTGAGGGTGTCGTCGCCCGCGCCGCCGACCAGGAAGTCGTTGCCGAGGCCACCCGAGACGGTGTCATCGCCCATGCCGGCGTTGACGTAGTCAGCTTCGGCCGTGCCCAGGAAGGTATCGCCCAGATTGGTGCCAAGCGACACGGTGCGGAACAGGTCTCCCCGCTGCGCGCCGCTGACCAGATCGCGGACGTCGAAGGTGATGCCGGCGCCGGCGACGAAGGTGGTCCCCTCATCATCGAAGCGGCTGATCGGACCGGTAAGGACGTCGCTGCCGTCCTCGCGCTGGAAGCGAACCGCCAGGCCACCGTCCTGATTGAGCATCGTGCCGGCGTCGTTGGCGTTGTTGTTGCCAATTTCAGAGCTGGTGAAGCTCAGGCGGATCTGCCCGGCCGCCCCGCCGACGTTGACGGTGTCCGCGCCGGCGCCAAGGTTGACGGTGTCGGAGCCGTCGTTCGAACTGTTGAAGATGGCGGTGTCGTTGCCGAGGCCGCCAGAGATGGTGTCGTTGCCGAGGCCGCCGAGGAAGGTGTCGTCGCCTGCCCCGCCGATGAAGGTGTCAGCGAGGGCCCCGCCGGTGAAGGTGTCCGCGCCGCTGCCGCCGACCGCCTGCAGGCGCTCGACACTCGTAAAGGACACGCCGTCAGCGGTGACGCCGGCCCCGGTGCTGACATCGACCGTCAGGCCGGTCGTGTTCTCACGGCGATCATAGACCAGCACGTCAATGCCGGCGCCGCCGTCGAGGACGTCGGCTCCAAAGCGGGTGACGAGGATGTCGTCGCCCGTGCCGCCGTTCAGGGTATCGACGTTGGTCCCGAGGTTGGGATCCACATCGGTCGGGGTGATGGCCACGTTGGGGCCGCCCGCGATGCTGCCGTCGGTGGCGATGAAGGCGTAGGCGTCGCCGTTGAGGACGTCGTTGTCCGCGCCGCCTTCGAGGGTGTCATCACCCGAGCCACCGTAGAGCGTGTCATTGCCGGCGTCGCCGAGCAGACGGTCATTGCCGGTGAAAGTCAGGGTCTGGTCCGTGCCGCCGAACAGGCCGCGCAGGGCGCCTTCGCCGTCGAGGATGTCGTCGCCGGCCCCGCCGCGGATGAAGTCGTTGCCGCCGCCGCCGGCGAGCCGGTCATTGCCCGCGCCGCCGTTGATCAGATCGTTGCCCGAGGTGACGATGCTGTTGCTGAAGCTGTTGCGCACGAAGGTGCGGATGGTGTCGTCGCCGGAGCCGGTTGAGACGTTGAAGCGCTCGATGTTCGAGAAGGTTACGCTGGTTGCGCCAAGGCCGGAGGCTTCGTTGAACTGGCTCTCGCCGTTATTCATGATGGCGACCGTCAGGGCCGCGTAGGACACTGTCAGCAGATCGAGACCGGTTCCGCCGTCAACGGTGTCTCGGCCGCTGGTTACGATGATGGTGTCGTTGCCGCCTTGCGACGCGATCGTGTCGTCGCCGGACGTGTCAGTCAGGGTGTCGTTTCCTGCCGTGCCCATGATGTTCGCCATTTGGTTCAAACTCCCACGGCGCCCTTTTCGACGCCTTCCTGCCCAGCCCCGGGCCGCGCCCGAAACGCCCAAAATGGTGCGACGCAGTGTCGCAGCAGTTCGAGTAACCGGAGGTACGGTCCTCGACCGCTTTGGGATGCAGGGGCATGAAAAAATCTCGTGACCCGGCCGAGGGCTCCGGGGAGCAAGCCCTTGGGGGGGGCAGGCGGGACCGGCCAGTCGTCGGGGGGGAGTGAGGCCGGCCCCGCCCTGGCGGCGCCTGGAGCAGGTACGCGCCCCGATCCTTGTGAGATCTGGACGCCGCGTATCGGGAAGGCCGTCTCTGGATCGGCTTGTCGCTCCCACCACAGCTACGCAGGGCGGTAACGATTGGATCTTGAGCGAAGTATAAATAAATCACGGCAATCCAAAGCGCGAAGTGGAGCGTATCTGCAGACCATGAGTTACGCAGTCAGCCCGACGACCCATGGTCACGTCGCTTCTCGAGGAGGCGGCGATGTCGCCACGTCGGGATTACGACGACCTACCCGGGGGAGGGGCATGACAACCGATCTGGACCGAGAGCGGCTGAAGAGGACCCTCGCGCAAGTGGCCGGGGGCGACCGCGCCGCAATGGCCGAACTCTACCGGAGCACCAGCGCCAAACTGTACGGCGTCTGCCTTCGCATCGTCCGCGACGAGGCGGAGGCCGAGGAGGTTCTGCAGGAGGTCTATCTCACGGTCTGGAAGCGCGCGTCGTCGTATGACACGGCCAAGGCCAGCCCGATCACCTGGCTGGCAGCCATCGCCCGCAATCGCGCCATTGACCGCCTGAGAACCTCCGGGGCGCGGGTGGTGCGCAGCTCAGGCCCGATCGACGCCGCCATGGAACTGGCTGATACGGCTCCGGACGCCGAGAGCAGCCTGAGCCGCAGCGAGGACAGTCGCCGCCTGAACGGCTGCCTTGATGGCCTTGAGCCCGACCACGCCGGCTTGATCCGGCGCGCCTTCTTCGGCGGGCTGTCCTACAGCGACCTTGCGCAAGCGGCCGGAAAGCCGCTCGGGACGGTCAAGACCTGGATCCGCAAGGGCTTGATGAACCTGAAAGTCTGCCTCGAGTCATGAGCCCCGCCGCCCCCGATCATCCGCAGGACCTGCGGGCCGCCGAATACGCCCTTGGCGTTCTGGAAGGCCCGGCCCTGGCCGAGGCCAAGGCCCTCAGCGAAAGCGACACCGCGTTTGCCGACGCCGTCGAACGCTGGGAGCTCAGGCTGGCGGCCCTGGCCGACCATGTCCCCGAGGTGCGTCCGCCGGACCGGGTCTGGGAAGCCATTCGCCAGCGTCTGCCGGCCGCCGCCAACGACAACATCCGCTGGTGGAACAGCCTCGACGTCTGGCGCGGCATGACCGCCGCCTCGGTTGCGGTGGGGGCCATCGCCATCGGCATGCTGGTCGCCCCGAACCCCGTTTCGGCGCCCCCGCCGCTGGCGCCGCAAGTGGCCTCTGCCCCATGGACGGCGCTGGTCGCCGCGCCGGACGGTGGGCCGTCGCTGGCGGCGATCACCGTCGACAACGACCTGAAACGCATCGTCGTCACGCCCATCGGCCTGACCGAGGAACAGGCGCGGTCGCTGGAGTTGTGGGTGGTGCCTGCCGATGGCGCGGCCCCGCGGTCGCTCGGCCTGGTCAAGGCCGGCGGCGCGACCGTGCTGGCCAATGTAACCTTGCCGGTTGACGCCAGGGGCGCGGCCCTGGCCATCTCGCGCGAACCTGCGGGGGGCTCCCCGACCGGCGCGCCGACCGGGCCGATCCTCGGGGTCGGCAAGCTGGCGCTAAGCTAGAACGTGGAAGGGGGACAGGTTGGATTCCAACCTGTCCCCTAATTTTCCCAGCACGGTCTGGTTGCTGGCCGGCAAAACAAAACAGAAAGTCGTTCAAAAAAGTTACACTCCCCGACGGGGTTAATCTCTGCTAGCCGTCAGCGACCCCCGTTCCGGGTGGCGTCGCCAATGGCGCCTTCCGCCGGTAAGAGCTGAGTAACCGCCATGCCGTTCGACGCCACCCTCGACCTGTCCTCGCTGGACGGAACCACAGGCTTCCAGATCAACGGTGAGTCCGCATTCGACCGGAGCGGCTGGTCCGTCGCCTCGGCAGGCGACGTCAACGGCGACGGCTACGACGACCTGATCATCGGCGCCAAGTATGGAGAACCCAACTATGCCGGCGCCAGTTACGTGGTGTTCGGCAAGGCTGGCGGCTTCTCAGCCAGCCTGAACCTGTCCACCCTTGATGGAAGCAACGGGTTCAGGATTGGCGGCGAGGCGTCATACGACCAGAGCGGCCGGTCTGTCGCCTCGGCTGGCGACGTCAACGGCGATGGCGTCGACGACCTGATCATCGGCGCCTA
>JBKJSF010000100.1:0-2827 GCA_046595895.1 Caulobacter sp. | reverse complement strand
CGTCGAGGACGAGGAACAGGCCTGGGCCCGGGCCCGCGTCTCCGAAGGCGACAAGGGCGGCGGCGCGGCCCGCGCCTGCCTCGACGTGCTCAGCCACCGGCGCCGCCTGCTGGGGGGCGTGGCGCGATGAGCGACGAGCCCAAGCCCGCCTCCCTGAGCGAGGCCTTCGACAAACTCCAAAAGCTGGCCGAGACCAAGCCGGTCGCCAACCTGAGCGCCAAGCAGCGCCGGGCCCGCACCGTCTCGCGCCTGGCCGCCGTCCAGGCGCTCTACCAGATGGAAATGACCGGGGCCGGCGTCGAGGCCGTCATCCGCGAGTTCAGCGACCACCGCTTCGACCGCGATATCGAGGGCGAACTGCTGGCCCAGGCCGACGAGGAATTCTTCGCCGACCTGATCCGCGGCGCCGTCGGCGAGCAGGCGCAGATCGACAAGGCTGTCACCGCCCGCCTGGCCTCCAACTGGAAGCTGGACCGCCTCGACGCCACCGCCCGCGCCATCCTGCGGGCCGGCGCCTGGGAGCTGATGCGCCGCCCCGACGTGCCGCTGGAGGTGGCCATCGACGAGTATGTCGAGATCGCCAAGTCCTTTTTCGAGGGGCCGGAGCCCGGCTTCATCAACGGCGCGCTGGACGGGATCGCCAAGGATGCCAAGCGCGCCTGATCAAGGTCAGGGGGAGTTCGACTGGATCGAACGCCTCCTCCGCCCGCTTACCCTGGGCGCGCCCGGGGCCCTGGACCTGCTCGACGACGCGGCGATCGTCCGAACGCGTGAAGGCCATGACCTCGTCGTCACCAAGGACGCCATGGTCGCCGGCGTTCACTTCCTCACCGACGATCCGCTCGACACCGTCGCCCGCAAGCTTCTGGCCGTGAACCTCTCCGACCTCGCCGCCAAGGGCGCCGAACCGATCGGCTATTTCCTGTCCGTGGCCTGGCCCAAGGACACTCCCTGGGTCTCCAAGGCCCTCTTCGCCCAAGGCCTCGGCGAGGCCGGCCAGACCTGGCGCCTCCCCCTGCTCGGCGGTGACACCGTCTCCACCCCCGGGCCGTTGAGCCTGACCGCGACCCTGATGGGCGAAGTCCCCACTGGCGGCATGATCCGCCGCGCAACGGCCCAGCCCGGCGATCTCGTGGCGGTCAGCGGCGCCATCGGCGATGGCTGGCTTGGCCTGCAGGCCGCGCGAGGCCTGCTCCCCGACCCCGACGGTCTTCTCACCGCCCGCTACCGCACCCCAACGCCCCGCCTCGACCTGATCCCCGCCCTGCGCCAGTTCGCCCGCGCCAGCGCCGACGTATCGGACGGCCTGCTGGCCGACGTCGGTCGCATCGCCATCGCCAGCGGCCTGGCGGTCGAGGTAGCGCTGGACCGGATGCCGCTCTCGGCGGAGGGAGCGGCCTGGCTGGCCGACCAACCCGACGAACTGACCGCCCGCCTGACCCTTGCCACCGGCGGGGACGACTACCAGATCATCTGCGCCTTGGACTCGGCCGAGCGACCCTCCATTCATGCGGCCGAGCTTGACCTCACGATCATCGGTCGAGTCACGCTGGGTGAGGGGGTCAGCGCGATCTTCAACGACCGGCCGGTCCCGCTCGGCGCCTTGGGCTGGACCCACTAGCGGGCTCAGAAACCCGCCCTTAACCACGCGATCGCATGATCCGCCCATGCACCGCCGCGCCCTTCTCGCCCTCGCTCCCGCCCTGCTGGTCGCCACTGCCGCTCGGGCCGCGGCGCCGCCGAAGAAGGAAACCGCCGGGCAGTATGTCGACCTCTCCCCTCTCGCCCTGCCGGTGATCGTCGGCGGCAAGCTGATCAACTACGTCTTCGTCGCCCTGCGGCTAAACCTCGCCGCCTCCGCCGACTCCACCAAGCTGCGCGCCAAGGAGCCGTGGTTCCGTGACGCCATGGTCCGGGCCGGGCACCGCAACCCCTTCACCAACCCCAGGAACTACCTGGTCCTCGACGAGGCTCGCCTGAAGTCGGTCCTGCTGCGCGAAGCCGGGGTCATCGCCGGGCCCAAGAACTTCACATCGGTCACCGTGACCTCGATGACGCCCAAGCAGCGCAGCGGTTTGCCGCGCCCTCCGGCCTAGCAAACCGGCAACGGCGCCATTGCGCCGCAATTCCCTAACTGGCAAACACGGGCCGTCTTTTCGCAAACGGGTGGATTCCGCCCGACGAGAAGGGGGTCTGGAAGCCGCTCAGAGCAGCGGGCCAAAGCCTCCCAGCATGGAAACAAGGGGCTTCTTCTCACATGACTATCGATAATTTTCTCTGGCTTGCCATCGGGGGAGGCGTGCTCGCCGTCCTCTATGGCGTCGTCCAGACCATGGGGCTGCTGCGCAAATCGCCGGGTAACGCCCGGATGCAGGAAATCGCCGCCGCCATTCAGGAGGGCGCGCAGGCCTATCTGAACCGTCAGTACGCCACCATCGGCGCCATCGGCCTGGTCATCCTGATCGCCCTCGTGCCGCTGCTCGGCGTGCTGCCGGCTATCGGCTTCCTGGTCGGCGCGGTGCTCTCGGGCGCCGCCGGCTTCATCGGCATGCTGGTCTCGGTCCGCGCCAACGTCCGGACGGCCCAGGCCGCTTCGGAAAGCCTCGGCAAAGGCCTCAACGTAGCCTTCACCTCCGGGGCCATCACCGGCATGCTGGTCGCCGGCCTCGCCCTGCTGGGCGTCGCGGGCTACTACTACGTGCTGACCAAGGTCATCGGCGCCGAAAGCCGTACCGTCATCGACAGCCTCGTCTGCCTGGGCCTCGGCGCCTCGCTGATCTCCATTTTCGCCCGTCTCGGCGGCGGTATCTTCACCAAGGGTGCGGAT
>JBKJSF010000008.1:0-29419 GCA_046595895.1 Caulobacter sp. | reverse complement strand
CCCGGCATTCCGCCACGGTGCGGGTCAGGGTGCGGACGACGCCGTTGACCTGGGGCTCCCAGGCGTCGGTGGCCAGAACGATGCGCATATGGGCCGGGTGGCTCCGCCGTTGATCGGTCGCAACCTCTAGCGCCTCACGCGGCGGTTGGCGAGACGCCGCATCCCCCTCCCGTTCCGTCGCGGAAGCGTTTAAGACGCCGCCATGAACGCACACGTCTCGCCGCCGGTCGCCCTCTCCCAGGACTGGGATACGCTGGATCAGGGCAAGTTCGCCGACGAGACCGTCACGGTGCGCGGCCTGCTGGCGGGCATGCCGCTGGACGAAGCCGAGCGGGCCGCCGTCCTGTCCAGCGCCGTCGGCCTCGTCGAACACGCGCGCGCCAGTGTCAAGAAACAGGGGGTGGTCGAGAGCTTCCTGCAGGAGTTTTCGCTCGGCACCCGCGAGGGCCTGGCCTTGATGTGCCTGGCCGAGGCCCTGCTGCGCACGCCGGACGAAGAGACCCGCGACCGGCTGATCGCCGAAAAGATCGGTTCGGCGGACTGGAGTTCGCATCTGGGTCAATCTGACAGCCTGTTCGTCAACGCCTCGACCTGGGGCCTGATGCTGACCGGCAAGCTGGTCGACGTCGACGAGGAGGCCCGGACCGACCTGCCCGGCTTCCTGAAGCGGATCGTGGGCCGTCTGGGCGAGCCGGTGATTCGCGAGGCCGTGGCCGCCGCTGTCCGTATCATGGGCGAGCAGTTCGTGGTCGGCCGCACCATCGAGGGGGCGCTGAAGCGGGCCAACAAGGAAGGCTGGCTGTGCAGTTTCGACATGCTGGGCGAGGGGGCCCGCACCGCCCATGACGCCGAGCGCTATGAAAAGATCTACGCCGACGCCATCGAGGCCGTGGGCAAGACCGCCAAGGGGCAGGGGCCCGAGGCCGGCCACGGCGTCTCGGTCAAGCTTTCGGCCCTGTCGCCACGCTATGAAGCGACGCACGAGGCACGGGTCTGGGACGAGCTCTACCCGCGCATCGTCCGGCTGGCCCGGATCGCTGCGCAGTACGACATCAACTTCACCATGGACGCCGAGGAGGCTGACCGCCTGGCGCTGTCGCTGAAGTTGCTGGACCGGCTGGCGCACGAGCCGGACCTGGGCGACTGGACGGGCCTCGGCCTGGCCGTTCAGGCCTACCAGAAGCGCGGCCCCGAGGTGATCCGCCGCGTCGCCGAGCTGGCGAAGACCTCAGGCCGTCGCCTGATGGTGCGGCTGGTCAAGGGTGCCTACTGGGACACCGAGGTGAAGCGCGCGCAGGTGTTCGGCCGCACCGACTATCCGGTCTTCACCACCAAGGCGGCGACCGACCTCAACTACCTCGTCTGCGCCCGGCTGATGATCGAGGCCGCGCCGCAGCTCTACAGCCAGTTCGCGACCCACAACGCCCACTCCCTCGCCGCCGTCCACAGGATGGGCTCGGAACGCGGCGTGAAGATCGAATTCCAGCGTCTGCACGGCATGGGCGAGGCCCTGTACGACGCCGCCCACGACGCCTTCGGCACGGTCACCGTTCGGGCCTACGCCCCCGTGGGCGGGCACGAGGATCTGCTGCCTTATCTCGTCCGCCGTCTGCTCGAGAACGGGGCCAACTCCTCCTTCGTGCACGCCCTGCTGGACGAGCGGGTGCCCGCCTCCGCCGTCGCCGCCGACCCCATTTCCGCCGTCGAGCTTGCGCCCGACCGCCACCCCAAGATCCCGACCCCGAAGGACATGTATATGGACCGCCAGAATTCGTTGGGCCGCGACTATTCGCAAGCTGCCGACCGCGACCGGCACGCCGCCGCCTTGGCAAGGGTCGACGCCGAGAAGCTGACGGCCGGGCCGATCATCGGCGGCAAGTTGAAAGCCGGGACCCATCCGCAGGACGTCTCCAATCCCTTCGATACCACCCAGGTCCTCGGCCACGTTTCGGAAGCTGGGGCCGTCGACATTGACACCGCCGTCGACGCCGCCGCCAAGGCCCAGGTCGCCTGGGACCGCAAGGGCGGGGCGGGCAGAGCCCCCGTCCTGCGCGCCATGGCCGATGCGCTGGAAGCCGATATGGACCGTCTGGTCGCCCTGCTGTCGCGTGAAGCCGGCAAGACGCTGAACGACGGCGTCGCCGAGGTCCGCGAGGCCGCGGACTTCTGCCGCTACTACGCCATGCTGGCCGAACGCGACTTCGGAGGCCGCACCGAGCTGAAGGGCCCGGTCGGCGAGATCAACCAGCTGGTCCTGCACGGACGGGGCGTCTTCGCTTGCATCAGCCCGTGGAATTTCCCGCTGGCCATCTTCACCGGCCAGATCGCCGCGGCGCTGGCCGCCGGCAACGCCGTGCTGGCCAAGCCGGCCGAACAGACCCCGCTGATCGCCGCCGAGGCCGTCCGCCTCTATTGCAAGGCCGGGCTGGACCCGAACCTGCTGGCCCTCGTGCCCGGACGAGGCGAGACCGTCGGCGCGGCCCTCGTCAGCCACCCCGGCATCGACGGCGTCGCCTTCACCGGCGGCACCGAGACGGCCTGGCGGATCAACCAGTCACTGGCCGCCCGGCGCGGGCCGATCGTGCCCTTCATCGCCGAGACCGGCGGCCTGAACGGCATGTTCGTCGACACCACGGCGCAGCGCGAACAGGTCATCGACGACGTCATCCAGTCGGCCTTCGGCTCGGCCGGCCAGCGTTGCTCGGCCCTGCGGCTGCTGTTCCTGCCCAAGGACACCGCCGACCACCTGATCGAGGGGCTGATCGGGGCCATGGACGCCCTGGTCGTCGCCGATCCGGCCGACCCGAAGACCGACATCGGCCCGGTGATCGACGCCGACGCCAAGCAGACGCTGGTCGACCATCTGGAGCGGCTGCGGCGGGAGGCCAAGGTGCTTAAAGTGCTGAACGCGCCGGAGACCGGCACCTTCTTCGGTCCGGTGCTGGCCGAAATTCCGTCGGCCGACTTCCTCGAGCGCGAGGTGTTCGGGCCGGTGCTGCACATCGTCCGCTATGACCCGGAAAACCTGGCCACCGTCGCCGCCAGCCTGGCCGACCGCGGCTATGGCCTGACGCTGGGCGTGCATTCGCGGATCGAGGCCTTCGCCGAGGAGGTCAAGCGGCGGGTGCCGGCCGGCAACGTCTACATCAACCGCTCGATCATCGGCGCGGTGGTCGGGGTGCAGCCGTTCGGCGGCCAGGGCCTGTCGGGAACCGGGCCGAAAGCGGGCGGACCGGAGGCGCTGTCGCGCTACGGCGTCGAGCGGGCGGTCAGCGTCAACATCACCGCCCAGGGCGGCGATCCGGCGCTGTTGAACCTGTAGGGTCGCGCCTCACTCCCTCCCCCCTTTCTTGTCATCCTACGGCGCCCCGAAGGGGCGACCGACGGACCCATGGTGGCTGCGGAACCGCCTGGCGCTGGACGTCTGCGCGCCCTCCCGAACGCCATGCGCCAAGCGGACGAATGGGTCCTTCGGTCCGCGCTGCGCGCGGCCGTAGGATGACAGTGGAGGGACGGATGGAGGGGTTGATCAGGGAACAATGTTCTCATAATGTTCTTCCATGTACTTTGTCTATATCCTCAGCAGTCGCCCCTACGGCACGCTATACACCGGCGTGACAGGCCGGCTGGTCGGCCGGGTTAGCGAGCACAAGCAGCACCTGACACCGGGGTTCACCAGTCGATACGGTGTTGACCGTCTGGTCTGGTACGAGGCCCACGACGACATCGTTGTCGCTATTCATCGGGAAAAACGTCTCAAGCAGTGGCTTCGCGCGTGGAAGATCGCACTGATCGAGAAGGACAATCCTCATTGGCGGGACCTGTATCCGGAGTTCTTCGCGGCGCCGGAGGGGCCGTTGTCTGAACTGCAGCGGAGTTTGGCGCTTGCGGTTGCACCGGTGGCGGCGGTCGGCGAAACTGCAGGCTGAGTATGCAGCCGAGACCCCCTCCCATGTCCCTCACCATCGGTGATCCCGCGCCCTGGTTCATGGCGCCGACCGAGGAGAACCCGCAGTTCAACTTCGCCACCCTGGCCGGGCGTTGGGTGGGGCTGGTGTTTGCGCCGGATGGGCCGACGGCCGAGGGGCTGGCGCGGGTGATCAACCTGCAGAAAGACCTCGACGAGAGTCAGGCCTGCATCTTCGGGGTGGCCAATACGCATCTGGGGCACGCCGCGCTTGGCCCGCGCTGGTTCTTCGACGCATCCGGCGGCCTGGCGAAGATCTATGGCGTCCAGGGCTCGGGCTGGCTGATCCTCGATCCGCAGCTGCGGGTCTACGACCGGGGCCAGATCGAGGACGTCGGGGCGCTGGTGCGGCGCCTCGCCGAGATGCCGGCTCCGGCCACCCATGCGCAGGTCGAGGTCACCGCTCCGGTGCTGATCCTGCCGCGCATCTTCGAGCCGGAGTACTGCAAGGAACTGATCGCCTTCTACCGCCATGTCGGCGGCACGGAGTCGGGATTCATGCGGGAGGTCGACGGCAAGACCAAACTGCTCACCGACCCGCGTCACAAACAGCGCAAGGACGTGCTGATGGAGGACGAGGGCATGCAGGCCATCGTGCGGGAGAAGATCAACCGCCGCCTCATACCCGAGATTCGAAAGGCGTTTCAGTTTCAGGCCACCCGGATCGAGCGCTACCTCGTGGCGTCCTACGTGGCGGGCGCCGGCTGGTTCCGGCCGCACCGCGACAACACCACCAAGGGCACGGCTCACCGCAAGTTCGCGGTCACCATCAACCTCAACGCCGAGGACTACGAGGGCGGCGAGCTGCGTTTCCCCGAGTTCGGCGCCCGCCTCTACAAGCCGCCGACCGGCGGGGCGGTGGTGTTTTCCTGCTCGCTGATGCACGAGGCGCGGCCGGTCACCAAGGGCGAGCGGTTCGCCTTCCTGCCCTTCCTCTATGACGAGGCCGGGGCCAAGCTGCGCGAGCAGAACCTCAAGTTCGTTGAACTGCACGACGCCAAGGTCAGCGAAGGGGTGGGATGACGCCATGACCGGCCTGAGCATCCGCAAGGTGGCCGGCGCGCTGGGGGCCGAACTGGGTGGCGTCGATCTGTCCGGCCCCCTGGACGGCGATACCATCGCCGCCATCCGCGCCGCGCTGAACGCTCACCAGGTCATCTTCTTCCGCGACCAGGCCTTGAGCGCCGAGCAGCAGCTGGCCTTCGGCCGCCGCTTCGGGCCACTGAACATCCACCCCTACGTCGCCGGCATGGCGGGCCACCCCGAGGTGATGGAGATCATCAAGGAGCCGTCCGACAAACTGAACTTCGGCGGCGGCTGGCACAGCGACATGAGCTTCCTGGAGACCCCCTCCATCGGCTCGATCCTCTATGCGGTTGAGACCCCGACGTTCGGCGGCGACACCCTGTTCGCCAGCCAGGCGGCGGCCTACGACGCCCTGTCGGAAGGGCTGAAACGCACGCTGGAGAGTCTGCGGGCCGTGCATTCGGCGGGCAAGGAATATTCAGCCAAGGGCGCCTCGGCTCAGAAGCGGGCCTCGATGCAGGTGGCCGAGGCCGAGGGGCTGGCGGGCGAGTTCGTCCATCCGGTGGTCAAGGTCCACCCCGAGACCGGCCGCAAGGCGCTTTACGTCAATCCGGCCTTCACGATGAATTTCGAGGGCTGGACGCGCAAGGAATCCAGGCCCCTGCTCGACTACCTGTTCGAGCACAGCCGGCAGGAGGCCTTCACATGCCGGTTCGCCTGGCGCGACGGCTCGGTGGCCTTCTGGGACAACCGGCAAGTCTGGCACTACGCGCTGAACGACTACCCCGGCCAGCGTCGTCACATGCGGCGGGTGACGGTCGATCCTGACTGAATTTCGCCGCCCGGCGAACGCGCGGCACCTTGGCGCGTATTAACCCTACCGCCAACAAGACCCGCGACGGCAATGAAGCTTTAGCGTAAAAGACCACTAAATGGGGACCGGGGGCCAGCGGTCTCCTTGGGCCCCGGCCGGATTGAGACACGCGTGAAGTTCTTAGGATCAGACGTCGCCGCTCCTATGGAAGCGGCGTTCAAGGAGTGTCGGCGCCACATCGGGGCCGCCGCCTTCTTCAGTGCGCTCGTCAACATCCTGTACCTGGCCCCGTCGCTGTACATGCTGCAGGTCTATGACCGCGTTGTGCCGACCCAGGGCGTGCTGACCCTGGTCTATCTGACATTCATCATCGCCTTCGCCCTGGCCATCCTGGCGGCGCTGGAGACGGTGCGGTCGCGCCTGCTGGTGCTGGCCGGCGTGCGGCTGGACCGTCTGCTGTCGGGCGACATCCTCGGCCGGCTGATGGCCCAATCGCGGCCGATGAACACCGCCCAGGCGATGCGCGAGTTCGACGGGCTGCGCGCCGCCCTCGCCGGCCCCGCCGCCCTGGCCTTCATGGACGCTCCCTGGACGCCGATCTACGTCATCGTCGCCTTCATGATCCACCCGGCGCTGGGGGCCCTGACCATCGTCGCCGGCATCCTGCTGTTCGGCCTGGCGCTGATGAACGAGCGGGCCACCAAGCCGGCGCTGATGAAGGCCCAGCAGGCCAACGCCGCCGCCTACGCCAGCCAGGAATCGGCGGCCCAGAACGGCGAGGTCGTCCGCTCGCTTGGCATGCGCCGCTCGGTCATCGCCCGCCATCTGGAAGAGCGCAGCATCGGCCAGAGCCTGCAGGCCGAGGCCCAGTTCAAGGGCGGCCGGTTCAGCGCCTTCACCAAATTCTTCCGCCTGTTCCTGCAGTCGGCGGCGCTCGGCCTCGGCGCCTATCTGGCCATCAAGGGCGAGATCTCGGCGGGCTCGATCATCGCCTCCTCGATCCTGCTCTCCAGGGCGCTGCAGCCGGTCGAACAGCTGGTCGGCGGCTGGACCCAGGTGATCCAGGCGCGCGGCGCGCTCAACACCCTGAGCGAACTGTTCGAAAAAACCCGGCCCCTCGACATCGACCGCACCCAGTTGCCGACGCCCATGGGCGCGGTGGAGTTGGACCGTGTTGTGGTCCGCGCGCCGGGCCGTGACGAGCTGGTGCTCAAGGCTGTCAGCCTGAAGATCGCGCCCGGCGAGAGCCTCGGCATTGTCGGCTCCAGCGGGGCCGGCAAGACCACCCTGGCCCGGGTGATCGCCGGGGCTCTGTCCCCCGACCAGGGCATCGTCCGCATGGACGGCGCCAACTACACCGACTGGGACGCCGACGCCCTGGCCGAGCACATCGGATACCTGCCGCAGGACCCGTCGCTGATGAGCGGCACGGTCAAGGACAACATCAGCCGCTTCGCCGCCTGGCGCGGCATGGCAGCCGAGAAGATCGACCAGCTGGCTGTCGATGCGGCCACCAAGGCCGGCGTCCACGATCTGATCCTCAAGCTGCCCAAGGGCTATGACACCCCCCTGGCCCCCGGCGGCCGCGGCCTGTCGGCCGGTCAGGCGCAACGGGTGGCCCTGGCCAGGGCGCTGTTCGGCGACCCCACCCTGCTGATCCTTGACGAACCAAACTCGGCCCTCGACGCAGAGGGGGAAGCCAGCCTGCTGCGCTCAATCCACGGGGCCAAGGCGCGCGGCGCGACGGTGCTGATCGTCGCCCACCGGACCGGCATCCTGGCCGGGGTCGACCGCCTGCTGGTCATGCGCGACGGGGCCATCGAGCGGCTCGGCCCGCGCGAGGAAGTGCTGGCCAAGCTGGCCGGCAAACCGGCGCCGCAGCAGCCGGCCAACGTCATCGACATGAAGGGCTAACCAGACATGCCCCTCGACGTCGCACCGGGCCAGGGCGCCCCGCAAACCGAGACCGTCGCGGCGGTCAAGGTCAACGACAACCCCCGCCGCGAGATCATGATGGGGGTCGGCATCGCCTCCCTGTTCTTCTTCGGCTTCCTCGGCTGGGCCGCCCTGACACCGCTGGACGCCGGGGCCTACGCCTCGGGCGTCGTCGCCGTCTCCGGCAACCGCCAGGCGGTGCAGCACCGCGATGGCGGCACGGTCACCGCCGTCTATGTCGTCGAAGGCGCCACGGTCATCAAGGGCCAGATGCTGGTCGAGATCGGGGCCGGCGAAATTCGCGCCAATGAACGCGGCCTGGCCGGCCAGGTGCTGACCCTGCTGGCCCAGCGCGCCCGCCTGGTGGCCGAGCGTGACCGTCAAGGGTCACTCGCCTATCCGCCCGAATTCATCAATCTGAGCCCCGAAGACCGGATCATCGCCACCGACGTGATGAACCTGCAGCAGCTGCAGTTCCGGGCCCGGGCGGATTCGATCGCCACCCAGAAAGGCGTGCTGGAGCAGCGCGTCCTGCAGCTCGACCAGCAGGTCATCGGCTCGCAGCGCCAGCTGGTGGCCAACCGCGAACAGCAGCGGCTGATCGGCGAGGAGACCGCCGGCATGAAGTCGCTTGCCGACCAGGGCTATGCCCCGGTCAACCGGGTCCGCGCCCTGGAACGCAACCAGGCCCAGCTGGTCGGCGAGGAAGGCAGCCTGGTCGCCCAGATCGCCCGCTCGCGCGAGGCCATCGGCGAGGCCCGGCTGCAGGCGCTCTCACTTGATCGCCAGGTGGTCGAGGAAGTCAGCGGCCAGCTGCGCGATGTGCAGGTGCAGCTCGACGAGCTGCAACCCAAGCTCAAGGCCACCCGCGACCAGCTCGACCGCGCCGTGGTACGCGCCCCGGCCAGCGGCAAGATCGTCGGCCTGACCACCTTCACCGTCGGTGGTGTGGTTTCGCCCGGCCAGGTGCTGATGGAGGTAGTGCCCGGCGACAAGGCCCTGGTCATCCAGGCCATGGTCAATCCCAACGACGCCGACGACTTGAAGATCGGCCAGTCGACCCAGATCCGCTTCACCTCGCTGCAGGAGCGAAACCTGCCGATCCTGCACGGCAGCCTGACGAAACTCTCGGCCGACAGCTTTACCGACGAAAAGTCGGGTCAAAGCTTCTTCCGCGCCGAGATCGCGGTCCCTGAGGCAGAGATGGCCAAGATTCGCCGGGTCCGTGGCCTGCGCACCGGCATTTCGCCAGGTCTGCCCGTCGAGGTCATCGTGCCCCTGCGCAAGCGCAGCGCCCTGCAGTACCTCACCGAACCGCTGCTTCAGACCTTCTGGAAGTCCGGTCGAGAGCACTGAGCCCTTCCCCTCCGGGCCGGGTTTCCAGTTCATGCGTCCCGAACTCCACGATCAACGCCGTGACAAGATCCTGCGGGCGGCCTACCAGCCGTGCGAGCCTTCTCCATAAGCAAGTTGGAGCCGTCAATACTCGATGGCTTGGCTTGTGGCAGGCGGCGCGAAGGCCAGGTGATCCGCGACTGGATCAACGGTCCCGATGGCGCATCCGCTTCAGTGCCAACGTCGCCAAGGCTGCCGTTGACCTGGATCAAGATGCGCGGGGTCGACGAAAAAGGGGCGGGACCCGCGAAGGTTCCGCCCTTTGACGTTTGCCGGTCGGCCGGGGCTAGAGTAGCCAGCCGCTGCTCACCACGCCGTTGGCGACCAGCGCCATGTCGTGCGTGCCGTTGCCATCGGTATCGAAGCGGAAGATGGTCTTGTTGACGCCGCCGTCATAGGTGCGGGTCATCTGGCCGGCGACACCCGTGAAGGCGCCGACCAGGGTGAAGGCCTGGTTGCCGGCCGTACCGGTGTCGGCGTCGATGTTGGAGAAGTCGAGCACGTCGCCTTGGCTGGTCTTGAAGTCGGTGACCACGTCTGTGTTGTTGACGTCGGCGACCAGGTCGCCGTTGTAGAACACGAAGAAGTCGGCTCCGGCCCCGCCGGTCAGGGTGTCCTTGCCCAGACCACCGATCAACTGGTCGTCGCCGGCCTCGCCCTGGACAACGTCGTTGCCGGCCCGGCCGTAGACGAAGTCGTTGCCGATCCCGCCCTTGACCGTGTCATTGCCGTTGGCGCCGTCGATGGTGTCATTGCCGTCACCGCCGTAGATGGTGTCGTTCTCGTCGGAAGCGACGATGTAGTCGTTGCCGTCGCCGCCATCGAGCGTGTCCGCCCCACCGCCGCCGACCAGGGTGTCATCACCGGCTTCGCCGTAGAGCTTGTCGTTGCCGAGGCCGCCCTGCAGGCTGTCGCTTTCGGCGCCGCCGTACAGCGTGTCGCTGCCGTCGCCGCCGTTCAGGCTGTCGATGCCCGCGCCGCCGTTGAGGACGTCGTTGCCAAGGTCGCCGTAGAGGACGTCGGCCCCGGCGTCGCCGCTCAAAGTGTCGGTGCTGTCGCCGCCATAGAGGAAGTCGTTATCGTCGCCGCCGTTGAGGGTATCGACGCCCGCACCGCCCTGGATGCGGTCGATGCCGGCGTCGCCCGACAGGACGTCGTCGCGGCCGGTTCCGGTGATGGTGTCATCGCCGCCGAGACCGTTGATGGTGATCCCGAGGTTGCTGGTCCCGGAAACGGTCAGGGCGCTGAAGTCGAGCTTGTTGTTGGTGGCCGTGCCGTTCAGCACGCCGCCGCCGCCCGAAACCAGGACCTCGAACCCGCCGCCGGCGAAGAAGTCGATGCTGGCATTGCCGGTGAAGTTCAGGGTGTCGACACCCGTTCCACCGGCCAGACGGAGCAGCAGTTGGCCGCCGGTGGTGGCCAGGTTGACGTAGTCATTGCCGTCGCCGCCGTCGATGTCGTCGGCGCCGGAGCTGTTGATGGTGTCGGCGCCCGCGCCGCCGGTCAGGCGGTTGGAGCCCGTTCCGCCGGTGATGACATCGTCGCCGCCACCGCCCTGGATGATGTCGTTGCCACCGGCCCCGTCGAGGATGTCGTCACCTTCGTAGCCGAGGATCTTGTCGTCGCCAACGCCGCCCGTCAGGGTGTCATCGGTCGCGGTGCCGAAGTAGTTCGCCATGGTGATCCAAACCTCAAGGGGCGCGCCCGTGGAGGCCGCCTCAAACCCACCGGCCGAGTCCCAGGGGCCGTGCGCCGGCTACGCGCAGCCCCCCAAGGGTTTTGGTGGCCTGATTTGGCCCGAATTGCCTAGAGCAAACCCACTACGACAGCCTACAGAATCCAACCGGTGGTCACATTTCCATTCGCCACAAGCGCGAAGTCGGAAGTCCCATCACCATCGACGTCGAAGCGGAACACGGTCCGATTGACCCCGCCGTCGAAACTGCGGGTCATCTGTCCGGCGACGCTGGTGAAGGCTCCGGTCAGGGTGAAGGCCTGGTTGCCGGCCGTGCCGGTGTCGGCATCGATGTTCGAGAAGTCGAGGCGGTCGCCCTGGGTTGTCTTGAAGTCGGTGACCAGGTCGGTGTTGCTGACATCGGCGACCAGATCGCCGGCGTAGAACACGAAGTAGTCGGCGCCGTTGCCGCCGGTGAGGGTGTCCTTGCCCAGGCCCCCGATCAACTGGTCGTCGCCGGCCTCGCCCTGGATGACGTCGTTGCCGGCCCGGCCGTAGACGAAATCATTGCCCGTCCCACCCTTGACCGTATCGGCGCCGCCGCCCCCGTCGATCCTGTCGGCCCCATCGCCGCCGAAGACGGTATCGTTCTCGTCGCCGCCGACGATGTAGTCATCGCCGAGGCCACCATCCATGACATCGGCGCCGCCGCCGGCGATCAAAACGTCATTGCCGTCCTCGCCGTAGAGCTTGTCGTTGCCGAGGCCGCCCAGCAGGGTGTCATCGCCGTCCCAGCCGTAGAGGATATCGGACCCGTCGCCGCCATCGACCATGTCATTGCCGGTCCAGCCATCGATCGTGTCGTTGCCGGCGTCGCCGTAGAGTTTGTCGTTGT
Organism: Caulobacter sp.; assembly: GCA_046595895.1. Taxonomy (GTDB): domain Bacteria; phylum Pseudomonadota; class Alphaproteobacteria; order Caulobacterales; family Caulobacteraceae; genus Caulobacter. Next base: position 17,712 of record JBKJSF010000008.1, on the reverse strand, counting down.
CAGCGCCGCCGTCGATGCTATCGACCCCGTCGCCGCCATGAATCAGGTCGGCCCCGTCGTCGCCGTCGATCAGGTCCTGACCCGCGCCGCCGTAGACCAGGTCGTCGCCGTCGCCGCCGAACAGCGCGTCGTCGCGAAGGGTGCCGGTGATACGGTCGTTGCCGGCGTCGCCATCGACAAAGACGCCGAAATTGAAGGATTGGTAGGGGACGACACTGCTGAAATCGAGGACGTTGGCGCCGGTGGTTCCGTAGATCAGCCCCGCCGAGGTGATGAACTCGAAGCCGTTTCCGGCCCCGAAGCTGCTGAGGGTGATAAACCCGTCGATGACCAGGAGATCACTGCCGGAGCCGCCCTTGACCAGGGTTGGGGCGCCGCCCATCAGCACAACCACATCGTCGCCGTCGCCGCCGTCCAGCTTGTCGAAGCCGCAGCCGCAGGAGACCAGGGTGTCGTTGCCGGCCCCGCCGAGCAGGGTGTCATCGCCCCCCTCGCCTTCGAGGTAGTCGTCGCCATCGCCGCCGACGATGTAGTCGTTGCCGTCGTCGCCGTAGATCTCGTCGGCGCCGCCGAAACCATAGATCTTGTCGTCACCGGCGCTCCCGACAATGAGATTGTCGCCGATGTCGCCGAAAGTCGCACCCATGGCCCCACGTTCCCCTGAATTAGCCCGCGAGGAACCTAGCTCGATTTTGGGCAGGGTGTTAACGGTTTGTGAATGCGATTTCTTACCCGAAACGGGGCTCTTCAGGCCCCCGTGAAACGTGCCGGGCGTTTCTCGTTAAAGGCGGCCACGCCCTCGCGGCGATCGGCGGTGGGGATGGTGCGGTTGTAGGCTTCGACCTCGATGGCGAGGCCAGACTTGAGGTCGGTCTCGATCCCCAGGGTCATGGCCCGCTTGGCCTGGCGCACGGCGATCGGACCGCCGGCGGCGATGGCGGCGGCAATCTCCAGAACCCCGCCCATCAGGGCGTCGGCCGGCCAGACTTCGTTGACCATGCCCCAGTCGTGGGCTTCGACGGCGCTGAAGGGCCGGCCGGTGAGGATCAACTCCTTGGCCCGCCTGGAGCCGACGGCGCGGGGCAGGTTCTGGGTGCCTCCACAGCCGGGAATGATGCCGAGGCGCGTTTCGGTGAGGGCGAAGCGGGCGGTGTCGGACGCGTGGATGAAGTCGCAGGCGAGCGCGAACTCGGCCCCGCCGCCGAAGGCCGAGCCATTGACGGCGGCGATGACCGGGATGGGGCAATCAAGCAGGGCGTCGAAGGCCTGTTCGAACAGCAGATGCTGCGCCGCCCAGGCCGCGTCGGTCATGCCGTTGCGCTCCTTCAGGTCGCCGCCGGCGCAAAAGGCGGCGTCGCCCGTGCCGGTAAGGATGACGCAGCGGTGGTCGGCGGGGTCCTGGATCAGGCCGCTGAACAGGCTCAGAACGTCGCGTGCCATCTGGGTGTTGAGGGCGTTGCGGACCTCGGGACGATTGAACGTCACGCGCAGGATGTGCGGGGCTGGGGTGTCGAGGAGCAGGGTTTCGTAGGTCATGGCGAAGACAAACGGGGACACGTTGAATTTTTCGCAAGAACCGGCGTTCACACCGGCCCTGATAGCGGGTCGAAAATTCAACGTGTCCCCTCTTTCGGTCCCGCTAGTCCGCGGGCAGCAGGTTCTCGTGGCGCTTGGCCAGCAGGTTGTCGAACTGGCCCCAGACGCCGTCATTGCCATGCCACTGGCCCTTGGTCGCGGCCTTGGAATACTCGGTCGAGCGGGCCTCGAAGAAGTTGGCGTGCTCGACGCCGCTGAGCATCGACTGGAGCCAGGGCAGCGGGTTTTCCTTGATGCCGTAGACTTCCGGCAGCTTCAGCTGGCGCAGGCGCCAGTCGGCGATGAAGCGGATGTAGAGCTTGATGTCTTCCGGGGTCATGCCCTGGATCTCGCCGGCCTCGAAGGCCAGGTCGATGAAGCGGTCTTCCAGGGACACCACGGTCTTGCAGCAGTCGACGATGTCGTCCGCCACGGCCTTGGTCACCGCGCCGGTCTCGGCGTTGAAGGCGTGGTACAGCTTGATGATGCCTTCGCAATGCAGGCTCTCGTCGCGCACCGACCAGCTGACAATCTGGCCCATGCCCTTCATCTTGTTGAAGCGCGGGAAGTTCATCAGCATGGCGAAGCTGGCGAACAGCTGCAGGCCCTCGGTGAAGCCGCCGAACATGGCCAGCGTCCGGGCGATGTCGGCGTTGGTCTCGACACCGAACTTCTGCATGAAGTCATGCTTGGCTCGCATGGCCTCGTATTCCATGAAGGCTCCGAACTCGCTCTCCGGCATGCCGATGGTCTCAAGCAGCAGGGCGTAGGCGGCGATGTGGATGGTTTCCATGTTGGCGAAACTGGCCAGCATCATCTTCACTTCGGTCGGCTTGAAGACCCGCGCGTATTTTTCCATGTAGTTGTCGGCGACTTCGATGTCCGACTGGGTGAAGAAGCGGAAAATCTGCGTCAGCAGATTGCGCTCCTTGTCGTTGAGGTTGGCCGCCCAGTCCTTGCAGTCCTCGCCCAGCGGCACCTCTTCGGGCATCCAGTGGACCTGCTGCTGCTTCTTCCAGAAGTCGTAGGCCCAAGGGTAGCGGAACGGCTTGTAGGCGCCGGAGGACGTCAGCAGGCCGGGCGTTTTGGGGATGATAAGCTGGGCCAAGGCGAGAAACTCCGGATAGCGCGGGCGTGAATCGGAAGGGTCGGACAGTGCAATAAGGTTATCGGACGCTACGCCATGTCGATACAAAATGTGGTGTGATCGAACGTCGCGGCCACAAAAGGTGGGAGTAGAACTGTGGATAAACCCTTTACGGTCTATGGCGCCGCGGGATCGGGCAGCGTCCCGGTCGAGGCGGCCCTGACCCTGCTCGGCCTCCCTTTCGCAGTGATCGAGGCGCCGGCCTGGGAGCGGGATCAAGACGTCCAGGCGAAGATCGGCCGGGTTAATCCGATGCGCCAGATTCCGGCCCTGGTGCTGCCCGGCGGGGAGATCATGACCGAGAGCGCGGCCATCCTCACCTGGCTGGCCGACAGCCATCCTGGGAGCGGCCTCTCGCCTGCGGCGGACGACGCCCGGCGGCCGGCGTTTCTGCGCTGGATGAGCTTTGTCTCCGCCTCGATCTATTCCCACTACTGGCTGCGCGACGATCCCAGCCGGCTGGCGGCGACGCCGGAGGCGCAGGACTACCTGCTGCGGCAGTCGACGAAGCGGATCGCCGACTGCTGGGCGATGATGGACGCGCAGGTCTCGCCGGGGCGCTACATCCTGGGCGATACGCTGACGGTGCTGGACCTGTACGTAACGGTGGTCAGCCGGTTCCGGCCCCGGCGGCAGGTCTTCCATGCGCGGGCGCCGAAGATGGCGGAGGTGGTCCGGCGGGTGGACGATGATCCCCGGCTGACGGCCTTCTGGGCGATGCGCTATCCGTTCGACGACGGCTGGGATGAGGCGTCGGAGGTTTAGGTGGGGACTGGATCGCCGCGCAGAGCGTCGGACGGAAGCGCCAGACCACTGACCGGCGCACTGTGCACGGCGAACCAGTCCCCCTTAAGCGCCGCTTCATCCGGTTGGGTCAGACTCGCGCCATGACCCGGCCGTCTTCGAGCCCGCCATGAGCATTCCGCCGATCTCGCCGGCGGCGGCCTCCCTGCGAGCGCAGATCGTCGGGGCGGTTGAGACGTCCCTCATCGCCACGGTCGGCGGGGCGCCAGAGACGCAGGCGCCGCCTCGGTCCCCGCGAAACCCCCTGCCCGATCCCCTGCAGCAGGCGGTCCTCGCCGCCAGGACCGCCGCCGCCGGCCGTCAGGCGGGCCTTGGGCCCCTGTTCGCCGAGCTTGGCCAGGCGTTGAACTCCCCGGCCCTGCCGCCGCGGGTCCGCGCCGCCGTCAGCCAGCTGCTGGCGCTGCAGCTTCCGGCGGCCGGGCCGATGACCGGGGAGGCCGTCCACCAGGCGGTCGCCCGGTCGGGCCTGTTCCTGGAAGCGGGCCTCGCCGCCACGCCCGGCCCGTCTCCCCCCGACCTCAAGGCGGCGCTGCTCGTTCTGCGCCAGCTGCTCTCCCAGGCCCAGCCCGAGGCGCCCACGCCCGGCCGGCCGGCGAAGACCCCACCGCCGACCCGCGACAGCGCCCTCGCCGGTCAGCCGCCGGCGACCACCACCCTGCCCCGGGACGCCGACCTGGCGACTATCGCCGGGCGGCTGGGCGGCGATGTGGAGCAGGCCATGGCCCGTCAGGTGCTGCACCAGCTGGCCTCCCTGCCGCAGGCCGGGGCCAGCGCCTGGATGTTCGAGCTGCCGATCGCGACCCCGCAAGGGACCGCCATCGCCCAGTTCGAGATCGACCAGGACGGCCACGCCGGCGTCGCCGGCGAGACGGAGCGCAGCTGGCGGGTGCGGTTCTCACTCGATATCGAGCCGCTGGGTCCGGTGCATGTCCAGCTCGGGGCCGGGAGCGGCCGGGCGGCGGTGACCATCTGGGCCGAGCGGGAGGACAGCCTTGAGCGCCTGCGCGAGCGGGGCGACAGGCTGGCCGGCGCCCTGCCGGCCGATGTCGTCTTCTACCCCGGGGCGCCCCGACGAGCGCCGCCGCCGGCCGGTCAACTGACGGACCAGACCCTGTGACCGGCCCGATCAGACGCCCGCTGGCCGTGGCCCTCGCCTATGAGGCGCCGAGTGCGCCGCGCGTCGTCGCCGTTGGCCGCGGGGAAATCGGCCAGAAAATCATCGACACGGCCCGCGAGCATGGCGTGCCCCTGGAGACCAATGTCCCCCTTGCCGAGGCATTGTCGACGATCGAGCTGGACAGCGAGATTCCCGTGGAGCTCTACGAAGCCATCGCCGTCATCATCGGCTTCATCCTGGGCGCCGCGGAAGCGACGCCGGCCAAGCGGGCGGTGACTCTGAGGGGCTAGCTGGAGACTGGACCGCCGCGCAGGATTGTTGACCTTCGCACCCAAAACGGCTCCAGCCGCAAGAGCACAGCAGCAAGCAGCCTGCACGGCGAACCAGTCCCCACGCAGGCGCGCGCCGCTACTTCGCCGCTACCGCCGTCGTCGCCGGCCCGGACTTCTCAGTGATCACCTTCCGCGCTTCGGCCTTGGCGGCGGCGGTGTCGATCTTGCCAAGGGCGATGTCGACGGCCAGGCCCATCAGGCGAGGGCCGGTGACCGAGCCGTTCTCCGGCTCCTCGGCGACGGTGACTCCGCCGCCCTTGACGATGGCGGCGTCCCAGTCGGCGCGGACCTGGGCCCAGTAGTCCCGGGTCGCCGCCCAATAGTCCTCGGCCGCCTTGACGTTGTAGGCGCTCTCCTTGCGGTAGGTGTTGAGCACCACCTCATGGGCGAAGGTGACGGCCACGCCGTCCTTGAGGCCGACCTTGGCGTTGTCCTGCTCATGCACCCAGCCGGTGGGGGTCAGGGCATGGCGGTTGATGCCGACGTACCAGCCGTAGACCGGCTTGCGCACCGCGTCGCGGCGGGCCAGCGGCCGGCGGGTCTCCTCGCTCGTCCAGCGGCTGACGCCGTCAGCATAGGCCCATTTGCCGACGCCGCCGTAGCGGGGGGAGTCGTCGGTCTGCCAGACAGTTTGCGACCAGGCGCCCTTGCGCCGGTCGGCGGCGACATCGCTCAGCACCCAGCGGCCGGCCTTGTCGTAGGTTAGCAGCTTGGCGGGTTCATAGACCCAGTCCTGGCGCCAGTGTTTGATGACGACGGTCTTGTCTTTGTCGCTGTCCTCGCTCTCCGGCATGGGCATGACCAGCAGGTGCTGCAGGACGATCTTCACGCCGGTATCCTCGATGACCCGCACAGACTCAAAGCCGCCGCTGCGCTTGGGTTCGAGCAGCTCGTAGCCGGGGACGAAGGCCACCGTCTCGCGGAAGTCGAAGGTGACGCGGTAGTCGCCGGCCATGGCCAGGATGGAGGCGCGATCGCGGTCGAAGGCGGCCTTGTCCTCAAGGGCGGCGGCCGTGGCCGCCTTTGGCGCGGCCATCGACGGGGAGGCTCCGGAGAGCGCCAGGATGGCGGCGAAAGCGGCCAGAGTGGTCTTGAACATGAGGGTCCTCCTCCTCAGGGTTATCAGTAGCGCAGCGTCAGGGAGACGCCAAAGTTGCGGCCGGGCGGGGTGTAGGCGTCGCGCGCCACCGAGGCGTTCGACAGGCCCCGTACGTCGCTCCAGTTCCAGTATTTCTCGTCGGTCAGGTTGAAGACGCCGGCCCGGATCACCGCCACATCGCCGAGGTCGACCCAGCCGGTCAGGTCGGCGGTCGTGTACTGGCCGGGGACGAAGCAGCCCGGCGTGCAGGTCACGCCGGTGCGGTCCTCGTCCTTGCCGGCCCCGTGGGTCAGGTTCAGCTGGCCGCCGAAGCGGCCGGCCTGGTCGCGCCAGGTCAGGCCGGCGACGATCTTGAACGGCTCGATGCTGGCCAGCGGAGTGGTGGTCCCGCCACTCCTGCCGTCGCCTTCCGCCCAGGCGGCGGCGAGGTTGGCGCTGAAGCCGGCCCCGAGGTCGGCGCGGCCGGTCACTTCCCACCCGCTGATCTCGACGCTGCCGATGTTGACGTACTGGAAGATGGCCGGATCGCCCGGCGCAAAGCTGCCGCCGACCTGGGCCTGTTCGATGAAGTCGTCATAGTCGCCGCTGAAGGCGGTCAGACCCAGGAAAACCCGGTCGTTCGACCAGCGGAGGCCGGCCTCAAAGGTGCGGCTGGTCTCGGGCCCCAGGTCCGGGTTGGGGATCGAGGTGTAGAGCGAGGCCGGGTTGACGAAGCTGTTGTTGACCTGTGACGGGGCCGGGGCCTTGAAGCCCTCGGCGTAGTTTCCGAACAGGCTCCAGGCCGACCCCAGTTTCCACACCGCGCCGAACTTTGGCGACAGGTGGCTGTCGCTCTGGCCCTTTGGCGTGAAGCCGACCGGCAGGCTGGCGTCGGCGCTGGGGTCGAGGTCGTAGTAGTCGGCGCGCAGGGCGGGGAACAGGCTGAGCCTGCCGTCGAGCAGCACGATCTCGTCCTGGATATAGGAGCCGGCCAGGGTGTAGTCGGTGACCGGGAAGGCGCGGGTCGGGAAAGTCTCGCCGAACGGCGGAACCGTGCCGTCGCGCACCCCTTCCTGGCTGGTGACCGAGATATCGGCGCCGACCACCAGGCGGTGGCTTACAGCGCTGGACCCGAACTCCGAATGGGCTTCGCTGGTCAGGCTCCAGACCTGGTTGTCAAAGGTGTTGCGGCGGGTGCGGTCGGCGGCCGGGTTGCGGTCCTCGGCGGTGAACTGTTCGGTCGTCGCCTGCTGCCAGTAGGCGGCGACAAAGGCCGAGGCGATGAAGCCCTCGCCGCTGTAGCGCCAGTCGAGGGAGACCCGGTCGCGGGTGGAGGTGTCGTCGCCGTCGAGGTCGAGCACCGTGCCGCCGCGGCCGCTGAGCACCTCGGTGACGACCTGCCGTTCGTAGGTCTCGGCGGTCAGGCGGAAGCTGTGGTTGTCGCTCGGCGCGAAGGTGATCTTGGCCAGCAGGGCGTCGGAGGTGATGTCCTGCGGGTTGGCGGCGGTGCGGGTCGAGTTGAAGGCATTGTTGCCCCCCTGCGTCTCCGTCTCCGAGGCCTGGCGATGATTGTAGGCCAGCATCAGACCCCAGTCGCCGACCCGGCCGGCGGCGACCAGACCGGTGGAGAGGCCCTCGTCGGCCGAGCTGTACTGGGCCTTGCCCTGGAGACCGAAGTTGCGGCCATTGCGCAGGAAATCGGCCGGGTCCCTGGTGGCGAAGCTGACCACGCCGGCGACGCCGTCGCTGCCGTAGAGGGCGCTGCCCGGGCCGCGCAGGATCTCGACCCGCTTGATCAGCTCCAGATCGCTGAAGTCGCCGCGGCCGACGCTCTGGGCGCCGAAGCTGAAGGCGTCGGGGGTGCGGACGCCATCGACCAGGATCAGCACCCGGTTGCCGTCCAGGCCGCGGATGTTGAAGCCGCTGTTGCCATCCCGGCCGGCCGTGCCGAGCGCCGCGCCGAAGCGGGCCGGGCTGGTGCGGACGATGACGCCGGGCTCATAGCGGACCAGGTCCTTGATATCGCCGGCCAGCTGCTCGTCGATCTGATCGGCGGTGATGACGCTGACCGAGGCGGGCACGTCCTCGGCCGCCTTTTCGCTGCGGGTCGCGATGACGCTGACCGGCGAGACCTCGGTGGCGTCGGCGGCCGTTCCTGCGACCTCGTCGGCGGCGAAGGCCGGCGCTGCGACGGCGATGGCCAGCAGCGAAACGGCCAGGGCCGAGCTGCGGAATCTGTTGTGCATATGACGCCCCCTCGGCGCGGATCGCTTTATGCGAATGACTCTCAGAAGCGAGAGGGGTGGTAGCGCCGCTGGCATCGGGGGTCAAGTTAGATAGGAATGATTCTTAGTTTCAATTTGAAGGATCACCGGGAACTGGAAATTTCGGAGGCTCCCCTCTAACCTTTCCCGATGACCGCCGACCGCTTCCATGACGCCGACCACTATCCCAGCGCCGCGGCCCGCGCGGCCGACAAGTGGGTGCATATCGTCGGGCTGATCCTGGCCGTGGCCGGGGGCGGCGCCTTGCTTGGGCTGTCGATCGGCTTTGGCACCGTCGGCCAGACGTTCGCGGTGGCGGTCTATGCCCTCTGCCTGGCGCTGATGCTGAGCTTTTCGATCGCCTACAACATGGCCAGGCCCGAGCATCGGCCGCTCCTGCGGCGGCTCGACCATGCGGGCATCTTCCTGATGATCGCCGGCAGCTACACGCCGTTCACCACCCAGAGCCTAACCGGCGCCTGGTCGCTCGGCATGACCCTGGCGGTGTGGCTGCTGGCGGCCGGCGGGGTGATCGGCAAGCTGTTCCTGCCGGGCCTCGGCAAGGGCTTCTGGGTGGCGCTGTACCTGGCGCTTGGCTGGATCGTGGTGATCGCTATCGGGCCGATGGTGGCGGCGGTGTCGCTGGCCGGGATGATCCTGCTGGGGATCGGCGGCCTGGTCTATTCGGCCGGGGTGATCTTCTATGTGCGCAAGAACCTGCACTATCGCCGCGCCATCTGGCACAGCTTCGTGCTGGCTGGAGCCGGGGTGCAGTATGCGGCGATCATGACCGGCGTGGTCTTGTTCAACCGGGCGTAGACTGGGGACTGGATCGCCGCGCTGGATGTCTCCGGTGAGCAAGGACGGCTGGAGCGGCGTTCCTGTCCCCGACCTGCGCTGATAGGGGACAGGTCCACCGCTGCGCGGCGAACCAGTCCCCAGCCGGTGGACGCGGCCGCATCCTTTTGCTACATCCCCGCCGCGCCCCACCTGAGGCGCCTATCGCGATCCCCTTCAGCCCGCCGAGCCCCGTCGAAGGGCGCGCTGAAGTCTCCCGGCGGGTGGAGGATCGTACCCCATGGCCAATGTCACCGTGGTCGGCGCCCAGTGGGGCGACGAGGGCAAGGGCAAGATCGTCGACTGGCTGTGCGACCGCGCCGAGGTGGTGGTGCGTTTCCAGGGCGGCCACAACGCCGGCCATACGCTGGTTATCGACGGCAAGGTCTACAAGCTGGCCCTGCTGCCCTCGGGCGTGGTCCAGGGCAAGCTGTCGGTGATCGGCAATGGGGTGGTGGTCGATCCCTGGCATCTGCTGGGCGAGATCGCAGGCATCGCCGGCCAGGGGGTGACGATCACCCCGGAGGTGCTGGTGCTGGCCGACAATGCCTGTCTGATTCTGCCGCTGCACCGCGACCTCGACCAGGCCCGCGAGGCGGCCTCGAGCCAGAAGATCGGCACCACCGGCCGGGGCATCGGGCCGGCCTATGAGGACAAGGTCGGGCGGCGGGCGATCCGGGTGGCCGACCTGGCCGATCCGGAATCCCTGAAGCCCAAGATCGAGCGGCTGCTCAGCCACCACGGTCCGCTGCGCCGGGGCCTCGGGCTGCCGGAGGCCGATCCGAAGGCGATGTTCGACGAGCTGGTGGCGCTGGCGCCGAAGCTGCTGCCCTATGCCCGGCCGGCCTGGAAGCTGCTCGACGAGATGCGGCGGGCCGGCAAGCGGATTCTGTTCGAGGGGGCGCAGGGGGCTCTGCTCGACGTCGACCACGGCACCTATCCGTTCGTCACCTCGTCCAACACCGTGGCCGGGCAGGCGGCGGCGGGATCGGGCATGGGGCCGCAGGGGCCGGGCTATGTGCTGGGCATCGTCAAGGCCTACACCACCCGGGTCGGCGAGGGGCCGTTCGCCTGCGAGCTGAACGACGAGGTCGGCCAGCACCTGGCCGTGGTCGGCCGCGAGGTCGGCACCAATACCGGGCGGGGCCGGCGCTGCGGCTGGTTCGACTCTGTGCTGGTGCGCCAGAGCGTGGCCATCAACGGCATCAACGGCATCGCCCTGACCAAGCTGGACGTGCTGGACGGGCTGGAGACCCTGAAGGTCTGCGTCGGCTATCGGCTGCACGGCAAGGAGATCGACTACCTGCCGGCCGGGCTGCGCGACCAGGCGGCGGTGGAGCCTATCTATGAGGAGCTGCCCGGCTGGAGCGAAAGCACCGCCGGGGCGCGCAGCTTCAAGGACCTGCCGGCCAATGCGGTCAAGTATTTCGGCCGCATCCAGGAACTGATCGGGGCCCCGGTGGCGTTGCTGTCGACGAGCCCCGAGCGGGATGACACCATCCTGCTGCGGGACCCGTTCCAGGACTGACTGCTAGCGCGCGAACAGCGCCTTGCCGATCGCGCCGCCGACCAGGCCGGCGACAGCGGAGCCGGCCGTGCCCATCCAGAGGATGTCGACCGTGACGTCCTGCAGGAGATAGCTGACCAGGATGCCGAGGAAGGCGCCGACGCCGCCGGCGATCAGGCCGCCGATGGCGCTGTCGCCCCAGCTTCCCTTGGCGGCGCGGGCGTAGAGCAGGCCGGCGACCAGCGAGATCAGCATGCCGCCGATGGCGAACTGGGCGGCGACGGCCGGCAGGTAGTGGCCGGCCAGGACCATGGCCAACTGAAGCACCGTCCCGATCAGGATGGCGCGGATGAGCGCACTGCGGTTCATGGATCAGTCCCCCTTATTCGTGGTTTCGAAGCGCTTGCGAAGCTCGGCCAGGGTGTAGGCGTCGCCCCATTCAAAGTGTTTGTAGACGGTGTCGAAGTCGGCCCCTTGGCCGTACCCGACATTGGACAGGATGACCTTCGTCTGGCCGTCGCCGGCCGGAACCAGCTCCAGGATGGTCGCCGTCTGGCCGAAAGCTTCAGCGCCCGGGAAACCCTTCGGCGTCTGGATATTGCGGATGGCCAGCATGCGGCCGGGCACATAGGCTTCGATGCGGTTGATGATGTTGCCCGGATCGCCCTTGGCCTTGCCGGCCGCGTAGCTGGTCTCGATCGTCCCGCCGATTCTGAAGTCAACGAAGGCCGTCGGCGAGGCCCAGGTCTTCCAGCCAGCTTCGGTGCTGATCGCTTCCCAGACCTTGTCGGGACTGGCCGGGACGAGGATCGAAAGTTGCAGCACGCGCCGACCGCCCGGCTCGACGAAGCTGGTGTTCTCGACGCCTTTGAAGTCGCTCCATTTGGGCGGGGGCTTGTCGGCGGCGGCGGCCGTTCCGGCGAGGAAGATCGCGGCCGCGAGGCCGGCGAGGAGTGTTTTCATGTTCCGGTCTCCCGTTGGGTGTCGGCGACGGCGGCGACGGCCAGCCGGTCGAAGTAGTCGCGCAATGCGGCGATGGAGGCGTCGAAGGCCTCCAGGGTGCGGTGCGTGCGCGATTGCATCACCCCACCCTCCATGGTGGTCAGGACGAAGATCGCCAGGCGTTTTGTGTCGGTCCCGGGCGGCAGGCGGCCTTTTGCCTGGTCGAGGCAGCCTTTCACGTGTTTGGCCCAGCCGTCGAAGTTGACCGACAGCATCTCCCGCACCGGCGGGTCGGGCTCGTGCAGTTCCAGGGCGATGGAGCCGATCGGGCAGCCGTACAGGCAGTCGGTGTCGGCCAGCATGCGGCGGTAGGCGGCCAGTAGGGCGAAGACCCGGTCGATGGGGTCGTCGACCCCCTCCCAGGCCGGGGCCAGCAGCATCGGATAGATGCCGTCGCGGTACATCTCCAGGACGGCGAGGAGCACGTCCTGCTTGGTCGGGAAGAAATGGTAGAGGCTGCCGCTGTTGGCGCCGGCCTCCTTGAGGATGTCGGCCACCGAGGTAGTGTTGAACCCCTTGTCAGAGAACAGCCGCATCGCTGCGAACAGGATGCGCTCCCGGGTGGGTTCGACCCCGCCGACCATCTCGTCCCCTTGGTTGAATACTCAATCAAAAGTTCAGCACGGAGAACGATGGTTGGCAAGCAAAAGCCTCCGCCGGCGTGGCGGAGGCTTCGGCTCCTGGGCGGAGTGGAAGGGCTAGTTCTTCTTGTCCTTCTTGCCCTTGGTGTCGGCCAGGGCGAGCAGCTCGGCCTTGGTCTGGCTGCTGACCACGACGCCGCCGGTATCGACCAGCACCGACTGGGCGATGGTCACCGACTTGCCGTCGACCTTGAGCGTCACCTGGCCGGCGGCGGAGCCCGTGCCGACCTTCTCGATCGTGCCGACGACGTTGCCCTGCGCATCCCTAACCGAGGTTCCGTTGACCAGGGTCGAGCCGCCGGTTGCGGGGCTGGCCGGGGTGGCGCGGGTGGCCGAAGCGACCGGCGGCGTGGCGGGGGTGGCCGGCGTGGCCGGAACGACGCCAGATGGCGGCGCGGGCGGGGCGGTGACCGTGTCCCCTTGGTTGGCGGGTACTTCGGCGGGATCGGCGACCGGGGCTTGTGGTCCCTTTGGGGCGGTCGGCGGCGCGGCGGCCGGGGCCACTGCCGGCGGGGTCGCGGCGGGAGCTTGGGCGAAGGCGGCCCCGCTAACGGCGAGGGCGGCGGTCGAGGCTAGCAGGAGGGTGGGCAAGGTCAGGCGCATTGTGGTCTCCATTGGAGGCCCCCACTGTGTAACGAACCCCGCCCCGACCCGTCTGTTCCCTGCGGGGCGGGCGCGCGGGCGGCCTTTTCCGGGCGATTCAATCTCTATAGAGACGAAGCTTCGATGAGACTCTACGCCCCCGACATGGACGAATTCCTCGGCTGGATGGACAGCCAGGGCATTCGTTATGTGGTGCTGCGCAATGCCCCGGCCTTTCTGCGGGGCTGGCCGGCGCGGGGCGGCAAGGACGACGTCGACATGCTGGTCGATGACCATGCGCTGGAGCGGATCGGCGCGAAATACGGCCGCTATTCGAAGATGCAGGGGGTCAAGTGCGACCTCTACGATCTCTCCGGCTCGGCCAGGGGCGCCTACCAGGGCCTGGCCTATTATCCGCCGAAGCTGGCCAACCTTCTGCTGGACAGCCGCGAGCGGCTGGAAGGGCGGTTCTGGGTTTCGCAGCCGAAGGCCTACCTGCTCGGACTGATCTTCCACATCGCCTACCACAAGGCCGAGCGCTCGAAGATCGACCGGCTCGATCCGGCGGCGTCGGAAGGTTCAAAGTACGTCCCTGAACTGCGGGACCTGATGGCCAAGGCAGGCGAGGCCTTTCCCCTGACCCTGACCGCCTTCCATGAGCGGCTGAAGCGCGAGGCCTTGGCCGTGCCTTATCGCCAGCTGGCGGCCATCCTGGTCAACGATTTCCAGCGGCATGTGAAGAGCCGCTTCCTGGCTCAGGTCGGCAACGAGCCGGCCGGCGAGATGAACCTGTACGTTATCCGGCGCATCGCCTCGGCCCGGGGCCAGGCCAGGATGCTGCTGGACGCCCTGGCCGAGGACTATGAGATCCTGGTAGACAAGGAGATTCCCTGGCTGACCCGGCTGCGGACCAATTCGAAGATCCGCGGCGGCAAGTGGAAGCGCGGCGGGCCGCCGGTGCACGCGGTCATTGTCTTCGACCGTAACCCGCTGCCGGCCGAGGGCGACGAGGCCCAGCCGCATCCCTTCGTGTTCAACGGCCGGCAGTTCCTCAAGAAGGGCCTGCGGGACAAGTTCTCGAAAGCCACCGGCCTGCACACCCGCCACAACCCGCTGCACTCGACCGATAACGAGGCCGAGGCGCTTGGCCATCTCAACCTCTATTTCACGCCGGAGGAGCGCGAGGCGCTGTACCAGCGGCTGGACGCCATCCGCGCGGAGATGACGTGAGGAAGCTCAAGCGCTGGTGGCGAGCCCGCAAGGCGGAGGCGGCGCTGAAGGACCGACGCGAGGCGGTGCAGGCGCTGGTCGAGGGGGTGATCGGCTCAAGCGTGCGACTAAAGGAGCGCGGCAACCTCGGCCACGACAGCAACTACGACGTCTTCGCCGAGGGCAGGCAGGTGGCGGTGCTGCGGCTGGTCAATCCCTTCAAGCAGCGCCCCGTTCCGCCACCGGGGATGCCGTTCCAGATCGAGGAGCCGGCGCGGCGCCTCGACCACGAGTACGTCGCCCTGGCCCGGGCGGCGAGCATCGGCCTGGCGCCGGAGCCGATCTGGCGGGCCGAGGACGCCATCCTCTGTGCCTACCTGCCCTACGCCACCCTGACCTCGGCGGTATTGAAGGCGCCCGATCAGGTCTGGACCTATCTGGCGCAGGCCAGCGCCGCCCTCGACCGGCTGCACCGCGAGGTCGGCATGGCCCATATGGATGCCTCGCTGAGCAATGTGCTGGCCGACCCGGAGCACAAGGCGTTTGCCCTGGTCGACTTCGAATACACCCCGGCCCCGGGGGTCGGCTTCGCCGAGCAGAAGATCTACGACCACCTGCGGCTGCTGCAGGCGACGGGGAAGTTCATCCCGGATCGGCTGAAAGGCGAGCACGCGGCCTGGTTCGCCCAGTTCGCCGGCTATGTGGACGACGAGATGCGGGCCGCGCCGCTGGATCATATCCTGCCGGCGCTGAACCATGTGCTGGGGGTGGGCGCCTACCGCGTGACGGCGCGGGCGATCCTTCCGCGGCTGAACTAGGGCAATCGACCTTCAGCGTCCGGCCGTGGCGCCTCTCCAGGCCGCTTATCGAAGCGGCCGACCATTATACCGCGGCGCGCCCGACCAAGGCCAACGCCATCCCCAAGGCCTCGGCCGGCCGCTCGGCCAACTACCAGGCAGTAAAGCGCGTGCGGGCTGGGCGCTGGTGCTGGGCGGCCTTGGCTATGTCGCCGCCTGGCTGTTCGCGCCGCTGGAGATCGCCGCCCTCGTCTCGAGGGCGTCGGTGATCGCGGCCATCGCCTGGATCCTCGGCTACCGCCGCTGGCGGCGGTCCAAGGCCGGCTAGACCATCCCCACGGTGCGCAGTTTCGCCTTCGGGTGGACCTCGCTCTGGCTCATCACCACCGTCTGGCCGCGGAAGCGTTCGATGATCGAGCGGACGTAGGGGCGGACCATCGGGCTGGTCAGCAGGACGGCGGCGTCGCCGGCCAGGGCTGCGCGTTCGAAGGACTCGCGGACGCCCTTGATGAAGTCCTGAAGTTTCGATGGGGCCATGGCCAGCTGCTTTTCCTCGCCGGCCCCGATCAAGCTGTCGGCGAAGGCGGCCTCCCAGTCGGGCGACAGGGTGACGATCGGCAGGGCGCCGTCCTCGCCGCGGTTGGCCCAGCATAGCTGACGACCGAGGCGGACGCGGACGGCCTCGGTCAGCTGGGTCAGGGAGGCGGTGTGCGGCGCGGCCTCGGCGATGCCCTCGAGGATGGTGCCGAGGTCGCGGATCGACACCCGCTCGCGCAGCAGCGCCTGCAGGACCCGCTGCAGGGTCGAGGCGGTGATGACGCCGGGGATCAGTTCGTCGGCCAGCTTCTTCTGCTCGAGGCCCAGCTCCTTGAGGAGCTTCTGGACCTCGGCGTAGGACAGCAGATCGGCCATGTTGTCCTTGAGGATCTCGGTCAGGTGGGTGGTCAGCACCGTGGCCGGATCGACCAGGGTGTAGCCCCGGAAGGTCGCCTCTTCCTTCAAGACATCGTCGATCCAGGTGGCCGGCAGGCCGAAGGCCGGCTCGCGGACATGCTCGCCGGGGATATCGACCTGGCCGCCGCGCGGGTCCATGGCCATCAGAGAGCCGATGCGGACCTCGCCGGCCCCGGTATCCATCTCCTTGATGCGGATGGCGTAGCCCTGGGTCGGCAGGCGCATGTTGTCGAGGATGCGGACGGACGGCATGACAAAGCCGAACTCGCCCGCCAGGGTTTTGCGCAGGGCGCGGATCTGGTCGGTCAGCTTGCGGCCGTCCAGATCGTTGATCAGGGTCAGAAGGCCGTAGCCGAGCTCGATCTTGATGTCGTCGATGGCCAGCGACTGGCCGATCGGCTCCTCCTCCTGCTCGCCGGCGGCGGGGGCGAGGGTGGAGACATCGATGACGACCGGAAGCTTGGCGTTCTGGGCCCGTCGCCAGGCCAGGTAGCCGGTGGCGACGGCGATGGCGATGAAGGGAATCTTCGGCATGCCCGGCATCAGGGCCATGATGCCGGCGGCGGCCGAGACCATGCCGAGACCCACCGGGTTCATCGCCAGCTGGGTGACCAGGGCCTTGTCGGCGGCGCCGTCGACGCCGGCCTTGGAGACCAGCAGGCCGGCGGCGATCGAGACGATCAGGGCCGGCACCTGGCTGACCAGGCCATCGCCGATGGTCATGATGGTGTAGGTCGAGGCCGCCTCGCCGATCGGAATCTTGTGCTGGATCACCCCGATCAGGATGCCGCCGATGACGTTGATGGCGGTGATCACCAGGGCGGCCACAGCGTCGCCGCGCACAAACTTGCTGGCCCCGTCCATGGCCCCGAAGAAGGTCGACTCCTGCTCCAGCTCCTTGCGGCGGAGCTTGGCCTGGTCCTGGTCGATGAGCCCCGAGGACAGGTCGGCGTCGATGGCCATCTGCTTGCCGGGCATGGCGTCGAGGGTGAAGCGGGCGGCGACCTCGGCGATGCGGCCCGAACCCTTGGTGACGACGACGAAGTTCACCAGCACCAGGATGGCGAAGACGATCACCCCGATGATGAAGTTGCCGCTCATCATCATCTGGCCGAAGGCTTCGATGACTTTGCCGGCCCCCTCCGTGCCCTCGTGGCCATGGCTGAGGATCAGGCGCGTCGAGGCGAGATTCAGGCCCAGCCGGAACAGGGTGGTGACCAGCAGCACGGTCGGGAAGGCGGTAAATTCGAGCGGCCGCTTGATCAGCAGCGCCGTCATCAGGATCAGCACGCTGGAAGTGACCGACAGGGCCAGCAGGAAGTCGAGCAGGAACGGCGGGATCGGCAGGATCAGCAGAACGATGATGCCGACGACACCGATCGCCAGGCCCACATCGCCACGCGCCACCCAGCCCCACACCTGACGGAAGGTGACCGGGTTGGCCTTGGAGATGGGGGACGCGTCGCTCATGATTTATTCAGTCAGGCCGCATGGCTTCCCAGCCCCGCCTGCGGTGGCGGCACGGGAACACCGGCGTCGCCGTATTCCTTCAGCTTGTTGCGAAGGGTGCGGATCGAGATGCCCAGGATGGTGGCGGCGTGGGTGCGGTTGCCCGAGCAGTGGCTCAGAGTATCAAGGATCAGCTGTTGCTCGACCTCAGCCACCGTCTGGCCAACCAGGGTGCGGCTGACCGCCTCGGCGGCCATCGAGGCGCCACGCGCGACAGCGACGTCGGGGGCGGGGCTGAGCGGTTGGCCGTCCGGCAGGCGGATCGCGAACTCCTCGATCTCCGGGCCGGTCGACAGCAGCACGGCGCGGTGCATGGCGTTTTCCAGCTCCCGCACATTGCCGGGCCAGCGGTGGGCG
>JBKJSF010000248.1:0-10988 GCA_046595895.1 Caulobacter sp. | reverse complement strand
CGCTATAGTCGATCACGAGGCCGTCCAGCTTGACCAGCGGACCGGCGTCGATCTTGAAGGTCGGCATGACGCTCTGGTCGGCGTGATCGACGATGACCTCGCGCGGCAGGGACAGGGCGTCTGCATGGCCCCGCTGCTGGATGGCCGACAGGATCCGGCCCTCGGCCGCCAGCACGTCCTGCGCCCGCCCGGGCGCCCGGCGGCGCAGGGCCATGGCCAGGGTCCCGGCGCTCTGAACCTCCGGAGCTGGCGGGATGTTCTCCCAGTTGATCGACGGCCGTTTGATACGGAACTGGGACCCCAGGATCACCTTGACCAAGGCGCGGGGCGCGGCCTCGCTGTCGCCCGCCTCACCCTCCTCGCCACTTTCGGCAAGCTCGCTGCTGACCTCGCTGGCGTAGAATCCCTCCGAGCGCAGCACGGCGGTGGCGGACTCGGCCGCCTCTCGCCCCCGCCGCCGCGCTTCGAACCGCGAGGCGGCCGGCTTGTCGGCCTTGCCGATCGCGGCGCGGATCAGGTCGCGCAGGTCGTCATCGGCGACGCCCTGGACACTGGCTTTCGGCTCCTCGGCTCGCGCGCCGAGCGCCGGAGCCGTGAGGCCCGCGGTGAGGACGGCGAAGAGCAGAAGCGGGCGTATCGCCAATCAGATCATTCCTGCGAAGCACCCCACGGCCAGTCCTAGCGAGGCGCGGCCTGGATGTCACCCCGATCAGATCACGCCCCAGAAATCAGGGGATGGGCCGAGCTCGGGAAACACCTTGCCGACCTTGCCCAGCAGATAGTCGCCATAGGTCCCCTGGAAACCGGCCGGATCGACCCCGTCCCAGCGGTCCCCAGGAGCGGAACTCTCCCGTCCCGGCAGCGTCTGGATCACCGCATCGAAGGCCGGATCGAAGAATAGCGGGAAGGACAGGCGGTCACGGCCGCTGCTGTTGCGCACCCGGTGCGGCGTCGAGCGGAATTCCCCACCTGTCAGCCGGTCCAGCATGTCGCCGATGTTGCAGACAAAGGCCCCGGACACGGGCGGCGCCTCGATCCAGCCGGCCGGCGTCTTCACCTGCAAGCCCCCCAGGTCGTCCTGCGCCAGCAGGGTCAACAGGCCATAGTCGGTATGCTCACCGACGCCCCAGCCGGCGTCATCGGCCGGCGCGGCGGGATAGTGAAAGATGCGGAACAGGACGGTCGGATCGGCCGTGTAGGCGCGGGCGAAATAGGCGGCCGGCAGCTCCAGGCTCAGCGCCACGCCTTCCAGCACCGCATGCGCCGCCGCTTGCGTCCCGGCCATGAAAGCCTCAACCGCGGGCCGCAGCCCCGGCAAGGCCGCCGGCCAGAGGTTCGCGCCATGCATCGGAAATCCTGCCCGCACCCGCGCATCGTCCGGCCCCAGCTCCTGGCCCAGGTACAGCCCCTCCTTGCGATCCGGCTGGCCCGAGGTCAGCTCGCCACCGAGCGGAAACCACCCGCGCCAGGCCCGGCCGCCTCGGCTCATGGCGATAGCTTCCTTGTCGCCGAGAGGCAGGGCGAAGAAGGCCCGGGACTGGGCGTCAAGCTCGGCCATCACGGCGTCCGAGACGCCGTGGCCGACGACGTAGAAGAAGCCCAGCGACCGGCAAGCCTCGCCTATCCGGCCGGCGACCTGCGCCCGGGCCAGGTCGTCGGTTCCGAACAGCGGCGCGACATCGATGATCGGCAGACTCTGGTCCATGCCGCCAGACTAGCCCGGCATCACTAAAGCGCCCAGTCGCCGCTCGCGCCGGTGACGTCGCCGTTGATCTTCATTTGGTAGTCCGGCTTGCCGTCGCCGGTCACGTCCAGCCGCAGGGTCGTCGTACTGGCGGCGAAGGTCAGGGTCATCTGGCCGGCCTGCTTCGTGAAGGCGCTCACCAGGGTAAAGGCCTGATCACCGTCAATCAGGGCGTTGGCGTCGATGCCGCCGAGGTCCAGCCGGTCGCCATGGGCGCGGACGAAATCGTAGACGGTGTCGGTCTCAAGCACCGCCCCAAAGACATGGGCCACCAGGAAGGTGTCGGCTCCAGACCCGCCCCGCAGCAGGTCGTTGCCCAGCCCGCCGATGACGATGTCGTCGCCGGCCCCGGTGTTGATGGAGTCGTTGCCGGCCCCGCCGTCCAGCCGGTTGTCGCCGGTGTTGCCCTTCATGTTGTTGCTCGCGGCGTTGCCGGTGGCGCCGATGTTGTCGGTCCCGGTCAGCTGCATGACCTCGATTTCGGCGATCATCACCCAGCCGTCGACGCCGACCCTGGCGGTGTCGGAGCCCTCGCCGGTCAGCTCGACGAGGACGTCGTCCAGGTCGTTCAGGATATAGATATCGTTCCCCAGGCCGCCGATCAGGATGTCGCTCCCGGCCCCGCCGTCGAGAAGGTCGGCCCCCTCGCCGCCTTCCAGGCGGTCGGCGCCAGCTTCGCCGTTCAGCTTGTCGTTGCCGAGGCCGCCGTCCAGCCGGTCGGCCCCATCGCCGCCGTTCAGGGTGTCGCTACCGTCGGCCCCGTTCAGAAGATCGGCCCCGGCTCCGCCGCTGAGGATGTCATTGCCAAGACCACCTTCGAGCCGGTCGGCGCCGTTGTCGCCCTGCAGGCTATCGTTGCCGGCCCCGCCCATCAGCCAGTCGTTGTCGTCCCCGCCGAACAGGTAGTCATTGCCGTCGCCGCCATCCAGGATGTCGTAGGCGCCCAGGCCAAACAGTTTGTCGACCCCGCCTGCGCCCTTCAGCCGGTCGCCCGATTCGCCGCCGGATCGGGTCTCGGCCGCCACCGTTCCCTCGAAGACGATGCCGCTGAGCTGGCCGAACACCAGGAAGCTCGAGCCCGAACTGCTGTAGCCGACGTCCGAGCCGCGCGAACCGATTACGAAGTCGGCCAGGCCGTCGCCGTTGATGTCGCCCGCCCCCGAAACCGCCCGCCCCGACTGATCGTTGGCCAGTTCGCCGTCGATCTCGAAGCCATTGCCGCCGTTCAGCCCGGACAGCTCCAGGCTCGCCCCGAAACTGGCGCGACCATAGACAATGTAGCTGGCGCCGCTGGCGCTGCGCCCGTTGGGATCGGCCAGGTAGGCTCCGATCAGGATATCGTCCCAGCCATCGCCGTTGACGTCGCCTGCCCCGGCCACCGCCCGGCCAGCCCGGTCGCCCGCCAGTTCGCCGTTAATGCGGAAGCCATCGGCGCCGCTCAGGGCCGACAGAGCAATGTTGGCGCCCCAGCCGGTGGCCTTACCGAACACCACATAGGCCCCGCCGGCGTTGTTCTGGCCGGCCGGATCCAGAGCCTCGGCCCCAATGAGGATGTCGGCGTAGCCGTCGCCGTTGACGTCGCCCGCCCCGGCCACCGAGGTCCCGGCATTGTCGCCGGCCGCCCCGCCGTTCAGCTGGAAGCCGTTGGTCCCGTCGAGGCTGGAAAGGTCGAACTCGGCCGACCAGCCGCCGGCCTTGCCGAACACCACCCAGGCCGCGCCCGAGTTGACACCATTCAGATCGGCATATTTTGAGCCGATGATCAGGTCGCTCAGACCATCGCCGTTGATGTCACCGGCCGAGGCGACCGACTGCCCCGACAGGTCGTTGGCCAGCTCGCCGTTGATACGCACTCCGTTCGTCCCGTTCAGCCCGCCGAGGGCCAGGGTCGTGGAGAAACCGGTCGCGCTGCCGAAGATGACATAGGTCGCTCCGGCGGCGTCGCGGCCGCCGGCGTCATGCAGCCGGGCGGTGACCACGAGGTCGGAGATCCCGTCGCCATTGAAGTCGCCCAGCGAAGTCACCGCCGCCCCGGCGTAGTCGCCGGCCGCCTGGCCGGTAGCGCGCAGGCCGTTGGTCCCGTTCAGGGTCGCCAGATCCATCGTGCTCCAGTCGCCGCCATGACCGAACACCACATAGGCGGCGCCCGAATCCGTGCCGGCCAGGTCAGCCTTGCGGGCGCCTACCACCACATCGCCGAAGCCGTCATTGTTCAGGTCGCCGGCCGCGAACACCGCAAAGCCCGACTCCTCGTTGAACGCCCGCCCTTCAATGATGAAGCCGCTGGTCCCGCTCAGCCCGGCCAGCGCCACCGTGGCGCTCCAGCCGCCGGCATGACCGAACACCACATAGGCCGCTCCGGAATAGCTCCCGCTGGCGTCATTGTAGGGCGCGCCGATGATCAGGTCAGCGAAGCCGTCGCCGTTGACGTCGCCCGCCCGGCCGACCGAAAAGCCCGACTGGTCGCCGCCCAGCAGGCCGCTGAACTGGACGCCCGTCGTCCCGTCCAACGTATCGAGATTGAGTACCGCCGCGAACGCCATGACCTGCCCCAGAAGAGCCCGCCCCTCAGGGCTCCGATGACCAACCTATAACCGCCCCATCCCGACCGCCAAAAGGCATTTCGCCTCAGCGGCGCCCTGCCCTTGTTTCCGGGCGCGCGGACTTGCACAGTCCCGGTATGGCACTCGACTTCATTCCGCGCGAAATCCACGACCTGGCGCGCGATCTGGCCAACCTGGCCGACTTCAAGCTGCTGATGGTCGGCAAGTCCTATCTGACGCCGGGCGGCATCCTCGCCTGCATCGTGTTCATCCTGCTGGCCGTGGGGGCCTCGCGGATCGCCGGCCGGGTGTTCCGCCGGATCCGCGACCGGGCCCCGCAGTCGGCGCCGTCGATCTACATCGCCGAGAAGCTGACCACCTACGGCACGGTGGTCATCGGCCTCTACATGGGCGTCTCGGCGCTCGGCGTTGATCTCTCCGGCCTCAGCCTGTTCGCGGGCGCCCTCGGCGTCGGCCTGGGCTTCGGCCTGCAGGGGGTGGTCAAGGAGTTCATCTCCGGCCTGGTGCTGATCTTCGACCGGCTGATCCGCATCGGCGACTATCTGGAACTGCAGACCGGAGAGCGCGGCGTGGTCGCCGAGATCGGCCCGCGCGCCGTGCGGCTGCGCAACAACGACGACCTCGACGTGCTGGTCCCCAACAGCCGGCTGATCGACCAGCCGGTGACCAACTGGACCCACCAGAACAGCGCCCGGCGCATGCACATCCCCTTCCGCGTCGCCTATGGCTCGGACAAGGCGGCGGTGCGCGACGCCGTGCTGAAAGCCGCCCACGACGTCCCCTTCACCATGGACGACACCGCCCGGCGCAAGACCCAGGTCTGGCTGGTCGGTTTCGGCGACAGCGCCATGTCGTTCGAGCTGGTCGTCTGGCCGACCCTTGAAGCGGTCAAACGCCCCAACGCCGCCCACGCCGCCTACACCTGGGCCATTGATGACGCCCTGCGCCACGGCGGATTCGAGATTCCCTTCCCGCAACAGGAGCTGCATGTGCGCGGCCTGTTCGGCCAGGAGGGCGACGCCGCCCGCGACACCCTGCGCCTGAAGGTTCCCCGCAAGGCCGCCCCGGCCGGCGAGGGCGCCGCCGCCGTCACCCCCAACGACGCCGCCGAGGACCTGGCCCGCGGCGCCGAGGAAGACGCCGAGAATGCGGCGCCCAGGATGATGGCGCCGCCGGACGAAAAGCCCTCTACCTAGAGCAGCCAATCGGCGCTGGAGCCGGTGACGTCGCCGTTGATCTTCAGCTGGTAGTCGGCGGCGTTGTCGCCATCGACATCGAGCCGGATCAAGGTCTGGCCGCCGCTGAAGGTCATGCTCATCTGGCCGCCGACGTTGCTGAAGCTGGTGACCAGCACAAAGTCCTGGTTGCCGTCGAGCAGAGTGTTGGCGTCGATCGCCGAAAGGTCCAGCAGGTCGCCCTCGGCCGTCGAGAAGTCATAGACGACGTCGGTCTCGAGGATGGCGGTGTTGATGCTCTCATCGAGCACCGCGAAGGTGTCGGCTCCGATGCCGCCGCGCAGCAGGTCGTTGTTCAGCCCGCCGACGATGACGTCGTCGCCGTCGTTGCCGTTGATTGTATCGACGCCGGCCAGGCCCGACAGGCGGTTGTTCCCGGCGTTGCCCTGCATGTTGTTGCCCAAGACATTACCCGTCCCGTCAATGTTGCCCGTCCCCTGCAATTGCAAGGCCTCGACGTTGGCGTTGAGCGCCCAGCTGATGGAGTTGCGGAGGATGTCGTAGCCTTCGCCGACGTTCTCGGTGGCCGTGTCGCCGACATTGTCGACAATATAGACGTCGTTGCCGATCCCGCCGGCCATGTCATCGGCCCCCGTGCCGCCGTCCATGTAGTCGTTGCCGCCGGCCCCGCTGATGGTGTCGTGATCGGCCCCGCCGTAGATGTAGTCGTTGCCCAGGGCCCCGACGATGATGTCGTCGCCGGCGTCGCCATACAGCTTGTCCGCTCCCGTGCCGCCGTCGACATCGTCGGCCCCGTCGCCGCCGTAGATGGTGTCGCCGCCGTCGCCGCCGCGCACCAGGTCGCCGCCCGCGCCGCCGTAGATCAGGTCGTTGTTGTCGCCGCCGTCGAGCGTGTCGTCGCCGGCCAGGCCGTACAGGGTGTCCTTGCCGATATTGCCGGTGAGGACGTCGTTGCCGGTGTCGCCCGTCAGGGTCTCGCCGGCAGGCGCGGCCGTCTGCACGACCGGCGGCGCGGGCGGCGGGATGCCGTAAACGATGTAGCTGGCGCCCGAGCCGCTCCGCCCGTTCGGATCGGCGCCGCGGGACGAAACGATCACATCGCCGACCCCGTCGTTGTTCACATCACCGGCCGCGCCGACAAAGATGCCATTGCGATCCTGAACCAGCTCGCCGGCGATCATGAACCCGTTGGACCCGTTGAGTGTCGAGACGTTCAGGGTCGCTCCGAAGGCGCCTGTCACCGCGACGTTGCGGCCAAAAATCACATAGCTGGCGCCGGCATAGGACCGACCGCCCGGATCGACCCCGAACGCGCCGACGATCAGGTCATCCACGCCATCGCCGTTGACGTCCCCCGCTTCGGAGACCGACCAGCCGAGGCGGTCCAAGGCCGCCGCGCCGCTGATGCGGAAGCCGTTGACGCCGTTCAGGCTGGACAGCGCCAGCGTGCTGGAGAAGCCCGTGGTGCGGCCAAACACGACGAAGGCGGCGCCGTTCCCGTAGCCCTGGGCCTGGCCGATGATCAGGTCGTCAATGCCGTCGCCGTTGATGTCGCCGGCCGCGGAGACCGCGCCGCCGCTCTGGGCGCCGAAATCGGAGCCATCGATGCGCAGGCCGGTTGTCCCGTCGAGCGTGGTGATATCGACGGTGGCCGCAAAGGCGCCGGCCACCGAGGTGTTCTTGCCGAACACCACGTAGGTTGACCCGCCAGAGGAAACGCCGCCGGCGCTGGACGACGGCACGCCGATCATGATGTCCGCGACGCCGTCGCCGTTGATATCGCCGGCTCCGGCGATCGACGCGCCGATGCCCTGGTTCGCCGTCTGGCCGTTCAGGCGGAAACCGTTGGTCCCGTCGAGCGTCGACAGATCGATCGGCGAGGCGTTGCCCACCGCCCGGCCGAACACCACATAGGCAGCGCCGGAGTCGGTACGGCCATTGGTGTCGGCAAAGGTCGCGCCGATCAGCATGTCGTCGATGCCGTCGCCGTTGACGTCGCCAGCCGATGAGACGTCGATACCGGCGCGATTGTCGGCGGCGGCCCCGTTGATCTTGAAGCCCGTAGCGCCCGTCAGGGTGGAAACATTGACGTCAGCGGCAAAGGCGCCATCGGTGGCGGTGTTCCGGCCGAACACAACGAAAGCCGCCCCGCTGTTGTTGTCGGCGGTGGAGTCGGCCTTCCAGGCGCCGATCAGGATGTCCGAAATGCCGTCCCCGTTGAAGTCGCCGGTGTCGAGGGCGTAGCCGACATAATCCGACTGCTTGCTGCCGCTGATGCGAAAGCCGTTGGTCCCGTCCAGACTGCTCAGGTTGAACTCGGCCGGAAAAGCGCCAGCCACGCCGGTGTCCTTGCCGAACAC
Source organism: Caulobacter sp. (assembly GCA_046595895.1). GTDB lineage: Bacteria > Pseudomonadota > Alphaproteobacteria > Caulobacterales > Caulobacteraceae > Caulobacter. Next base: position 3,124 of record JBKJSF010000248.1, on the reverse strand, counting down.
GATGTAGGCGGCTCCGGCATTGATCAGTCCGTTGATATCGCCGGTGCCGGCGCCGATCATGAAGTCGTCTATGCCGTCGCCGTTCACGTCCCCGGCCGAAGTCACCGAGTAGATGGCGTAGTCGTTCGCCCCCTCCCCGTTGATCTGGAAGCCGTCCGAGCCGTCGAGGCTGGACAATTCGATAACGGCGGGAAAATCAGCCATGAAACGCTCCGAAGTCAGCGGCGCCAGACCGGGCCGCTCTACGCAAAATGAGGACCGTGGGCCTAGCGCGGTTTCGCTCGCCCGGGCAGTGCAATAATTGCGAACGATTTTCGCCGATTGGGCGAGTCGTCAGAGCATCCAGCCGGCGCTGTCGCCGGTGACGTCGCCGTTGATCTTGACCTGGTAATCGACCTTGCCGTCGCCGGTGGTGTCGAGGCGCAGGGTGGTGACGCCGTTGGCGAAGGTCAGGGTCATCTCGCCGGCCGTCTTGCTGAAGGCGCCGACCAGTTCGATGGTTCCGGCGAAGGCGGCGGAGAGGTCGAGGATGTCGTCCTCGGCGGTCGAGAAGTCGTAGATCTGGTCGGTTTCCAGGGTGGCCCCGAAGGTGTGGGCGACGACGAAGCTGTCGGCCCCGGTGCCACCACGCAGCAGATCGTTGCCCTGGCCGCCGATGATGATGTCGTCGCCGTCATTGCCGTTGATGGTGTCAACGCCGGCCAGGCCCGAGAGGCTGTTGGCCCCGGCGTTGCCCTGGAGGTTGTTGGCGCCGCTGTTGCCGGTTCCGTCGAGGTTGGCCGAGCCTTGAAGCTCAAGGCCTTCGATGTCCGAGGCCAGGGTCCATGTGAGGTCGGCGCGGACGATGTCGTAGCCTTCGCCGGCCACTTCGGCGGTGACGTCGTTCAGGTCATTGACGATGTAGACGTCGTTGGCCGCCCCACCAGCCATGATGTCGGCGCCGGCGCCGCCGTCGAGGTAGTCGTTGCCGGCCCCGCCGTTCAGGCTGTCGGCGTCGTCGCCACCGCTCATGCGGTCATTGCCGAGGCCGCCGATCAACTGGTCGACGCCCGCGCCGCCGAACAGCTTGTCGGCCCCGTCGCCGCCGTCGATCTGGTCATCGCCTGCGTCTCCGTTGAGGATGTCCCCGCCGCCGCCGCCGATGAGGTCATCGGCCCCGTCGCCGCCGTTCAGCACGTCGGAGAGGTCGCCGCCGTCGAGGAGGTCGTCGCCGCCGAGGCCGTTGAGCGTGTCGTTGCCGCCCTGGCCGCTGAGCTGGTCGGCCGCCGCGCCGCCGGTGTAGCTGTCATTGCCGGCCGTGCCGGCCTCGATGACCGGGGCCGCCGCCGAGGCGCGACCAAAGATGACGTAGCTGGCGCCGGATCTGTTGCCGTTCGGGTCGGCGTATGGCGCCCCGATGATCAGGTCGTCGATGCCATCGCCATTGACGTCGCCGGCCGAGGTGACAGACCAGCCGCTGTAGTCGCCAGCCGCCTCACCGTTGATCTTGAAGCCGGTGGACCCGTCAAGGGTGGAGAGGTCGATGCTGGCGGTGAAGCCGCCGGCCTTGCCGAAAACCACATAGCTGGCGCCGGAATAGTTCCCGGGCGCGTCCGCCAACTTGGCCCCGATGATCAGGTCGTCATAGCCGTCGCCATTGACGTCTCCCGCCGAGGCGACCGAGACGCCGCTACGGTCGGATACCGCATCACCGTTGATGCGGAAGCCATTGCTTCCATCGAGGGCGGAAAGCTCGAGGCTGTTGGTGAACCCGCCCGCCTTGCCGAACACCACAAAGGCGGCGCCGGAATCTGCAATTCCATTGAGGTCGGCATAGGGGGCCCCGATGATCAGGTCATCGTAGCCATCGCCGTTGACGTCTCCCGCCGAGTCGACGGAGAGACCGCTGTAATCGTACGCCGCCGCGCCGTTGATCTGGAAGCCATTGGTTCCGTCGAGGCTGGACAGCTCGAGGTTGGCGGTGAAGCCGCCGACCTTGCCGAACACCACATAGCTGGCTCCGGAGTAGCTCCCGTTCGGGTCAGCGAGCAAGGCCCCGATGATCAGGTCGTCGTAGGTGTCGCCATTGACGTCTCCCGCCGAGGCGACGGAGAAACCGCTCCGGTCGGCTGGCGCCTCGCCGTTGATCTGGAAGCCGTTGGTCCCGTCCAGGGTGGAAAGGTCGAGGTTGGCGGTGAAGCCGCCGACCTTGCCGAACACCACGTAACTGGCGCCGGAGAGATTGCCATTCGGGTCCGAAGCATAGGCCCCGATAATCAGGTCGTCGTAACCATCGCCATTGACGTCCCCCGCCGAGGCGACGGACCGGCCGCTCAAGTCACCTAGCACCTCACCGCTGATCTGGAAGCCATTGGTTCCGTCGAGGGCGGCAAGTTCGAGGTTGGCGGTGAAGCCGGCGGCCTTGCCAAACACCACATAGCTGGCGCCGGAGTTCTCGATGCCGTTCGCGTCCGCAAGCCAGGCCCCGATGATGAGATCGTCGTAGCCGTCGCCGTTGATGTCGCCCGCCGAGGCGACCGAGGTTCCGCTCCGGTCGTCTGCCGCCTCGCCGTTGATCTGGAAGCCGTTGGTTCCGTCGAGGGTGGAGAGGTTGAGGTTGGCGGTGAAGCCGCCGGCCTTGCCGAACACCACATAGCTCGCCCCGGAGGAGTAGCCGTTCGGGTCCGCGCCCCAGGCCCCGATGATCAGGTCGTCGTAGCCGTCGCCGTTGACGTCGCCCGCCGAGGCGACGGAGAAGCCGCTAAAGTCGTATGCGAACTCACCGCTGATCTGGAAGCCGGTGGTTCCGTCCAGCGAGGACAGGTCGAGGGTGGCGTCGAAGGGCATGGCGATAACTCAGCTTGAAGACCGGAAAGCGCCATTGGCGACGCGGACCTGACACTTGGGTCCCCGACAGCTAGCAGATACTACCCAAGCCGGGGAGTGTAATAATTTTGGAAGGAAGTTGGGACACGTTGGATTCCAACGTGTCCCAGTTTGGTTTCTGTACGCTCAGAGCATCCAGCCGGCGCTGTCGCCGGTGACGTCGCCGTTGATCTTGACCTGGTAGTCGGTCTTGCCGTCGCCGGTGGTGTCGAGGCGCAGGGTGGTGACGCCGTTCGCGAAGGTCAGGGTCATCTCGCCG
>JBKJSF010000002.1:0-11562 GCA_046595895.1 Caulobacter sp. | reverse complement strand
CGACCTTGCTCAGCGCCAGGGGGTGGCAGAGCGGGATCAGGTCACTGGTGCGTTTGGCGGCCATGACGCCGGCCAGTTCGGCGGTGGTGATGACGTCGCCCTTGGTGGCCGCGCCCGAGACGGCGAGGTCGCGGACCTCCGGCGAGGTGCGGAGCAGACCCTTGGCGGTGGCCTCGCGCAGGGTCGAGGCCTTGTCGGAGACATCGACCATGCGGGCCCGGCCCTGATCGTCCAGATGGGAAAGACGGCTCATGCCTCGAGAAGCCTCGGCATCAGCTCGACCATGTTGCAGGGCCTGTGGCGGCTGTCGAGCTGGGCGGCGATGACCTTGTCCCAGCCGTCCCTGACCGCGCCGTTGGAGCCCGGCAGGCAGAAGACAAACACCCCGCCGACGATGCCGGCCAAGGCCCGCGACTGCAGGGTCGAGAGGCCGACGGTCTGATAGCTGACCAGGTGGAAGATCACCGCAAAGCCGTCGATCTCCTTGTCGAACAAAGGCCGCACCGCTTCCGGCGTCACGTCCCGCCCAGTCAGGCCGGTGCCCCCGGTGGTGACGATGGCGTCGACCGCGCCCGAGGCGACCCAGGCCTGAATCTGCATTCGGATGTCGCCGACGTCGTCCTTGACCATCTTCTTGTCGGCCAGTTCATGGCCGGCGTCTGTGACCCGGCCCGCCAGCAGATGGCCGGAGGTGTCGCTCTCCTCGTCGCGGGTGTCGGAGACGGTCAGCACCGCGACGCGCACCGGCTTGAAGGCCCAGGCCTCGTCGATCTTGCCGCCAATGGTCAGGCTCATGCGTCTTTCTCCGTGTCCCAGCGTGCGGCGTCGGTCCTATCCCGCGGCGTCGGCTCAATCCAGCGCGCGCCGCCCGGTCCATGCTCCTTCTTCCAGAAGGGCGCGCGGGATTTCAGCCAGTCCATCAGGTGGTCGCAGGCCTCGAAGGCGGCGCGGCGGTGGGCGGCGGCGCAGGCCACGAAGACGATGGCCTCGCCGGGGGCGATGGCCCCGATGCGGTGGACGACCAGGGCGTCCTGCAGGCCGAAGCGGTGGACGGCGGCAGTCACCGCCTTGGTGATCTCGACGTCGGTGAAGCCTTCATAAGCCTCCAGCTCCAGGGCCGTGGTCTGACCGCGTTCGGCGCGGGCGATGCCGGTGAAGCTGGCGATGGCGCCGGTCTCCGCGCGGCCGGCCGAAAAGCCGGTCAGGAGCTGACCCGGATCGAAGGGCGCCGTCTGCAGGGTGACGCTCATCCGCCGCTCATCGGCGGCAGGAAGGCGACCTCGGAGGCCGGGCCGAGGGCCACATCGGCGCGGACCAGGGTCTTGTCGACGGCGACCTGGACAGAGGGGCCGGCGAGGGCTTCGGCGAGACGGGGGTCGGCCGAGAGCGCCGCGCGCAGCTGCGCCAGGGTGGCGGCCTCAATCGTCTTCTCGCGCCAGCCGGCGACGTCGGCGAGGCGGCCGAACAGCAGGACCCGAGGCATGTCAGCCGCCCGTCGTCGACATGTGGCGGGCGACCGACGGGGCGCCGCCGATGCGGAAATCATGGCCCTTCGGTTTGCCGAGGATCGCCGTGCGGATGGCGGCCGTGAGGTCGGCGTCGGAGCCGCCGTCCCGCATCACCGCTCGCAGGTCGGTGGCGTCGTCCTGGCCCAGGCAGGTGTGCAGCGTGCCGGTGCAGGTCAGCCGCACACGGTTGCAGGCCTCGCAGAAATTGTGGCTGAGCGGGGTGATCAGGCCGAGGCGCCCGCCGGTCTCGGCGATCCGCACATAGCGGGCGGGGCCGCCGGTGGAGAGCGGCAGGTCTTCCAGGGTCCAGTAGCTGGCCAGCTGGTCACGGACGGTCCCCAGGGAGAGGTACTGGTCGGTGCGGTCGGCCTCGATCTCGCCCATCGGCATGGTTTCGATCAGCGTCAGGTCCATGCCCAGCCCGTGGGCCCACTGGATGAGGTCGGGAATTTCGGCGGCGTTGTCGCGGGCCAGGGCGACGGTGTTGATCTTCAGGTTGATGCCGGCGGCGCGGGCGACCTCAAGGCCGGCCAGGACCTGGGCAAGATCGCCGCCGCGCGTCAGGGTGCGGAAGAGGTCAGGCTTCAGGGTATCGAGCGAGACGTTGATGCGGCGCACGCCGAGATCGGCCAATTCGGCGGCGTGGTGGGCCAGCCGGGTGCCGTTGGTGGTCAGGGTCAGTTCCTGCAAGGCGCCGCTCTGCAGGTGGCGCGACAGGTTCCGGACAAGCTCCATGAAGCCCTTGCGGACCAGCGGCTCGCCGCCGGTCAGCCGCAGCTTCTTCACCCCCAGGCCGATGAACACCGAGGCGATCCGGTCCAGTTCCTCAAGGCTGAGGACCTCGGCCTTGGGCAGGAAGACCATCCGCTCGGCCATGCAGTAGACGCAGCGCAGGTCGCAGCGGTCGGTCACCGACACCCGCAGGTAGGAGACCCGCCGCGCGAACGCGTCCAGCAAAGGCTGGTCGGCCCCTGAGGCGTTTGGGGCGGTCGCTTGCGCGGGGGCATCGTCGTACGGTGTCATCGAAACCTGAGAATAGGCGCGAAGCGGCGATGGCGACAGAGGGCCAAGCAGGATCAGCGGCAAGATGGCAGGCGCTGGTTCTGGCCGCTGGCCTCAGCCTTCGCTTCGGCGCGCCCAAACTTCTGGCGCCCCGGCAGGGCGGACTGCTCATAGACGCGGCGTTGGCGACGGCCTTTGCTGCCCCGGTGGGCAGGGTGACGGTGGTCGTCGGCGGCCATGCTCCGGGGGTGACGGCGGCGGCACAGGCCTATGCGGCGCGGGCCGGCGAGACGGCGCGGCTGGCCATTGTCCATGCCGCCGATCACGGCGAAGGCCTGTCGGCCTCGTTGCGGGCCGGGATCGCCAGCCTGCCGGGGGATGCCGACGGAGTGCTGATTTTCCTGGCCGACATGCCGGCCATTCCCTCGGGAATCCCTGGGGCTCTGATCGCGGCAATGGGCGACCACGACGCCGCCGCGCCGGTGTTCGAAGGCCGGCGCGGCCATCCGGTGCTGCTCGGCCGCGCCCTGTTCGAGCCGATCCGCCACCTGACCGGCGACCATGGGGCGGGACATCTGCTGAAGGGCCTCGGCCAGCGGTTGGCGCTGGTCGCCACCGACGATCCGGGCATCCTCAAGGACATCGACCGGCCAGAGGACCTCTGAAGGCCGCCCACAAGCCGCCGCAATGGTTGGGCGTCATCGCCCCATGTTCGACCGCCGCACCCTGCTGATCGCCGCCCCTGCCCTGCTGCTGCCGGCTGTGGCCAAGGCCGAGCCGAGCCAATGGGGCGAAAATCTGGTGGCGGCGGCACGGGGACAGATCGGCCGCACGGTGCTCTACGATCCGGCCTATGTGCGCCTCGCCTACCCCGGCGGCGATGTGCCCCTCGATCGGGGCGTCTGCAGCGACGTGGTCATCCGCGCCTATCGCACCGCCTTCGGCCTCGATCTGCAGGAGGCGGTGCACCGCGACATGGCCACCAACTTCGGCGCCTACCCACGCACCTGGGGCCTGCGACGCCCGGATCGCAACATAGACCACCGCCGGGTGCCGAACCTGGAGGTTTTTCTGCGCCGGAAGGGGGCCAACCTGCCGCCCGGCGCGCCGTGGAAGGCCGGCGACCTGGTCGCCCAGCGGCTGATGCCGGGCAACCTGCCTCACATCCTCATCGCCGTCGGTCGCCGCACGGCGGAGGGCGAGGAGATCATCGTCGAGAACATCGGGGCGGGCGTGATGCTCGGAACGCCTCGGACGACAGCGCGGCTGACGGGTCATTTCCGGTTGCCGCCTCAGCGGGGCTGAACAAGAAACGACCCAAGCGGGGTTGACCCAAACGTCCCATCGGCGTTGAAGGCCCGCACCTTAGTTTCCGCCAAAAGGACCGCGCCGTGGCCGACACGAAGATCAAGAAGGTCGTTCTCGCCTATTCGGGAGGGCTCGACACCTCGATCATCCTCAAATGGCTGCAGACCGAGTACCAGGCCGAGGTGGTGACCTTCACCGCCGACCTCGGCCAGGGCGAGGAACTGTCGCCGGCCCGCGAGAAGGCCCTGCTGCTCGGCATCAAGCCGGAAAACATCTTCGTCGAGGACCTGCGCGAGGAATTCGTCCGCGACTACGTCTTCCCGATGTTCCGGGCCAATACCGTCTATGAGGGCCAGTATCTGCTCGGCACCTCCATCGCCCGGCCGCTGATCGCCAAGAAGCAGATCGACATCGCCCGTCAGGTCGGGGCCGACGCCGTCTCCCACGGGGCCACCGGCAAGGGCAACGACCAGGTTCGGTTCGAGCTCGGCTACTACGCCCTGGAGCCGGACATCACCGTCATCGCCCCTTGGCGGGAATGGGACTTCAAGAGCCGCGAGGCCCTGCTGGACTTCGCCCAGCAACACCAGATCCCGATCGCCAAGGACAAGCACGGCGAGGCGCCGTTCAGCGTCGATGCCAACCTGCTGCACTCCTCCTCGGAAGGCAAAGTCCTGGAGGATCCGGCGGTCGAGGCGCCCGAATTCGTCCATATGCGCACCATCGCCCCGGAGGATGCGCCCGACACCCCGGTCATCTTCACTCTGGATTTCGAACGGGGCGACCCCGTGGCCGTCAACGGCGAGGCCCTGTCGCCCGCCGCCATGCTGACCAAGCTGAACCAATTGGGCCACGACAGCGGCGTCGGCCGGCTCGACCTTGTCGAGAACCGCTTTGTCGGCATGAAGAGCCGCGGCGTCTACGAAACCCCGGGCGGGACCATCCTGTTGGCCGCCCACCGCGGCATCGAGAGCATCACGCTGGACCGGGGCGCCATGCATTTGAAGGACGAGCTGATGCCGAAGTATGCGTCGCTCATCTACAACGGCTTCTGGTTCGCGCCGGAGCGGGAAATGCTGCAGGCGGCCATCGACTACAGCCAGCAGAAGGTGACCGGCCAGGTGCGGATCAAGCTCTACAAGGGCAACGTCAGCATCACCGGCCGCACCAGCCCCTACAGCCTCTACGACCAGGAACTGGTGACCTTCGAAGAGGGCAAGGTGGCCTACGACCACCGCGACGCCGCCGGTTTCATCAAGCTCAACGCCCTGCGCCTGCGCGGCCTGGCCAAGCGGGACAAGCGCGAGATCTAGGGCCGGTCGATAGCGATCCGCAGTACCTGGCCGGCCTTGTCGTCGGTCAGCCAGATCGCCCCGTCCCTGGCCAGCGCGATGCCGACCGGCGTCCCCTGCTTGCGGGCCCTGGTCGCGCCCCAGCCGGGGGTCAGCACCAGCGGCTCGGCGGCCGGGCCGGGGCCGTAGGCGCGGGGCGCGCCGCCGTAGATCGGAAAGCGGGCGCCGCGTCTGGGAAGCGGCACGCCCTGGCTGTCGGTCTCGAAGGCGACCAGCCGGCCACCGGTCGAGCGATAGCCGTGCCAGGTCATCAGCAGGCGGCCCCGCAGCTGCGGGAACATGGCGCCCTGGTACCAGGTCATGTCGAGCGGCGCGGTGTGGGGCGGCAGCAGGATGTCGGCCTTGAACACCCCCGTGCGCTGGCAATGGAAGGCGATCTTCGCCGACCCCGCCCAGCCGGGCGACGGCCGGCCCGACGCGTCGCAGTAGGGCCAGCCGTAGCTGGGAACGCCTTCCTTGCCGCCCCCTCCTGGAGAAACTGCCTGAATGGCGTTGATCTCGTCGAAGGGCGTCCAGCGGGTCGGGGTGTCGTAGCTGTTCTCAGCCTGCAGCAGGGTCCCGGACGGGTGCACGGCCAGGCCCAGGGAGTTGCGCAGGCCGGTGGCGACCACGGTCCACCGAGCCGACCAGCCGCCGCGCCCGTCCGGCGCATAGCGCCGCAGCTGGCCGGCGTCCTTCAGTTCCGCACAGTCGGGGCCGGGGGCGCGGCCCTGGGTATCCAGGCACTGGTCGGACGGGGCGCCGATGTTGACGATCAGGGCGCCGTCGGGGGCGAAGACGAACTTGCTGAGCGGGTGGCGATTGTCGTGCAGCCGGTTGTCCGGCAGGCCGGTGACGACGACCTGGAGGGTGGCGGCCGGATCGCGGGCGGCCGGGTCGAATCGAAAGATGCGGCTCATCTCGCCGACATAGAGGCGGCCGTCCGGGCCGACGGCAAGGGCATGGGGCAGGTGCAGCCCGCCGATCAGCCGGGTCAGACGCGGTGGGCGGCCAGGGCTGGCGCTGAGCCGCCAGAGCGCGCCGTTCGCGGTTCTCCAGCCGCCGAGGTCGCTGACGATCCAGTCGCCATTGGCCAGTTGAACCAGGGACCGGGGCAGACGAATCTGACGCCCGCCGGCGGGGGTGACGACGAGGCCGGCGCAATAGCCCCTGGCCATGCCGATGTCGGCCCGGGGATAGCCGTCGCAGGTGGCGCGCGGCTGGGCGGCGGCCGGGGCGGCGAGGAGGGTAAGGAACAACAGGAGGCCGAGGGCGCGCATGAAGCTATTGATGCGCGGCCAGAGTAGGCGGTCAACCTCCCTCCCGCTTCGTCGAGACTAGACGCCGTCCAGTCGATTGTAGGGATATCGGTCCCGGATTTCCGCCTGGAAGAACCGCCCCTGCGACTCCGCCTCGACGAAACTTCGGTGCACCTCCCCGGGCACGCCGACGTAGACGTATCGGCCGCCGCCTACGAAGGTCACGAACAGCTTGCCGTGCGTCTCCTTGTAACGGATCCGATCGATGGCGGTGGATTGCTCCGGCATTGGATGCTCCAGGGTCCGTCCGTAGACTCGTCATAACGCACGCGCCCCTCAACGGTTCAGGCGATGGCGCTTGCAACCCGGGCAATTCATGTCAGCCTGCCCGTCCAGCATGGCCAAGGAGGCGGCGCCGATGAGACGACTGATCCCGCTGACCCTGCTGATCGCCGCGTCCCTCGCCTTCGGCGCCCCGTTGGCGGTGGCCGGCGACGCGCGCTGCCTGCTCGCCGCCCTGCCCGCCGACAAACGAGCCCAGGTCGAGGCCGCCTATGCCCGCAACGTTGAGGAGGGCCTCGGCACCAGCCTCTACAGCGAGGCGGATTTCGAGGCCATGCTGGCTGCCTGCAAGGTGTCGATCACCGACGAAGGACAACTCAACGCCGCCGCCCAGGCCCTGGCCGGCTATGAGGCCGAGACCGGCGCCGCCCTGTGGCTGAAGGCCAACCGCGACATCGACGACCGCACCCTGCAGGCGGTGTGGAGGGCCAGCCGTCTGTCCGATCCGGCCGTCGCCGCCCGGGCCGTTGGCGACGAGAGCCTGACCGCCAACCTGATCCTCGAGCTGGCCGGCAAGCTGGGCCTGGAGGCCCAGGAGGACCTCAGCAACCTGGCGGCCTACGTCTCGGCCCGGCTGCTGCGCCAGGATAGCGAGAGCCGCTTCTGACGGTTTGCAGGGGCCGCGAACCATGACAGCCTCCGCCCCAGGTACCGGCCATCGCCGGTGGGGAGGCAGACCATGCAACATCCGCACAGCTGGGTGGCGATCGTCACCTGCGTTTCACTGCTCGTCGTCATCTGGATGATGATGCGCGTCGGCGGCGCTCGCGGCCGTACCGGCATCGACGCGCCGGCCATGACCGGCCACCCCGACCTGGAGCGCCACGTCCGTGTGCACCTGAACACGCTCGAGTCCCTGCCGATCTATCTGACCAGCCTGTGGCTGTTCACCCTGCTGCCCAAGGTCTTTCCGTTCAACGAGATGATCGCGGCCGGCCTCGGCGCCCTGTGGATCGTCGGCCGGGTTATCTACGCCCTCGGCTACGTCAAGGACCCCGGCGCCCGCTCGATGGGCTTCCTCATCCAGGGGCTGGCCATCGTGGTTCTGTTGCTGGGCGCCCTGGTCAAGGCGATCTGGACTCTGCTGTCGCTCGGCCTATGAGCCCGATCGACCCCAATCTGTTCAAGGGCGATCCGGAAGCAGGCAACGCCACCTTGTTCGCCAGCGCCTATGGCCAGGCCGCGCCGAGCGGCGTTGGATTCAAGGACGCCCGGGGCCTGACCCGGATCGTCTGCATTCTGCTGGTGCTCGCCATCCTGGCCAATGGCGCCTTGGCCGTAACCATCGTCCTCGCCGGGACGGACCAGGTCCTGATCGGCGGCATGGCCATGGCGGTGATCTGCATAACCTTCCCGCAGTTCATCATGCTGATGGGCTGGTTCTACCGCGCCACCAAGAACGCCCGGGCGATCAGCAATGGTCTGGAGACGACGCCCGGCTGGGCGGTCGGCTTCTTCTTCGTGCCGGTGCTCAGCTGGTTCCGACCCTATCAGACGATGAGCGAGATCTGGCGCTCTGCGCAGTCGCCGCTGTCATGGAAGTCGCTGGATGACCCGCTCATCCTGCGAATCTGGTGGGGCTGCTGGCTGGCCGGGGCCATCGGCGGTCTGGTCGCCAACTTCAGCTCCAAAAGTATGGGCCCGCTGATTTGGATCGCCACCGCCCTTTCCATGGCCGCCGACGGCGTCACCTTCCATCTGATCCGCACGGTCGCGGCGCGGCAGTGGGAGAACAAAGACCAGAGCGTCTTCGACTGATGAAGACGGTGCTGTTCGTCTGCAGCCAGAACCGGCTGCGCAGCCCTACGGCCGAGCAGGTCTTCGCCGACTGGCCGGGGGTGGAAACCGCTTCGGCTGGAACCAATAACGACGCCGAAACGCCGCTGGACGCCGAACTGGTGAGCTGGGCCGACCTCATTTTCGTCATGGAACGACCGCACCGCAGCAAGCTGCAGAGGACATTTCGCAAGGCTTTGCGCGGTCGGGTGATCTGCCTGGATATCCCGGACGATTACGCGTTCATGGACGAGAATCTTGTCCGACTGCTCAAGGCCAAGGTCATCCCTCACCTGCCCATGAGCTAGTGGGCCTCGTCCCAGTTCTTCGCGGCCCTGGCCTCGACGACCAGGGGCACGCTGATATCCACCGCCGGATAGGGCGCCCCTTCCATGATCCGGCAGGCGACGGCGATGGTCGCTTCAGCCTCCGCCTCGCTGGCCTCGAAGACCAGTTCGTCGTGCACCTGCAGCAGCATCCTTGAGGTCAAGCCGGCCTCGCGCAGGGCGTCCGGGATGCGGGCCATGGCGCGGCGGATGATGTCGGCGGCGGCTCCTTGCAGAGGGGCGTTGATCGCAGCCCGCTCGGCGAACTGACGCTGGGCGACGCTCTTGCCGCCGATCTCCGGGATGTTGATCCTGCGGCCGAAGATGGTGGTGACAAAGCCGTGCTGGCGCACCTGGGCCCGCATCTCCTCCATGTAGTCGCCGATGCCGGGGAAACGCCGGAAGTAGGTCTTGATGTAGTCGGCCGCCTCGCCTTGAGGAATGTTCAGCTGATTGGCCAGGCCGAAGGCGCTGATGCCGTAGACGATGCCGAAGTTGATCGCCTTGGCTCGGCGGCGGATCTCGGCGGGCATGCCCTCGATTGGGGTGTCGAACATCTCCGAGGCGGTCATGGCGTGGATGTCGAGCCCCTCCTTGAAGGCGCTCTTGAGCTGCGGGATGTCGCCGACATGGGCCAGCAGGCGCAGTTCGATCTGGCTGTAGTCGGCGCTGATCAGCACATGGCCGGGCTCGGCGATGAAGGCCTTGCGAATCTTGCGGCCTTCCTCGGTGCGGATCGGAATGTTCTGCAGGTTGGGGTCGGAGGAGCTCAGGCGTCCGGTCGTCGTCGAGGCCATGGCGTAGGCGGTGTGGATACGGCCGGTCTTGGGCGAGATGGCGGCGATCAGGTTATCGGTATAGGTGCCCTTGAGCTTCGAAAGCTGGCGCCAGTCGAGAATCAGCCGCGGCAGGGCGTGTCCCTGGTTGGCCAGGCTTTCCAGCACGTCGACGTCGGTCGCCCACTGGCCGGTGGCGGTCTTCTTGCCGCCCTCCAGGGCCATTTCGCCGAACAGCACCTCGCCGATCTGCTTGGGGCTGCCGAGATTGAACGGCCGGCCAAGCAACTCGTGAGCCTTGGCCTCGAAATCGGCCATCCGGACGGAAAAGTCGTGGCTGAGGCGGCGCAGCTCGGCGGTGTCGACCTTGACCCCGGCGTTCTCCATGGCGGCGATGACCGGCGGCAGGGGGCGTTCGAGGGTCTCGTAAACGGTCAGCAGGCCCTCACGGGCCAGGCGCGGCCGCAGCTTGTGCCAGAGGCGCAGGGTGACGTCGGCATCCTCGGCGGCATAGCAGGTCGCCTCATTCAACTCGACATGCTTGAAACTGATCCGGGCCTTGCCCGTCCCGGCCACCTGCTTGAACGGGATCGGCTTGTGGCCGAGCCACAGTTCGGAAAGCTCGTCCATGCCGTGGTTATGCAGCCCGGCCTCCAGCACATAGGAGATCAGCATGGTGTCGTCGATCGGGGCGACGTCGATGCCGCGCAGGGCCATGACCGCGATGTCGTACTTGGCGTTCTGGGCGACCTTCAGCACCGCCGGGGACTCCAGCAACGGCTTGAGCCGGGCCAGGGCCGTGGCCTTGTCGATCTGCGCGGCGACCGGGGCGGCCTCGGTGAGCAGGTCGCCGCCGACCGCCTCGTGGGTCAGCGGGATGTAGCAGGCCTCGCCGGGGGCGATGGCCAGGGAGACGCCGCAGAGGCCGGCGGTGGCGCTGCCCAGTGCGTCGGTCTCGGTGTCGAAGCCGACGACGCCGGCCTCGAAAGCCTTGGCGATCCAGCGGTCCAGGGTCTCCAGGTCGCGGACGCACTCGTATTTGGTGACATCGATCTCTATGGTGGGCGCTTCCGGCGGCGCCGCCTCGGGCGCCCCAGGCATCTTTATGGGGGCGAACTGCGGCAGCGGCTGCGGCGCCATGCCCGAGCCGTCGGCGGCGGCGCCGACGCGGCGCAGCAGGCTGGAGAAACCCATCTCCTCCAGGAAGGCGGCCAGGGTCGCCTTGTCCGGCTCGCGAATGGTGAGGCTGTCGATCGGGTCTGGCAGCGGGGTGTCGCAGTCGAGCTTCACCAGCGCGCGCGACAGGCGGATCTGGTCGGCGAAGTCGATCAGGGTCTGGCGGCGCTTGTCCTGCTTGATCTCAGCTGACCGCTCCAGAAGCGTGTCAAGGTCGCCGAACTCGTTGATCAGCAGGGCGGCGGTCTTGATGCCGATACCGGGCGCCCCCGGCACATTGTCGACGCTGTCGCCGCACAGGGCCTGAACATCGACGACCTTGTCGGGCATGACCCCGAACTTCTCGAACACCTGGTCGGGTCCGATGCGGACGTTCTTCATGGTGTCGAGCATGGTCACGCCGTCGCCGACCAGCTGCATCAGGTCCTTGTCGGCGGAGTAGACGATGACGTGCCATCCCGCCGCCTTGGCGCGGGTCACCAGGGTCGCGATCACGTCGTCGGCCTCGACGCCCTCGATCGCCATCACCGGCCAGCGGAACGCCTCGACCAGCGGCCGGAAGAACGGCATCTGGATCGTCAGCTCCTCGGGCGGCGCCGCCCGCGTCGCCTTGTAAGCAGGAAAGATCCGGGTGCGGAAGCTCTCGCGGCCGGCGTCGAACACGACCGCCATGTGCTCGGGCTTGACCTCGTTGCGCAGCGCCATCAGCATCCGCGCGAACACGTACAGTGCGCCGGTCGGCATGCCCTCGGCGGTGG
>JBKJSF010000058.1:0-24390 GCA_046595895.1 Caulobacter sp. | reverse complement strand
GCACGTGCAGCGCCTTGCGCTGGGCGGCGAACTCCAGGCCTACGGCGGTCGCGCCCTCGGCGTCGATATTGCCGGTGTCCACCAGCCGCGTGCCGTCGACCCTGAGCTCCGGGCGGTCGCGCAGGCGGATGTTGGTGACTGCGCCCGGCGCCACGTCCGGACCCGACGCCGCCGGGTCGATGACCACCACCGTATTGGCGCCCAGGTGGATCAGGCTGTCGGCGGTCCTGTAGGGCACGTAGGCGACCCGGCCCACAAAGGCGGTCTGCTCGTCGAAGGTCTGGGTCCCGATCACATTGCCGCTGATCGCCGCGGAGATGTTCCAGCGCTCGCCGGCGCCGAACAGACCCGCGGCCGTGCGGCCGTCGCCGGAGCCGATGTTGCGGACAAGGTCCGACGGCGAGGCGCGCTCCGGGAACAGCGAGCCGTTGGTGGACGTCGCCTCCTCGATCCCCGACGGCGGCGAGAAGGCGCCCACCCGCAGCCGCAGCGGCGCAAAGCCCGCGTACTCCACCCAGGCGGCCGAGATCTTGCCGACGTCCTCCACGCCGGAGCCGCCGAAGTCGTAGAGGAAATGATAGTTCCAGTCGCCGAACGCCTTGCCCTCGATACCCAGGCGCGCGCGGCGGAAATTGGCGCCGTCGCTCAGGTCGCGCGCTCGGTCAGCCTCGGGCGCATCGCCGAAGGAGCCGCGGCGAAAGTCGCTGGCCAGGGACCCCGGGCGGTCCTGGTCGTAGTGGGCTGCATCGAGCTGGAACACGCCGCGGAGGGAGGCGGTGAACTGGCCGTCGCCGCTGGCGAAGCTCGGCCGTCCGTTGGCTAGGGAAACCGTCGTGGCGCTGGCCTGGTCGCGGGTCTGCTGGTCTGCGACGGCGGACTGGCCTTTCAGGTCCAGGATCTGCCGTTCCAGAGCCGCGTTGCGCTGCTCCAGCGCATCCAGCCGCGCGGTCAGGGCCAGGAGTTGCTCCTGGCTGATGCCTGTAAGTGGCACATTGGCCGTCGCCACCTGAGCCATGGCCGCGGGCGCGGCGCCGCACAGCAGCCCGGCCAGGGCGGCGGCGCGGAGGCTTCTGCGGAGGCTTCTGCGGATAGGCGCGGCTGACAGCATGCTCGGTCCCTCATTGAGCGAGGACCAGGCTAGGCTCTTATTCCTATAATCCCAGTGGGATTAAGCTGTCGTGGTCCGCAGAAATTCTAACGGCTACTCCGCCGCCAGCAAGGCCCGGCCGGCGGTGAAGGCGGTCTTTCGCGCAAGTTCGGCCTTGGCTTGCTCGTATTCCACGGACAGCCGGGCGACCATTTCGCCGGCGGTGGGGATTTCCTTCACCGCCCCGATGCCCTGGCCGCAGCCCCAGATGTCGCGCCAGGCCTTGGCCTTCTGGTTGCCGCCGGAGCCGAAGTTCATCTTCGAGGGGTCGGAGACCGGCAGGTCGCTGGGGTCCATGCCCGCCGCGATGATTGAGGGGGCGAGGTAGTTGCCGTGGATGCCGGTGAACAGGTTCGTATAGACGATGTCCTCGCCCGAGGAGGCGACGATCATGTCCTTGTAGGCCTGGTCGGCGTTGGCCTCCTGGGTGGCGATGAAGGCCGAGCCGATATAGGCCAGGTCCGCGCCCATGGCCTGGGCGGCCAGCACCGCATGGCCGTTGCCGATGGCGCCCGACAGCGCGATCGGCCCGTCGAACCATTCCCTCAGCGCGTGGATCAGGGCGAAGGGCGACAGCACGCCAGCATGGCCCCCTGCTCCGGCCGCCACGGCGATCAGGCCGTCGGCGCCCTTCTCGATGGCCTTGCGCGCGAAGCGGTCGTTGATCACGTCGTGCAGCACCACGCCGCCATAGGAATGCACCGCCCGGTTCAGGTCCTCGCGGGCCCCCAGCGAGGTGATGACGATGGGCGCCTTCCACTTGGTGGAGGCCTCCAGGTCGTGCTCCAGCCGGTCGCTGGTCTTGTGGACGATGTGGTTCACCGCGAACGGCGCCGAGGGCGTCTCGGGGTGGTCGCGGTCCCATTCCGCCAGTTCTTCGGTGATCCTGTGCAGCCACTCGTCCAGCAGGCTGGCCGGGCGGGCGTTCAGCGCCGGGAACGACCCCACGATGCCGGCCTTGCACTGGGCGATCACCAAGTCCGGGTTGGAGATGATGAACAGCGGGCTGCCGATCACCGGCAGGCGCAGGCGGTCACGCAGAACGGGCGGCAGGGCCATGGTCAGTCCTCAGGCTCACGAAAGATTTACAACGTACGTGAGCCCGTTGGACGGCGCAAGACGCCGTTCGGAGGTGTCTTACGCCGCCGGCGGCCGCCGCGGCTTGGGCTGGGGCGGCGCGGCCTCGGCCTTTCGGCTCCACTTTTCCAGCAGCCGGCCGGCGGTGTCGCGCCCGCCGATCCCGAAGGCCAGGGCCGCGGCCACGGCCGCCGAGCCGAGCACCAGGCCGAACGCCATGACCACGATCTCGTCGGCGATGCCCATGAACCGCAGGCCCATGGCGGTAGCCAGGGCGATGGTCGCCCAGCGCACGATGGTCGAGGCGAAGCCGCTGTCGCCGCCGGTGGAGCGGTTGATCAGGCCCGCCAGGAAGTTGGCGATCAGCACGCCCAGGGTGATGATCACCCCGCCGAAGATCACGTGGCCGGCCAGCTCCATGATCTCCGCCAGCATCGCCGAGATGGACTCGAACGCCAGCAGACGCGCGGCCTCGACGGCCGAGAACAGCATGATCGCCACCAGCGCCAGCCGGGCCACCACCTTGGAGGGGGTCAGGCCCGCCGCCGGGACGGCGGGGTCGGCGTCGGTCATCACCAGCGAGGATTCCGGCTGGGTCGGTCCGCCCATGCCCAGGGCCTGCAGGCTGCGGTCGACGCCCAGGGAGGGCAGCAACTGTTCCAGCAGGCCGGAGACCCAGCGGCCGATGAAGAAGCCGATGGCCAGGACGATGGCGGCGCCCAGGACCCGCGGCACGGCGTCCAGCACCGTGGACAGGACCGCCACCGCCGGATCGGAGATCGCGCTGATGCCCAGCGCCTGCAGGGCGGCGATGGTGACGGGGATGATGATCAGCACGAACACCAGGGTGCCCAGCGTGCGGGCCAGGCTGGACGCGCCGGTCATCCGCGACAGACCGGCCTTCTCAAGCCAGCGGTCCACGTGGGCGGCGTTGAGGGCGGCTTCCACCACCCGCTGCGCCAGGGTCGCCACGATGAAGCCCAGGAAGAAGATCAGCACCGCGCCGATCAACTTGGGAATGAAGGCGGTGACTTCGTAGAGCAGGCCGTTCAGCGGCGTGACCACGCTGGTCAGGCCCAGGGTAGTCAGCGCGGCGATCACGCCGATCAGCAGCACCAGCCAGTAGGCCAGCTGGCCCAGCTGGTAGCCGGCGGTTTCCTTGGGCGCGGCGTCCTTGTTGTGGGTTCGCATGCCGGGCACGCGGTCGATGAGCTTGGCCAGCGCCCACTGGGCGGCCTTGGCCAGGAAGTGCGCGGCCACCAGGATGAGGATGGCCACCAGGATGCGCGGACCCCACTCCATGCTCATGTCCTGCAGGCGATAGTAGTCGATGCTCGGCATGGCGGGTCCCCACGGTTCAGCTTTAATGGCGTAACCATCCAGCGCGCGAAGGGTTGCGCAAGCCCGGACTGACGCGGCGTGAGCTTGACGCCCAGCGCGCTGGCGGCCCATTTGCGGCCATGGCCGACGCACCCGACCTGACCGCCGATGCCCCGCCCGCCGGCGACGCCGCCTGGCGCGCCCTGGTGGCCAAGACCCTGGGCGACCGGCCGTTCGAGGCCCTGGCCGGGGCCACCGCCGAGGGCCTGCCCATCGCGCCGCTCTATGCGCCGGCGACCCGGCCCGCGGCCTTCCCGCCCCGGCCCTTCGACGCCCAGCGCCCCTGGGACGTGCGCACCCTCACCGCCCACCCCCAGCCGGGCCGGGCCAACGCCGAGATTCTGGCTGACCTGCAGGGGGGCGCGGCGTCCGCCGTCGTCCGCATCGATCCCACCGGAGAGGCCGGGGTGGCGGTGGGTGGCGCAGACGCCCTGGCCCGGGTGCTCGACGGCGTGATCCTGGAGCTGGCGCCGGTGGCCCTCGACGCCGGCTTCCTGGGGCCCAGGGCCGCCGATTGGCTGGGCGCGGCCGCCAAGGCGTCGCCCGGTGCGAGGCTCTCCTTCCACATGGACCCGCTCGGCGCCTTCGCCGAGGCCGGCGCCAGCCCGGGCCCGGTGGAGAGTCACCTGGTCAGCGCCGCCACCGTGGGCGTGCGGCTGGCCCAGACCTATCCGCAGGCCCAGCTCTTCCTGGCCTCCGGTCGCGCAGCCCACGAGGCCGGCGCTGGCGAGGCCCTGGAGGTCGCCGTCGCCGCCGCCGGCGGCCTGGCCTACGCCAAGGCCCTGGTGCGCGCCGGGTCGCCCATGACCGACGCCTTCGCCCGCATCACCCTGGGGCTCAGCGCCGACGCCGACTACTTCCTGACCATCGCCAAGCTGCGCGCCGCCCGGGTGGTCTGGGCGCAGATCGCGGCGGCCTGCGCCGCCGATCCCCTGGCCCGCATCGAGGTTCGCTCATCACGGCGAATGCTCACCGCCCAGGACGCCTGGGCCAACATGATCCGCCTGACCGCGGCCGGCTTCGGCGCCGCGGTGGGGGGCGCGGACGCCGTGGTGCTCGGCCACTTCACCGACGCGCTGGGCCTGCCCACAGCCTTCGGCCGCCGCCAGAGCCGCAACGCCCAGCTCGTGCTGATGGAGGAGGCCCACATCGGCCGCGTGGCCGACCCCGCTGCGGGCTCCGGCTATGTGGAGGCGATGACCGACCAGATCGCCCGCGCCGCCTGGGCCGCCTTCCAGGAGATCGAGCGGCAGGGCGGCATCGTCGCGGCGCTCACCGCCGGCGCCGTCGCCGATGCGATCGCCCGCACCAACGCCGCGCGGCCGGAGCCGAAGATCGTCGGGGTCACCGCTTTCCCACCGACTGCGGAAACCCCCGTGGACATCGAGCGCCCTTCGCCGGAGGTCGCCGACGCCCCCTCATCCCGCCTGCCCGGCCCTGACGGCGCCTGCCCGCCACTCAGGCCGATCCGCCTGGCCGAACCGTTCGAGGCGCGGGCATGAGCGCCTTCCCCGACTTCGCAGCGCTGGCCTTCGACGAGGCTGCGCCGGGCTTCCCGCCGGCCTCTGGAGAGCCCTGGGCCACCCCGGAGGGCATCGCCGTCCAGCCTTCGTATGGCCCCGCGGACATCGCCGGGATCGACGGGCCCGGCGGCTATCCGGGCCTCGCGCCGTTCCTGCGCGGCCCCTATCCGACCATGTACCTGACCAACCCGTGGACCATCCGCCAGTACGCGGGCTTCTCCACGGCGGAGGACTCCAACGCCTTCTACCGCCGCAACCTGGCGGCGGGTCAGATGGGGCTGTCCATCGCCTTCGACCTCGCCACCCACCGGGGCTACGACTCGGACCATCCGCGGGTGAAGGGCGACGTGGGGATGGCCGGCGTGGCCATCGATTCCATCCTCGACATGCGCACCCTGTTCGACGGCATCCCCCTCGACAAGATGAGCGTGTCGATGACCATGAACGGCGCCGTCCTGCCGATCATGGCGCTCTACATCGTGGCTGGCGAGGAGCAGGGCGTGCCGCACGCCAGGCTCTCCGGCACCATCCAGAACGACATCCTCAAGGAGTTCCTGACCCGCAACACCTACATCTATCCGCCCCTGCCCTCGATGCGGATCATTTCAGACATCTTTTCATATACTTCGACCAACATGCCGAAGTTCAACTCGATCTCGATAAGCGGCTACCACATGCAGGAAGCCGGAGCGACGGCCGACCTGGAGCTGGCCTACACCCTGGCCGACGGCATCGAATACGCCCGGGCCGGAGTGGCCGCAGGCATGGACATCGACGTCTTCGCCCCGCGCCTGAGCTTCTTCTGGGCCATCGGCATGAACTACTTCATGGAGGTGGCCAAGCTCCGCGCCGCGCGCCTGATCTGGGCCCGGCTGATGAAGCGCGAGTTCGATCCCAAGGACAGTCGCTCCCTCTCCCTGCGCACCCATAGCCAGACCTCCGGGTGGTCGCTGGCCGCCCAGGACGTCTTCAACAACGTCTCCCGCACGGTCGTCGAGGCCATGGCCGCGGTGAACGGCCAGACCCAGTCCCTGCACACAAACTCTCTGGACGAAGCCCTTGCTTTGCCTACGGATTTCTCCGCCCGCATCAGCCGCAACACCCAACTCTTCCTGCAGCTGGAAAGCGGCACGACCCGGGTCGCCGACCCCTGGGGCGGCAGCTACTACGTCGAACGCCTGACCCACGACCTGGCCGCCCGCGCCCTGGAGCATATCGAGGAGGTCGAAGCGCTCGGCGGCATGGCCAAGGCCATCGAACAGGGCCTGCCGAAACTGCGCATCGAGGAAGCCGCCGCCCGCACCCAGGCCCGCATCGATGCCAATCGCCAGAGCGTGGTCGGGGTCAATCGCTACCGCCCGGAAGTCGCTGACGACATCCCGGTGCTCAAGGTCGACAACGCCGCCGTCCGCTCCGCCCAGCTGGAAAAGTTGAGGCGTCTCAAGGCGGAACGCGATGAAGCTGAGACCCAGGCCGCGCTTCAGGCCCTCGAGGACGGCGCGCGCGGGACCGGAAACCTGCTGGCCCTCGCGGTCGACGCCGGCCGCGCCAAGGCCACGCTTGGCGAAATCAGCTATGCTCTGGAGAAGGTGTTCGGCCGCCACCGGGCCAACATCCAGTCGATCCAGGGGGTCTATATGAAAGAGGCCGGCAACAACCCCGCCGTGGCCCGGGCCAAGGCCATGGTCGACGCCTTCGAACAGGCCGACGGCCGCCGCCCCCGCATCCTGATCGCCAAGATGGGCCAGGACGGCCACGACCGCGGCCAGAAGGTCATCGCCACCGCCTTCGCCGACCTCGGCTTCGACGTCGACATCGGCCCCCTGTTCCAGACCCCCGCCGAAGCCGCCCGTCAGGCCGTCGAGAACGACGTCCACGTCGTCGGCGCCAGCTCCCTGGCCGCCGGCCACCTGACCCTGGCGCCCGAACTCAAGGAAGAGCTGGCCAAACAGGGCCGCGCCGACATCATGACGGTGATCGGCGGCGTCATCCCGCAACAGGACTGGCCGGCCCTGGAAGCGGCCGGCGTCGCAGCCATCTTCCCCCCGGGCACGGTCATCGCAGAGGCGGCCATCGACCTGCTCGAAAAGCTCAACCGCCAGCTCGGCTACGAGCAGGCGGCAGCGGAGTGATCTGCCAAGACGGCGAAGTCTGTGCTAACCTTTCGCCATGAACGCTTTCGTTCGCGCCTTGGAAACCGCTGATCAGCATCGCTTCACGCTGGACGATGTCCTGCGCATGCAGGAAGCCGGCATTCTCGACGCCGACGCGCGGGTCGAACTGATTGATGGGGGACTGGTAGAGATGGCGCCGGAAGGTGTGCCGCACGTTCGCCTCAAGATGCAGCTTGGCCGCGCTTTCATGGCCAAGGCAGGCGAGGATGTTGTCGTCATTATTGACTCGACTCTTCGTCTCTCGGAGCGGGACGGGCCGGACCCCGACCTCTATCTCTATTCAGCCGACCTGCCCCTCGAAGCGGTAACGGGCGTGGCTGTCGGGCTCGTGGTGGAAGTCGCCCAGACCTCCCTTGCCAAAGACCTCGGAGCCAAGGCGGAGCTGTACGCCCTGCATCGCGTGGCGGAGTACTGGGTAGTTGATATTCCATCGCGCTCGATCACCATCCATCGTCAGCCTTTGAACGGTCGCTACCAGACCATCACGCGACACGACGAAGATGAAACCGTCAGCCCTGCCGCGTTTCCCGCGCTGTCCGTTCGCCTGTCGGATTTGCCGTCAATCCGCTGACCTCCCGCCTTCAGCAGGATTTCACCACCTTTTCACACCGCCTGCACCGGGGGGCGATCATCGTCGGACGTCGCTGGCTCAGTGTCATCCGTGAATCGGAGATCAGGCCACCATGTCCAACACCCGGCCAATTCCGGCCACCAAGCCCTTCCCTACCCGCATTCTCCTCGCGGCTATCACCGCCTGGCTGCTGCCGTCGCTGATCCTCGCCAACCTGATCATGATCGGCGACGCCTTCAACGCTTCCGGCCCGGACGCCGACATGATCAGCGCCGCCGTCACCGCCTGGACCGCCGGCCCGGTTATGGGGCTGGTCA
This sequence comes from Caulobacter sp., assembly GCA_046595895.1. Taxonomy (GTDB): domain Bacteria; phylum Pseudomonadota; class Alphaproteobacteria; order Caulobacterales; family Caulobacteraceae; genus Caulobacter. The sequence continues at coordinate 16,201 of JBKJSF010000058.1, read as the reverse complement.
TGGGCTGGCCCTTCCTGCTGGCCGCCTTCGCGGCCTGGGGCCTGCTGCACCACTGGCGGCTGGCCACCCCCAAGGTCGCGGCTGGCGTCGGCCTGCTGTGCGGCGCCGCGGCCGGCATCGCGCTCGGCGGCCGCGGCGGCGAGGCGCAGTGGATCTTCGCCGGGCCGGTCATCGGGGCCGTTACCGGGCTGGCGGTCTGGTGGGTCGCCTACAGGCATGAGACCATCGCCGCCTGATGCACCAGAATCCTGCCCCGAAATCCGAAACCCGCGCCTGGGGGTTCGTCGCCGCGGGCGCCGCCGCCTGGCTGATCCCGAGCTTCCTGGTGGCTGCCTACTATGACCTGGTCGGCAAGGAACCCCTGTCCGATCTCCTGAACCCGGGCATTCTCCTGCTCGGCGTGATCATCCCCCTCTATGGACTGGTCGTCGGCTGGATTCCGTTGCTGGGCGCCTTCATCGCCTGGGCCGTTCTTCATCGGTTGCGTCGAACCGGCCCGCCGGCGGCGATCAGCGTCGGGCTCTTGGCTGGAATGGTAGCCCCGCTCGTGGCCAGCCCACCCGTCCTGGGCCGATTGGGCGACGCCTACGCCCTGACCGACTTCCTGCTGATCACAGCCTTCACAACCGCCCTCGGAGCGCTGGTCGGGCTGATCGTCTGGCGGATCGCGTACGGAAAGACGCCCGCGCCGCGGCCGGCTCTCAGCTGATCCCGGTCATCCCTGAATCCACCGCCAGCGTCTGCCCCGTCACATAGACGCTCTCCTCACCGATGAAGAACAGCGCCGCATAGGCCACCTCCCAGCCGGTCGCCTGTCGCCCGAACGGGGTCGGCGACCTTCCCCGGCTTGGCCGCCCCTGCGTCGCCGCCCGGCCCAGCGGGGTATCAACCAGCCCCGGCGCGACGATGTTGGCCCGCACACCCTTGCGCGCGCCCTCCAGCGCCACATGCCGCATCAGCCCGCCCAACGCCGCCTTCGACGAATCATAGGCCGGCAGCCGCGAGCCGGCGACCAGTCCGGCGATCGAGCTGATGAACACCACCGAGCCGCCCGGCTCCATGACCGGCAGGGCCTCGCGGCAACACAGCATCGGCCCGCGCAGATTGACCCCCAGCACCGTGTCCCACTCAGCGGCCTTAACCGCCGACAGCCCCAGGCCGCCCAGCCCGATGCCGACATTCAGCGCCAGTCCGTCCAGCCCACCCAGGCCCCGCACCGCCGCCTCGACCATCCCGGCCACATCGCTCTCGTGAGAAATATCGGCGGCGATGGCAAAAGCCTGGCCGCCCTCGGCCTCGATCAACCGCACCGTCTCAGCGGCGCTGGCCTCGTCGCGGTCGGCCACCGCCACATGGGCGCCTTCCCGGGCGAACAGCAGGCTCATCGCCCGGCCGTTGCCGACCGGATCGGTCGCCGCATCCACCACCCGCTGCCCGCCGCCGACCACCAGCACCCGCCGGCCCTGCAGCCGGCCGCGCCCGGGCGCCAACCCTTCCGACTCCGCCGCCAGCGGCCGGACATAGCGTTCCTCGTCGGCCATGCGATCTCTCTCCCCGTCTTTCGTTGAGGTCAGTCTCGCCTGTCGATGGAGACCTGCCTAGTGGGCGAACTTGCTGCGCGGGCTCTTGCGGGCCCGCTTCTTCAGCGGCACGTCGGCCGGCGCCCCGTGCCGGTCCTCGATATCCTTCTGCAGCGCCGTGGCCGCCATCAGGTGGCCCTGCCAGAAGAAGTCGATGACGTCCCCGACCACCGGCACCTCAGAGGTCAGGGCATCGAGGCCCAGGTAACTCAACATCCGAAAGAGGGTGGCAAACGAGGCCCCGGCCCGGAAGGCCTCGAACAGCAGGAAGATGCTGGCCCCGACGCTGTAGAGGATGCCCGCCCCCGGCAACCAGGTCAGCAGGCCGTCAAGGCCGACCCCGAACGGTCCGATGCCGATCACCCGGTCGGAGATGGTCTTGATGGTTTCGGCGGACTTCCAGGCGGAGTGGGCGCGTTCACGGGTCATGGGAACCGAGCGTATAACGCTGGTGTCGGTTCCGGCTAGTGCCCTCGGAGCCTAGACGACCGGCGCGGTCTTCTTGCGCCAGGCGCCGCCCAGGAACACCACCCGGCGCTTCTCTTTGCCGGCTCGCACCCGGGCCATCAGGTCGCGGTATTCGGCGGTGTTGAGCGCATCCTCGCGGGCGCCCTCGAAATAGATGGTCTCTTCCATATGCTTGAGCAGCATGTCGGCCGACCACTTGTGGCCGGTGAACAGCACATCGGCCACCGCCCCCAGCTTGCCAGTCAGCGGCGCCACGGTATCGACCAGCAGGATGCCGCCCATCTGGATCAGCACCATGCCAGAAGCCCGCGCCCGCACCCCGTCATAGATCAGCATCAGCCCGGCTAGGCCGCTGTACAGCGCCCCTGCTCCCGGCACGACGTTAAGGATGGCGTCCAGGCCCACGCCCAGCGGCCCGATGCCGATGACGTTGTCCGACAGCTTCTTGGTGCGCTCGATACTGCCCCGCACATTGTGCAGGTCGAGGTGGGTCCGGGCCAGGATCATCGGGTGCGCTCCACGTGCGGGAACGGCACATTCCGCGCCCCCGCCAACTCCACTGTGCAACAATCCGGCCGCCTGTTGAAAGGCCCGGGACCGATAATTCGCCTTCAGACGCGCGCTAAAGTCACGCCTTCTCGCGTAGCAGGGGAACCCTCGCCCTTTGCGCCGATTAGGCTTAATACTCATGCCCGTGAAGAAGCAGCTGCCCAACGTCCTGATCAGCACCACCCCGTTCATCGAGGGCCACCCGGTGCGTGAGTACAAGGGCGCCATCTACACCACCTCGATCATGGGCGCGAACGTGGTCATGGACCTGCTGGCCGCCATCCGCGACTTCATCGGCGGCAAGTCCAAGTCCTACGAACGCATCCTCGACCATGCGCGGCAGGACGCCCTCGGCGACCTGATGATCCAGGCCGACAAGCTGGGCGCCAACGCCATCATCGCCGTCGACCTCGACTACAACACCGTCGGCCCGGACGGCTCGATGCTGATGGTTTCGGTTTCGGGAACCGCCGTCGTCATCTAAGGCTCGCCCCGTGAGCCTCCCCGACCTCGACACCCTCGCCAGCCGCCTGCTCGCGCAAGACCGCCCCAATGAGTCGAGGGCCGCCCTCGCCCGCGCCATCACCCTGGTCGAAAGCCGCCGCGCCGATCACCACTCCGCCGCCCGCCAGCTGCTGCAGCGGATTATGCCCCACACCGGCGCCGCCCAGCGCTTGGGCATTACCGGCGTCCCCGGGGCCGGCAAGTCGACCATCATCGAGGCGCTCGGCTGCAACCTGACCGCTGCCGGTCAACGGGTCGCCGTCCTGGCGGTCGATCCCAGCTCGACCCGCACCGGCGGCTCCATCCTCGGCGACAAGACCCGCATGGAGCGGTTGGCCATGGACCAACGGGCCTTCATCCGCCCCAGCCCCAGCGGCGGCGAACTGGGCGGCGTCGCCCGCAAGACTCGCGAGGCCATCCTGCTGTGTGAGGCGGCGGGCTTCGATGTGGTCATCGTCGAGACCGTCGGCGTCGGCCAGTCCGAGACCGTGGTCGCCGACATGGTCGATCTGTTCATGGCCGTGCTCATCCCCGGCGGCGGCGACGAGCTGCAGGGCATCAAGAAGGGCCTGATCGAGATCGCCGACCTGATCCTGATCAACAAGGCCGACACCGACCCTGCCCGCGCTGAACGATCGGCCCGCGACTATCGAAACGCGCTGCACATCCTCACCCCGGCCCATCCCGACTGGACGCCGCCGGTGCTCACCGCCTCGGGCCTGAACAACGCGGGGCTCGAAATCCTCTGGGCGCAGGTCCAGCGCCACCGCGAGGTGATGACCGCCAATGGGGAGCGCGCTGCCCGCCGGGCCGGCCAGAACGGCCGCTGGATGTGGGCCATGGTCCATGACCGCCTCGGCCGCGCCTTCCTTGAGCATCCTAAGGTCGCCGCCCTCGCTCCAGCCCTCGAAGCCCAGGTCCTGGCCGGCGAGGTCCCCGCCTCGCTTTCCGCCGACCAGCTGCTGGCGGCCTTCGGGCTCTAGGCCCCCCTTTCGACGGTTTCGCCGGACGCAAGCCGCCGGCAATCTCAAGGCCGTGCTGACGCTCGCCCTCTTCGCCATCGCCCTTCTACAACCGCCCGAGGCGCCGGATGCCGAAGCGCCCATCGGCAAGCCGATGGCCTCCGACGCACCTTTCGTCGCGCCAACGAAGGCGGAGCTGGCGCAAAACCAAAACAAGCTGAAATTCGACTTCGGCATCAAGCCTCAGACCGAGGAGGAAAAGCGCGCCGCCGCCAATGCCGCCGCCATCGCCCGCGCCGACCAGGCCGGCAAGGACGCAGCCGCCCCGCCAGGCGCTTGGCCCGACGACAGCAAGGTGCGTTGCAAAACCACCGACGCCGGCTTCGTCTGCGGAAACTCTGACAAGGCCCTGGAGCCTAACTCGCCGTCGCGCCAGGCGCTCGACGCCCTGCTCAAGCCCAAGTGAGCCGCCTTCCGGAAGAGGATTACGGTGTTGGGCCGAGCCCTAACCCACCGCCAGCCGCTTGGCCTGCGCCACCCAGGCCTCGCGACCCACGCGCCCGATCAGTTTCATCTCCTTGTCGAGCGTGGCGATCTCGGCCTCGCTCCAGGCGGCGATCTGGGCGAAACGGGTGATCCCGCGCTCGGCCAGAGCCGCCGCCAGTTTCGGTCCGATGCCGGTCATTACCGTCAGGTCGTCCGGCTCCACGACCGCCGCCACGACAACCGGGGCCTCAATAACCGGATCAATGACCATCTCGGGCTCCGGCGTGGCTTCCACCAGGGCCTCGATGATCGCGACCGGAGCCGCGACCACGGCCTCGGCCGCCTTTTCGATTGCCGCTTCCACTTCCGGCTCAGGCTTGGGCAGCGCCTTCGCGGTCGCCGCCTCGACGTTCAAAGGCGTCATCCATTTCGTCGCCCAGAAAAACGCCGCCCCGACCATGGCGGCGCTGCCGATCATCAGCCACAGGGGCGAGGTGATCCCCACCGGCAGGCTCAGCGCCTTGACGGTGGTCTCATCGAGTTCAGGAAGCTTGGCGTCAACAACGGTCATGGCATCGCTCCGCGCGGGCGGCCGGGGAGCAGCCACCGATTGTGCAACGCAGCATAACACCGTCCTTCGTCTCGCAAGTGCGAAATTTCGTGATCAGCCGGTCAGCCGCCAGGCCTCGCCGCGCCCCTCGCCCTCGCCCAGCCCGGCGACCCAGGCGCAGACCTCACCCAGGGGTTTTTCCAACCCGGCCGGCGCCCCGACGATGACCAGGGCGCAGCCATTCATCTTCATCGGATTGTCGAGCCGACGCAGCCGGCACTCGGCGACCAGGGCATCCGGGGCTAGCGGCTCCACCAGCCGCAGGAAGCCATCGAAGGTCTCCAGGTCCTTGAGCGGCAACCAGGCCGCCAGCACCGCCCGCGGGTTCCTGGCCCGCACAGCCGCCAGCGCCTGGGCGATCCGCTGGTAGTCGTCCGGCCGCTCGAACGGCGGATCGATCAGCACCAACGCCCGGCCCTTGGCCGGAACCGTGGCCGCCGCCGTCTCATAGCCGTCGGTCTGCACCGCCCGTGCCCGCGCATACGGCGCCAGGGTCTGCGCCAGCAACGCGACATCATCGTCCCGCACCTCACAGGCGGTGTAGCGGTCGCCCGGCCGCAACGCCGCCCCGATCAGCCGCGGCGAGCCCGGATAGAACCGCACCCCGCCGGCCGGGTTCAGGCCCGTCACCGCCGCCTTCAACCGGTCAAACGCCGCCGGCGCCGCCGCATCCATCAGCCGGAAGATCCCCTGCGCCGCCTCCCCCGTCCGCCGTGACAGCTCCCCGTCCAGGTCATAGCCGCCCGCCCCGGCATGGGTATCGACGATGACCAGCGGCGACGCCTCGGCCATCAGCGCGTCCAGCAACAGGGTCAGCCCAGCATGCTTCACCAGGTCGGCGAAGTTCCCGGCGTGGAAGGCATGGCGATAGTTCAAGGCGGGGCCCTTCGCTGCGGAACAAGCCCGCCCCCGGCCACGTTGGGCGTCCAGAGGAAGGTTGGGTTGGATGTCCGGTCATTTCAGAAACGCCGCCAAGGTCAAACAGAATCCGGTGGCAGGCTGATGCCCCGCGACAGTGAAATCCCCCAAGACACGCCTCAGGACCTGCCCGAAGGCCTGGTCTATGGCAGCGACGACGGTCCCGGCTTCAGCCGCCGCAAACTCGGCAAGAGCTTCACCTACCACGACCAGACCGGCCGCCGTATCGAGGCCGCCGCCACCGTCGACCGCATCGACAGGCTGGTCATCCCGCCGGCCTGGACCGATGTCTGGATCGCCCCGCGCCCCGGCTGCCACATCCAGGCCACCGGCCGCGACGAGAAGGGCCGCAAACAGTACCGCTACCACGAAGGTTGGCGCAGCCACCGCGACGAGCACAAGTACGGCCGTGTCGCCGCCTTCGGTCGCGCCCTGCCCCGCCTGCGCAAGCGCGTCGAAGCCGACCTGCGCAAGAAAGGCCTGCCCAAGGAAAAGGTCGTCGCCGCCGTCGTCAGTCTGCTGGAGCAGACCCTGATCCGCGTCGGCAATGACGAGTACGCCAGGACCAACAAGAGCTTCGGCCTGACCACCCTGCGCGACCGGCACGCCAGGCTCAGCAGCGTCGGCGGCGTTTTCGAGTTCAAGGGTAAGAGCGGCAAGACCCACCGCACCCGCTTCGAGGACCGGCGTCTGGCCCGCATCGTCAAGGCCTGCCAGGACCTGCGCGGCCAGCGGCTCTTCCAGTACAGGGCCGACGAGGGCTCGATTTGCGGCGTCACCTCTGGTGACGTCAACGACTACCTGCGACAGGGGACCGGCGAGGACTTCACCGCCAAGACCTTCCGCACCTGGGCCGGCACCGTGGAGGCCGCCCGCATTCTCGCCGCTCAATGCGATACGACCGCCACCAAGGCCACCATCAACGCCTGCGTGAAGGACGTCGCCAAACGGCTCGGCAACACCCCGGCCGTCTGCCGCAAGGCCTACATCCACCCGCTGATCACCGAGGCCTTCACAAACCGGACGCTCACGCTGAAGGAAGGGAAGTCTCAGCGGGCGTTCGAGACGGCGGTGATCCGGCTGCTCGAAGCCGCCGCGTGACGCCAAGTCACCCTTCCCAATCGGCGCTCACTGCGTAAGGTGATCGCCAATAACAAACGGGGAGAGACACCAATCATGGCCGGTCCGAAACTGCGCTTCGGCGCCTTCATCGCCCCCTTCCATCCGCTGCGTGAGAACCCCACCCTCGCCATCGAGCGTGACCTGGAGCTGGTCCAGCACATGGACCGCCTGGGCTATGAAGAGGCCTGGATCGGCGAGCACCACTCGGCCGGCTACGAACTGATCGCCTCCCCCGAGCTGTTCATCGCCACCGCCGCCGAGCGCACCAAACACATCCGCCTCGGCACCGGCGTCTCCTCGCTGCCCTATCACCACCCGCTGATGCTGGCCGACCGCATCAACCAGTTGGACCACATCACCCGCGGCCGGGTGATGTTGGGCGTCGGCCCCGGCGCCCTGCCATCCGACGCCTTCATGATGGGCATCCCGGTCAGCGCCCAGCGCGACCGTATGGACCAGGCCATCGACGTGCTGGTCCCCCTGCTGCGCGGCGAGGAGGTCTCGGCCAAGACCGACTGGTTCGAGCTCAACGAAGCCCGCCTCCAGATGACCCCCTACAGCCGCCCGTCGGTGGAAATCTGCGTCGCCAGCCAGGTCTCCCCGACCGGCGCCAAGGCCAGCGGCAAGCACGGCGTCGGCATGCTCAGCATCGGCGCCACCCAGTCGGGCGGCTTCAACGCGCTTGCCAGCAACTGGGCCATCTCCGAAGAGTCCGCCAGGGACAACGGCAAGACCGTCGACCGCAACCATTGGCGCCTGGTCGGCCCCGTCCACATCGCCGAGACCCGCGAGCAGGCCCGCGAAGACGTCCGCTTCGGCCTTGAGGACTGGCTCTACTACTTCCGCGAGGTCGCCGCCCTGCCGCTGGCCCCTCAGGACGGCTCCGACCCGGTCGACGCCCTGATCGCCTCCGGCATGGCGGTGATCGGCACGCCGGACGATGCCATCGCCCAGATCGAGCGGCTGCAGGCCCAGTCCGGCGGCTTCGGGGCCTTCCTGATGATGGATCACAACTGGGCCCCCTGGGAGGCCAAGAAGAAGTCCTATGAGCTGTTCGCCCGCTACGTGACGCCGAGGTTCCAGGGCCTAAACGAGAACCGCGAAACCTCCCTCAAATGGGCCGCGGAGAACCGCCCTCGTTTCATCGGCGAAGCCATGGCCGCCGTCGGCGCCCGGGTTGCCCAGCACATCCAGGAAAAAGGCACGGACAACATCCGCCCGGAGATCCTCGAAGCGATGGGCATGGCGAAAAAGGATTGATCTCTTGGGGACTGGCTGCGCGCGCGAGCGCGCTACCTGTCCCCGATCAGCGCCAGCCGAAAGGCCGGGCTCGCATCAGCAGGTTCTCCGCGCGGCTGGACCGCGCCTGTCCCAACCCCCGGCGCGGATCGGGGACAGGTACGCCGCTCCGCGCCGAACCAGTCCCCCAACCCCGCCCGACTCACCCAACCTCTCCCCATGAACCTCGCCGCCTACCTCGACCGCATCGGCCACACCGGCCCCGTCGCCGCCGACCTCGCCACCCTGCGCGCCGTCCACCGCGCCCACCACTTCGCCATCCCCTACGAGAATCTCGACGTCCAGCTCAAGCGCCCCGTAACCACCAACCCAGCGGCCGCCTTCGACAAGATCGTCACCCGGCGGCGGGGCGGCTGGTGCTACGAGATGAACGGCCTGCTCGGCTGGGCGCTCGGCGAGATCGGCTTCAAGATCACCCGCATGATGGCCGGCGTCCGCCGCGAGCAGGACGGCGACATCGCCATCAGCAACCACCTGATCCTGCGCGTGGATCTCGAAGACGGGCCCCGCAGCGGGCCGTGGATGGCCGACGTCGGCTTCGGCGACGGCCCGCTCGATCCTTATCCGATCGTGGCTGGCCCCATTCAGGGCGGCCTGTTCGCCTACCGCCTCGAAGAGATGGCCGATGGCTGGTGGCGTCTCCACAATCACCCGGCCGGCGGCGCGCCCAGCTTCGACTTCCAGATCAGCCCCGCCGACGAGGCCGCCATGGCTGACCGCTGCCACTGGCTGCAGACCGATCCCGCCTCCGGCTTCGTCCAGAACGCCGTCGCCCAGCGCCACCAGCCGGATCGCCTTCTGATGCTGCGCGGCCGCAGTCTGCGAACCGTGACCGCCGACGGCTCCAGCGACCGCCTGATCGCCGACGCCGACGACTACGTCGCCACCCTCAAGCGCGACTTCGACCTCGACCTCCCGGAAGCCGCCGCCCTCTGGCCGGCCATCCAGACCCGTCACGAGGCGGTATTCCGAGCTACATGAATATGTCTAGACATATTCATGTAGCTCGGGACCCGGTCGAACAACGCCGCCCGGCCGACGTGGGCGCGCGTGTCACCAAACCGGTCGACATTCACCGCTTCGGCGCCGACGCCGTGTCAACGTTGGCGCCAACATTCCCCGCGTCGACATCATCATCCAAGCCACTGTCTTTCTGGCACAATTTCGCCAGCCGGCGCCGAATCCAACTATCCGCCTGTCGGATCGGCTAAAATGTCGGTCACCGCCCCAGGAGCTGGCCCGCCTTTGCAAGCCTACCTTCGCCGATTCCTCCCCCAGGCTCCGACCCAGTCGCTCGGCGAACGTCTGAGGGCCTTCGCAGGCGCGCTGATCGGCATCGCCATTACCGGGCTGGTCACCCACCTGACCGTACCCGACGCCGGCGCCCTGCCTCTGCTGATCGCGCCGATGGGGGCCAGCGCCGTGCTGCTGTTTGCGGCGCCGGCCAGTCCCATGGCCCAGCCCTGGTCGATCCTCGGCGGCAACGTCATTTCCGGCCTGGCCGGCGTCACCTGCGTGCTGCTGATTCCCGATCCGACGTTTGCCGCCGCCACCGCAGTGGCCAGCGCCATCCTGCTGATGAGCGTCTGCCGCTGCCTGCATCCGCCCGGCGGCGCCGTGGCCCTGACCGCCGCCGTCGGTGGCCCGGTGGTCCTCGCCGCCGGCTACAGCTTCGTCCTCATGCCGGTGGCGCTCAATTCGGTGCTGCTGCTGCTCGTCGCCCTGGTGTTCAACAACCTGGCGGGCCGGTCCTACCCCCACGTCGCCCATGCTCCGCCCCCGGCCCCGCACGGCACGGCCGATGCGGCGCCAGACGCGCGCGTGGGCTTCACCCTGGCTGACATCGACTCGGCCCTGCGCCACTACGGCGAGCTGCTGGACGTCTCACGCGAGGACCTCGACGCCCTGTTCCGGCAGGTGGAGGTCCAGGCCCACCGCCGCCTGCACGGCGCCATTTCCTGCGCCGACATCATGTCCCGCCATGTGGTCAGCCTCGGCCCGGGCGCCACCCAGGCCGACGCCCGCGCCCTGCTCGCCGGCCACGACTTCCGCTCCGCCCCCGTCCTCGACACGGACGGTCGGCTGCTGGGCCTGATCACCCGCGCCATCCTGCTGGCCGGCGGCGAAGGCCCGGTTGTCGAAGTCATGGAGCGCGACCCGCCGACGGCCGGCGAAACCACCGCCATAGACGAGCTGCTGCCCGTCCTCTCCCACGGCGAATGGCGCGAGGTGATGATCCTGGGCGACGACCGCGAGGTCGTCGGCATGGTCACCCAGACCGACCTGATCGCGGCGCTGTATCGGGCCCGGGTCGCCGAGGCGGTTGCCGCGACACCGGCTTAGGCAGGGTCTTCGACCGGCGAATCTTCCGACTCGGCGGGCGGCTCGGGCGGTGGTTCGCAGGCCGCGACGCCAGGCATGGCGGTGAGGATTTTCGCGACCAGGTCCGACGCGGAGCCATCGGGCGGCGAGGCGATCCTCACCTCCGGCCCGGTCAGCGGCGACATGATCATCGGCGCTGAGACGATCCGTCCCTCCAGGACCAGCGCCATCCGCCGCCCCACATTGGCGCCCGTGGCGGCCTCCAGCCCGGCCCGCCCCGTCTCGTCGAACATCAGGGTCACGGCCAAGAAGCCCTGGTCATCGACCAGCCCGACACAGGCCAGGGTCTCGCCGGACACCATCACCCGCCGGCTGACCGCCAGCGGTTCCGGCTCGGCCTCCAGGTCCGGCGCCGCCAGCAGGTCGTAGGGCCCCGCGGCGCTGTCCGGATCCTCGATCACCAACCGCAACTCAAAGGCCGAGGCGTCGGCGCCCCAGGCCCGCGGGACCGCCAGGCAGCTCAGGGCGGCGACGACCATGGCAGTGCGCCGCATGGCGTGTTCCTTCATCTGGCGTGAGGGTGCGCGCCACCGCCGCCCAGTTCAAGCCAAGGCGGGACTCAGGCCAGCGACGGATCGACCAGGATCTTCACATGCGCCTCGGGGTCCCTGAGGTCGGTGAAGGCCTGCGCCACGCCCGACAGCCCCACCGTCCCGGTGATCAGCGGCGCCACGTCCAGCCGCCCTTCGGCGATGTCGTGCAGCGTGCCGGCGAACTCCTCGGGGGTGTAGCCAAGCACGAACTTCAGATCGAGCTGCTTGTTGATGCACAGCGACGGCTCGAAACTGTCGGGCGCCATGCAGACCCCGGCCACCAGGATCTGCGATCCCGGCGGACAGCCCTCGATGATGCCCTGCAGGACGCCCGGCGCCCCAACGCATTCGAACACGATCGACCGGCCCTTCAGCTGGCCGGACATCCGCGCCATGGCATGCTCCATCATCGAGGAAGGCACCCCGAAGTCGGCCCACTTCAGGTGCGGGCTGCCCTCCGAGGGATCGACCACTACGTCGGCTCCCAGCTTTTCCGCCAGCCGCCGCCGGGCCGGCGAGAAGTCCGAGGCGATGATCGGCCCATGCCCGCGCAGCTTCAGCGCCGCGATCACCGCCAGACCGACCGGCCCGCAACCCAGCACCAGGCTGGCGCTGCCCGGCTGCAGGTCCGCCTGCTCCACCGCATGCGCGCCGACGGCCATCGGTTCGGTCAGCGCCGCCAGGTCGGTCGCCAGCCCGTTGGGCACCTCCAGCAGCATGGCTTCGGTCAGCGCCATATACTCGGCGAATCCTCCCGGAAAGTTGTTGGAATAGCCGACCGCCTCGAAGCCCTGCGGCCCGAAGGTCATCGGCACGCTGACCACCCGCGTCCCGGCCTTGAACCGCCCGCCGGCCGGCCCGTGCTCGATCACCTCGGCGACGAATTCGTGGCCGAACACCATGTCCGCCGCCGGGTTCATCCGGTCCGACCCGCCGGCCTTCCTGGCCAGCGCCACCATGTGATCGAGATAATGCAGCGCATGCAGGTCCGATCCGCAGATGCCGCACAGCAACGTCTTGACCAGCGTCTGCCCCGGCCCCGGCGTCGGCTGAGCGACCTCGTCGCAGATGAGCTGGCCCGAACGGCGAACAACGGCCCGCATGATGATCTCTCCCGAGGCCGTCTGACGCGGCGTGGCGCGAGGTTATCGGACCGGCGGCCCGCGTGAAGGGGCGCCGTGGCGGAACCCCCGCGAAATCCTAGAACCGTCGCGCTTTGGCGTCCTTCAGGATTTCCCGCGCCGCGTTGTGCCCCGGTGCGCCGGTCACCCCGCCGCCCGGATGCGTTCCCGCCCCGCACATGTAGAGCCCCTTGACCGGCGCCCGGTGCGCCCCGTGCCCCAGCACCGGCCGCGCCGAGAACATCTGGTCCAGGGTCAGCGCCCCATGGAAGATGTCGCCGCCGATCAGGCCGAAGGTCCGCTCGAGGTCCAGCGGGCTCTTGATTGTTCGGCCCAACACCGAGGCCTTGAAGCCCGGCGCCCATTTGTCGACCGTGGCGATCATCAGGTCGGCGACCTCCTCGCGATGGTCATCCCACGACCGCCCGCCGGATAGCACCGGCGCCACATGCTGGCAGAACAGGCTGGCCACGTGCTGGCCCTCCGGCGCCAGGGTCGCATCCAGGGTCGAGGGGATCAGCATCTCGACGATCGGCTCCTTCGACCAGCCGTCGGTGCGGGCGTCGATATAGGCCCGCTCCATATAGGCCAGGCTGGGCGCCATGATGATGCCGGCGCTCATATGATCGCCGTCTTCCGGCCGGCAGGTGAACCTCGGCAGTTCGCTCAGCGCCACGTTCATCCGGAACGTCCCCGATCCCGACCGGTAGCGGGCGATCCGCTCGGCAAAGTCGGTCGGCAGGTCGGCCGGATCGAGCAATGTCTCGAAGGTCAGCTTGGGATGCAGGTTGGACACCACCGCCCGCGCCCGCAGGGTCTCGCCGCCATCGGTGACCACGCCCACCGCCCGGCCGCCTTCCTTGAGGATGGTGGCGACACCGACCCCGGTGCGGATCTCGACGCCCTTCTCGCGGCAGGCGGCGGCCATCGCCTGGGTGATCGCGCCCATGCCGCCGATGGCGTGGCCCCAGGCGCCCTTCTTGCCGTTCACCTCGCCGAACACGTGGTGCAGCAGCACATAGGCCGAGCCACCGGCGTAGGGGCTGGCGTAGTTGCCGACGATGCCGTCGAAGCCCAGCACCGCCTTGATCGGATCGCTCTCGAACCAGCCGTCCAGCCAGTCCCCCGCCGACTGCGAGAACAGCGCCAGCAGGTCGCGCCGCGCCGTGGTGTCCAGGTTGGAAACAAGTTTGCCCAGCGAGGCGCTTTTCAACAGTTCCGGCAGCGCCCGCAGCCAGCCGCCCTCGACCATGTCCGGCGGCGTCTGCAGCACGATGTCGCGCAGCACATCGGCGATCGCGTCCAGCCGCTCGTTGTAGGCGTCGAGCCGGTCGGCGTCCTTTTGGGAGAAGCGCGCCACCTCGGCATGGGTCCGCCCCTCGCCTGTGACCAGGCTGTCGCTGTCGCTGATCGGCAGGAAGTTGGCCGCCTTGCGCTCGACCACCTGCAGCCCGTGCCGGGTGAGGTCGAGATCGCGGATGACCTTCGGGTTGAGCAGCGACACCGTGTAGGCCGCCACGCTGTTGCGGAAGCCCGGGTGGAATTCCTCGGTGACGGCCGCCCCGCCGACCACGTCGCGCTTCTCCAGCACCGTGACCTTAAGGCCGGCGCTGGCGAGGTAAAAGGCGCAGGTCAGGCCGTTGTGACCGCCGCCGATGATGATGATGTCGCTCATTCAGCCCCTGTAGAGCCCGGCATGGGTTTCGCGCAACACGGCCTTCTGCACCTTGCCCATGGCGTTGCGCGGCAGGTCGTCTACGAACAGCACCCGCTTGGGCTGCTTGAACCGCGCCAGCCGCTCACCGAGCGCCGCCAGCACCGCTCCTTCAGTGAGCCCCGCCTTGCCCCCGGTGGCGATCACCGCCGTCACCCCTTCGCCGAGATCCGGATGCGTCAGCCCGATTACCGCGCTCTCCACGACGCCCGGCAGGGCGTCGATTTCGGCCTCGACCTCCTTAGGATAGACGTTCAGGCCGCCCGAGATGATCAGATCCTTGCCGCGGCCGACGATGTGGACATAGCCGGTCTCGTCGATCTTCCCGAGGTCCCCGGTGATGAACCAGCCGCCCGGCTTGAACTCGGCCGCCGTCTTTTCCGGCATCCGCCAGTAGCCGGCGAACACGTTGGGCCCGCGCACCTCGATCATGCCGATCTCGCCGTCCGCCATGGCCGCGCCAGTATCCGGATCGCTGATCCGCAGGCTGACGTCGGGCAATGGCGGCCCCACGGTCCCGGCCACCCGCGCTCCGTCATACGGATTGGAGGTGTTCATCCCCGTCTCAGTCATGCCGTAGCGCTCGAGGATGACCTCCCCGGTCCGCGCCTCGAACGCCCGGTGAGTCTCGGCCAGCAGGGGGGCCGAGCCGGAGACGAACAGCCGAACCCCCGCCGTCGCCTCTGGGGTCAGCCCCGCCTGATCCAGCAACCGCGTGTAGAAGGTCGGCACGCCCATCAGCGCCGTCGCTCGGGGCATCAGCGACAGCACCTCCGCCGCGTCGAACTTCGCCCGCAAGACCATCGACGCCCCGGCCGCCATGATGACGTTGGTGGCTACGAACAGCCCATGCACATGGTAGATCGGCAGGGCGTGGATCAGCACATCCGCCGCGGTGAAACGCCATAGGTTGACCAGGGTCAGGGCATTGGCCGTCAGGTTGCCATGTGTCAGCATCGCTCCCTTCGACCGCCCCGTGGTGCCGGAGGTGTAGCAGATCGCCGCCAGATCCTCAGGGCCGCGCTCCACCGTCCCGAAGGCCTCCGTGGCGGAAGCCGCCAGTTCGGCCAGGCTCCCCTGCCCCGTCGCGTCGAGAGTCGCCGTCTTGCCGAGCCTGCTCATGCCGACCTCGACCACCGGATCGCAGACGATCAACGCCGGCTCGGCGTCGCCGATGAAATACTCCAGCTCGGCCAGGGTGTAGGCCGTGTTCAGCGGCAGGAAGACCGCTCCGGCCCGCACCGTCGCCAGATAGAGGATCAGGTTCTCAGGACTCTTCTCGACCTGCACCGCCACCCGGTCCCCCGGCTTGACGCCAAGTCCGACGAGCGCGTTGGCCCAACGCGCCGTCAGCCCTCCAAGCTCGCCATAGGTGACGACCGAGCCATCCGGCCTCTCGAGGAAGGGCGCCTCGGCCGCGCCGGCCCCGGTCAGGGTGTCAAAAAGCAGATTCATGGCCGTTTGATCGCACAGTCATCGTTCCTCGGCCATCGCCCGCTCCAGCAGCCGCCGACTGACGATCTCGATGCGGCCGTAGCCCAGCCGCACCGCCCCCGCCGCCTCCAGCTCACCCAGCCAGCCGTTCACCGCCTTGCGGCTGAACCCCAGCAGTTCTGCCAGGTCCGACTGGTTGGCCGCCACCGTCTCGCCGCCCAGCGCCAGCATCAGCAGCCGCGAGGCCAGCTGCGCCCGGGGCGGCAGCGCCACCCGCTCAGCCGCCACCTGCACCGAGTACTGCAGCTGGCGATAGATCAGC
Source organism: Caulobacter sp. (assembly GCA_046595895.1). GTDB lineage: Bacteria > Pseudomonadota > Alphaproteobacteria > Caulobacterales > Caulobacteraceae > Caulobacter. The sequence goes on along the minus strand of JBKJSF010000058.1, from coordinate 197 downwards.
TGCGACACCACTTGCCAAACCCCCGGCCACTCCCGCGCCACCCGTCGCAGCGCCGCATCCGACAGGGTCAGCACCAGGCTGCGCCCTGCGCTCACTGCCGTCACCAACCGTGGGCCGCCGCCGAACACCGGGCTTTGGCCGATCGCCGCCCCTGGTCCCAGGACACCGATCAACGCCTCGCGGTCCCCCGGCGCCTG
>JBKJSF010000096.1:0-25816 GCA_046595895.1 Caulobacter sp. | reverse complement strand
AGTACAACCAGCTGCTGCGCATCGAGGAACAGCTGGACGACCAGGCCATCTACTGGGGCCGAAATGCGATCAAGCAAGCCTAAAGCAGGGCGCTTACCGCTTCGTCGCGGCCCGGTTCCAGGCTGTCGCCGACCCACAGCCGGTGGAGTCGGTTACCGAGGATGTCGCCCGGGCCTTCGGTGAAGTGTGGCCGTCCAAACTCGGCCATCACCTTGGCCTGATGGCTCAGGGCCCGGCGGTCCTGGCTGACCACCGGCTGCAGGAACAGCCGGATGGCGGCCTCCTTCAGCCAGGCGGGGGCCAGGCCCTTTCGGGTGGTGAAGCAGGCGAAGGGCGTGAAGCTGTCGTCGGTGGCGGGGGTGAAGAAGGCCGTCACGCACAGGGTCAGGGCTTGTTTGCCGTCCCAGCGCGCCTGGACGGCGGTCGGCGGATAGTAGCGCGTGCCGCTGCGCGCCCGGTCGCGCTCCAGGAAGCGGGACATCAGGCCGAGGTCCGGCTTGGTCTGTGCGATGACCATCTCGATGCCGTCGGTAAAGCTGGTGACCTCCAGTTTGACCGGCAGGCGCCGGTCGCGCCGGCGGATGAAGCCGTCATGCAGGTGGCTGGTGTGGAAGGGGTCGAGGACATTCTCGATGGCGTCGTAGGCGCGGCCTTTCCAGGTTCCCTGGCGCCACCAGAAATGGTCGTAGCCGGGATCGCCGAGGGTCGGCGGAAGCACCGGTTCGGCCGGGCCGTCGGCCGACAGGCAGGCGAAAATGCCGCCGTGCCGCTCGGCGACTCGAACCGGTGTGGCGGCTAGTTTTTCGACGCCTGCGCCGGGGAGTTCGCACCCAGGCACTGCCACGCACTGGCCTGAGGGCGCGAACTTCCAGCCGTGATAGGGGCATTCGATGCCCCGCCTTCGACCCGCCCGAGCGATAGCGGATTGTTGCGGTGCGGGCAGCGGTCGATGAGGGCGCCGAGGCCCTGGTCGCCGCGGAACAGCACCACCGACCGGCCGGCCACGGTGACGCCCTGCCGAGCGCCGACCGGCAATCCCTTTGAGAGGGCCACCAGGTGCCAGGCCCTGGCCACGGCGTGCGGCAGGTCGGTCATGGCAGATCGTCTCCGTTCCACTCGATATCGATGGTCGTGGCGGCCGTCGCGCTGATTCCCAGTCTGGCCCCGGCCAGCATGAAAGCCAGCCCGTCGACGACGGCGCCGAGCATTGGCGCGCGATCGCCCGGACGACCGGCGACATCGCGGCCATCGCGAAGTTGTTTGCGCCATTCGGCCAGCCGACCGCCGCGTAGCGCCAGGCCCAGGCCGAAGGTCAAGAAGGCCGGCAGCAGGTGCTGGCCGCCCCCCGGCGGGACCGCCGGCGCGGCCGGCGTCGCCAGAATGGCCCTCGCCAGCCGGCCATCACCGACCAGCAGATGCGCGCCGCTCGTCGCCCGCGGATTGCATTCGATGAGCCAGGGCTGGCCCGAGTCTTCGACGATCAGGTCGCAGGCGAACTGGCCGGTCAGCCCGGTCGTCGCCGCGAGGGCCGAGGCGAGATCGAACAGGGTCGAGGCCAGGGCGGGCTCCAGCGGATCAAAGGTCAGGCTGGCGCCGCCGGCCAGTCGCCAGGCGCTGCCATAGGCCGCGAAGGCGGTGATCTGTCCACCTCGCGCGACGGCGTAGAAGCTGACCTCGCGTCCCTCGATTTTCCGCTGGGCGATCCAGCCTCGCCCCGTGACGGCCGGCAGGGCGTCCGGGGCTGGCCCGACCGCCGTGCCTTCGCCAAACCGGCTGTAGCGCGCCTTGAAGACCCAGTCCCGCGAGGCGGCGCGGAACGGCTCAAGATCGGCCGGCCTGTCCAGTCGGTGGGTTTCCGGAACCGGCAGGCCGGCCTCGCCGCACAGGCCCGCGAAGAGCGCCTTGTCGTGCAGGGTCCGGAGCGTGGCGGCGGGCGGCAGGAACAATCGCTCGCCGAGCGGCAGGGCCGCGAGGTGGAAGACCTCCTCGCAAGCGGGGACGATCAGCGCCGGGTCCAGCTGATCGACCAGGGCCGTGACGCCGGCGCGAAAACCGGCCGGATCACGGACCGGCGAGGGGTAGCGATGCACCTGCTCGACGGCCCGCGACCACCGGGCCAGCCGGGCCGTGGCGCAGTCCGCCATGTGGACCTCGTAGCCGGCGTTGGCGAAGTCACGCGCGATATCCACGGCGGCGGCGGCGCGGGCCCCGGTGATGAGGACACGCTCAGCCATGGGGCAGGCCCAGGCTGCGCATCCGGACTCGTTTGGGGGCCGGGGGATCGGGCGGCGCCTCGGACAGGACGACCGGAACGGGCAGGGACAGGCGGGCGCGGAGTTGCTCGGCAAGGCCCTCTGGGGCCGCGCCGCCGAGGCGGAGTTCGACGTGATCTGGCGTCGCCAGCGCCTGCCATGGGATCGTCGGGGCCAACAGATCATCCATCGCCGCGCTCAGCTGGTTTGGCGTCACGACGCGCTCCGCAAAGCGCCAGATGTCGCTGACCCGGCCCATGACCGGCCGGATGACCCGGCCAGCGTAGCCACAGCCGCAACCGCCGGGCTCGAGCTCGAGATAATCGTCGGTGCGGACCCGCACGATCGGCTGACTGGTCCTTCGCAGGTCGGTAAGGACGGGGCGAAAGCCCTCGGTCCCGGCGACCGGCTTCAGCTCGATCTCCAGGCCGTGCTCGTTGAGGTGCAGCGCCCCCTTGGCGCAGGCCGCTCCGACGAAGCCTTCGGTGGCCTGGTATATGGGGTCCTGTCGAACGCCGAGAACGTCCCCGACCCACGCCCGTTCGGCCTCGCCCATCGGCTCGGCGCCGTAGAACAGGCGGCTGAGGGCGGGGAGGGCAAGGCGCCCCTCGGAAACCTCAGTCGCCAACCAGACCAGGCGGGAGGCCGGCGCGATCAGGATGGTCGGCGAAAAGCCCGCCAGGGCGCGGAGGGCGTCGTCCGGCGACTGCTCCAGCGGCAGGTGCAGGAAGGCCCGCTTGCGGCTGGCGCTGTCGCTGTAGAGGCGGCTGTTGGCCCGCAGCATCAGGGCCAGCCGCATGGGCGCCAGCAGGCTGCGCAGAGGCAGCAGCCGCGCCAGAATCTGGCCGATGTAGTCCGCCCGCTCCGCCCCGCTGGCCAGGAAGACGCCGCGCACCCCGCCGCTGCCGGTCGAATAGCCGGCCACGACGCCGGGCCGCACCTCGCCGGCCCCGCCAGTCTCGGCCTCCAGGGCGGCGGCGTGGATCTCCTCGTGACTGCAGCCGAGGCTATTCCAGCGGCCGTAGTCAGCCCGCAGCGTCGGAACGTCGGTGATGGGGACCGCTGACAGCGGGCCGCCCGCGAAGGCGGCCAGAGCCGGCGTGCGCCCAATGGCCGGTTGCAGCGCCGACCACAGCCCCGCCCGCCGCCGCGCCAGCCCGCCTGCCGAGCGACCCATGGCCAGGCGGGTGGCCAGCCAGGAGGCGGCGATGGCCCTAGGCGACATCGTCGTTGCGGTAGGCGGCGGCGCTCACCGCGCAGTGAGACGGCAGGATGGCCAGGTCAGTGTTGTTCGCCTGAGCCCTGTGCAGCCGGCCGAGCGTCTCGCGATAGGTCCGGGTATGGCCCAGGAGCGCGGTGGTGATTCGCGGCGGTGGCCGGCACTGGGCGATCGCCTTGCCAGACCAGACCGCGTCGGCGGCGAGCAGCACGTAGCGGTCCTTCAGATTGCGAAACGCCAGGCCCCAGTGGCCCTGGCAGTGCCCGGGCAATTCGACGGCAATCAGCGAACCGTCCCCCAGAATGTCGCGGCCCTCGGTCAGCGGCCCGAACGCCGTCGGCAAGGCAATGGCCGGCGCATCCTCGAAATAACGGGCCCGCCGTTCGGTGTCGGACGGCGCCAGGTCGCCGAGCAGGCCCTGGGTCACGCGCCGCAGCCGGCCGCCCCGGCGCAGGCCCTCCAGTCCGGCCCGGGCGCAGTAGATCGGGGTGTTCGGGACCTGGTGCAGGCCGGCGACGTGGTCGCCGTGGAAGTGGGAAAGTATGACGCCTTTGATGTCACCCGCGTCGACGCCACTAGCGGTCAGCCAGGCGGTCCAATCCTCGCCGCCGGCGAAATCCACCGGCGTCGCGATCCTGTAGAGCCGCTCGGGCCAGGGCTGCGTCGCCCTCAGGAAGGCCGCGTCGTAGCCGGTGTCGAACAGCAGGATCCCGGCGTCCGGATGGCGGATCACCCCGACCATGGCCGGAAAGTCGGCCGGGCACAGTGAGCCGCCGTTCAAGGTCATGATCTCCGGGTGGCGGGTACTGCCCCGGGCGATCCAGTCGAAGCCAACCCGCTTCATCGGCGCGCCTCCGTGGCGGCGTCGAGCAAGGCGGCGAGGCCGTCATGGCGAGGCCTGAAACCGATCAGAGCCGAGGTCTCGTCGAGATCGAAGGTCTGGGAATAGGCCAGTGTAGCGAAGCTGTAGCGCGTCAGCCGCGGCTCGGTCTGTCGCCCGGTCAGGTGGGCCAGGCTTTCGAAGGCCGTGGCCATGGCCCGTCCGACGTCCACCGGTAGCTCGACCATCCTCGGATCGCGGCCAAGCGCCCGGGCCAGGGCTATGGTGATCTCGCGCACGCTCAGCGGCCGCCCGCCGGAGACATTGACGCCGCCGCCGGCCACCTGGTCGATGCGCTCCTCGGCGCAAAGGACGGCGTCGGCGGCGTCGCGCACGTCGGTCAGCTCGATCACCGCCTGGCCACCCCGCAGCATCGGCAGCCACTCGCGCCGGGCGAGCTCGGCCAGACGCGGCAGCAGCACAGAATCGTCCGGCCCGACGATGGCCCGCGGCCGCACCGCCGTCGTCGCCATCTCTGGCCCATCGGCGGCCTGCACCAGGGCTTCGCCGAGCAGCTTGGTGCGAGCGTAGGTATTGAGCGGCGGCCTCGCCGGCGGATCGCCCGCCCGGATGCCGATGCGGTCGCGGAAGGTCGCGAAGATCGACGGCGAGGAGATGAACACGAACCGCCTGCAGCCCTCCGCCCGCGCCGCCTCCAGCAGGGCCGCCGTCGCGGTCACATTAATCCGTTCGAAGGCCGCTTTCGCTCCCCAGCTGGCCGACAGGGCGGCGGCGTGGATCACCGAGTCACAGCCGCGCGTCAGCGTTCGCAGGTCGATCTCCGGCTCCGCCAGATCGGCGGAAACGAACCTAGCGCCCGTCGCCTCAATTCGTGCCTGCATCGCTATCGAGCGTCCGGTGGCGACCACCGCATGGCCGCGCGCGCCCGCCGCCGCGACCAGGCCGAGGCCGAGGCCGCCGGTCGCCCCGGTGATCAGGATCCGGCGAGCCATGCCGTCAGAGCCTCAGGACCATGGCGCCGGTGCTGATGCCGGCGGCGGTGCCCAGCATCATCACCGCATCGCCGCGCGCCACGACGCCCATGTCCAGCGCGTGAGCCAGCACCGTCGGCAGCGAGGCCGCGATCTGGTTGCCCGTAGTGGCGAAGATATCGACCACCGGCACGCCGGCCGGCTCGAACAGCCGCTTCGCATGGGCCAGGCCCGGGGCGCTCGCCTGATGGCAGATCGCGGCCTTCAGGTCGGATTTCTCGAGCCCCGCTTCGGCCAGCACGCTGTCGATGATCCTGGGCAGGCGGCGGGCGGCGGCCTTGAAGATGCCGAAGGCGTCCATCTGGAAGCGTGAACCGGCAACCAGCGCCTCATAACCCTCCTCGACCCGCAGTCGGGTGCCGCCGGCCTTCAGGGTCGCCAGACCATGGCCCTCGCCGTAGCTCTCGAAGCGGCAGGACAGCAGACCGGAGGGTCCATCCCCGGCCTCGATGGCGACGGCCGCGGCTCCGTCGCCGAACATCGACAGAATTTTGGGATTGGACGGATCAAGGCCGGCCGAGGCGATATCGCTGGAAAACACCACCGCACGCCGCCAGCGCCCAACCGCGATCCCCATCGCCGCCACATCCAGCGCCGCCATGAAGGACAGGCAGGTCTGGTTGACGTCGAACACCGGAATACCCGATCGCCCCAGCCCCAGCCGGTTCTGCACCAGGATGGCGGTCGAGGGGATGGGCTGCTCCATCACCCCGCACCCGCCGATCAGCACCCCGAAGTCACCCTCGTCCCAGCCGGCCATCGACAGGGCCCGGCGGGCCGCCTCCGCGGCCATCATCGAGGTGGTCTCATCCTCGGAGGCCACGCCCCGGCTGGCGATGCCGAATTCCTTCTCGACCCAACCCACGGGCTTGCCGAGCCGCGCGTCGAGCGCCGACGACGGCAGCTTCTCCCGTGGCCGATAAGCGCCCCAACCGGCGATCTTGAAAGCGATCATGCGTACCTGGTCTCTCACCACTGGGATGCACCTTAGCAGGATGGAACCCTGATGGCCGCCCTTTCACGACCCAACCGGGGCCGTCAGATGCTGGCCTGCATCCGATAGAGTTTGGCATAGGCTCCGCCGGCCGCCATCAGCGACTCATGGCCGCCCTGTTCGACGATGCCATCCTCGGTCAGCACGAGAATGCGGTCGGCGTGGCGCACGGTCGACAGCCGATGGGCGATCACCAGGGTCGTGCGATCTCGCGCCAGGTCCATCAGCGCCCGCTGCACCGCCCGTTCGCTCTCATTGTCGAGGGCGCTGGTGGCCTCGTCGAAGATCAGGATCGGCGGGTCCTTGAGGAAGGCGCGGGCGATCGTCAGTCGCTGTTTCTGGCCGCCCGACAGCTTGACGCCCCGCTGGCCGATGTCGGTGTCGTACCCGTGCTCCAGGTCCATGATGAAGTCATGGGCATGGGCCGCCCGCGCCGCCCGGACGACCTCTTCGCGTGACGCCTCGGGCCGCCCGTAGAGCAGGTTCTCCTCCACCGTGCCGGCGAACAGATAGACGTCCTGCTGCACCACCCCGATGTTCCGGCGCAGGGACTCGAGCGTGACGTCGCGGATGTCGCCGCCATCAATCAGGATCGCTCCTTCGCCGACCTCGTAGAATCGCGGAACCAGGGCGCAGAGCGTGCTCTTGCCGACCCCGGAGGCCCCGACCAGGGCGACGAATTCCCCCGGCGCGATGTCAAGCGACAGTCCCTTCAGCACGGGCTTCGCACCGGCCTCGTAGCGGAACCCGACATCGCGGAACGCCAGGGCGCCCCGCACGCGCGCCAGGATCCTGGCGCCAGGCCGATCAGCGATGTCCGGCGCGGTTTCGAGAATCTCCATGACCCGTACGAACCCGGTGTAGCCCTGCTGCCAGAGCCGCACGACGTTGGCCAACCGCTGCACCGGATCGACCAGCACCGCCACGCAGAGCAGGAAGGTCAGCAGGTCGGCGACGCTCAGGCCCGCCTGCGCCACCCGCGCCGCGCCAATCACGATGATAAGCACCGTAAGCAGCTGCGGGAAGGTCGTCGTTCCCAGCGACAGCCAGGTCTCGCTGCGATAGCCGTCACGACGGCTGTCGACGAACCGGCCGTTCTCGGCCTCGAACCGCCGGTTCTCCAGCGGCTCACCGCCGAAGGCCTTGACCACCCGGATGCCGGCCAGGGAGTCCTCGACCCGTTCGTTGACCGCCGCGATGCTTCGCTTGCTGCGGGTCAGGGCCTGGCCCATGCGGCCGCCGAAATGTAGCGTATAGGCCGCCGCGAACGGCACGGCGGCGAGGATCAACAGGGCCAGCGGCCAGTCGAGCCAGGCCAGGATGGCGACGGCGCCGGTGAATTTGAGCGCCGCGATGGCCAGGTCCTCGGGGCCGTGATGGTAGAGCTCGCCAAGCGAATGCAGGTCGTTGGTGATCCGGCTCATCAGCTGGCCGACCCGCTGGCGGTCATGGAAGCTGAAGGACAGCGTCTGGCAGTGTTCGAACACCTCCTGACGCAGGGCGCCTTCCATCTTGGCCCCCATCACATGGCCCTGGTAGTCGACAAACAGGGTGCTGACCGCCTGCACCGCCAGCAGGGCCAGCATCAGCCCGCCCATGACCCAGATCTGGCTCATGGCGTCTGATGAGTCGCCGAGGGCGACCAGTCGCTTGGTCACATGATTGGCGCACAGCGGCAGCAGCAACGCCGTCGCCGCGACGATCAGGGCGCAGCCGACATCCGCGGCCAGCAGCGGCAGGTGGGGTCGATAATAGGAGAGGAATTTCCTGACCCGCGGCCGGGTGAATATCCCGCCTGGGGTCGTGAAGGGTCGGGAAGCGTCAGCTTGGACGTCTGGCTCGGCCAGCGCTCCTTGGGTTTGCGTAGGCATACAGCATCATGTCCTGATTTTCGGGATGGGCTCCGTTCCGGTTGGACATGACGGTTTTCATTTCGCTCTCCCGCGTGACGTGACGGAACTATCGGACGGAGCCGGGCAGGGCGCAATGGGGGGTTTACGCCCCGGGGTTACAGCGCCTGCCCGATCGACCAGCTGTGCCCGAACGGGTCACCCAGCTGGCCGTAGCGGTCGCCCCAGAACTGATCCTCCAGCGCCATCCGCACCGTCGCGCCGGCCGCAACGGCCCAGTCTCCTCCTAGATGGCCTCGCGCAGCATGGTCAGGGCCATGATCACGCTGGCGATCTGCACGTCGATCCGGTCCGGACCATCGAACCGTTCGACCAGATGGCGGATGCCATAGTTGCTGCGGGCCGTGGCGAAATGGACGGTGCCGACAGGCTTCATCGGCGTGCCGCCGCCGGGGCCGGCGACGCCGGTGACAGCCACGGCGATGTGGGCGTTGGAGTTTTCCAGCGCCCCCTCGGCCATGAAGCGCACCACCGGCTCCGACACCGCCCCGTGGTCGGCCAACAGGTCACCCGGCACGCCCAGCATCTCCTGCTTGGCGCGGTTGGAGTAGGTGACAAAGCCGCGCTCCAGCACGTCCGAGGCGCCAGGGATGCTGCACAGGGCCCCGGAGACCAGGCCGCCGGTGCAGCTTTCAGCGGTAACGATGCGCAAACGCTGGTCGCGGCATTCCTCCAGCAGGAGCCGCGCCAGGGTCTGGATTTCCAGGGGAAACATGGGGGGCGCGCTCCGGGCTGGTCAAATGGCTGCGACAGCCCAACATCGCCCGGCTGGCTGTTCAAGACGATTCGGAAAATCCATGACCACGACTGACTCCGCCCCCGCAGGACCGATCGATCGCGAGAAGCTGCCCTGGATCTACATCCTGGCCGTCTTCTGCGGCGCCTCGATGGTGTTCATGGTCCAGCCGATGGTCGCCAAGCTGGTGCTGCCGCAGCTGGGCGGCTCGCCGCAGGTGTGGAACACCTCCATGGCCTTCTTCCAGGGGGCGCTGCTGGTCGGCTACGGCTACGCCCACTTCCTGCAGAAGATCTCCCGGGCCCGGACCCAGGTCATCGTCCACCTCTGCGTGATGGTTCTGGCCGCAACCCTGCTGCCGCTGCGCATCACCACCCTGCTGGGCGAGCCCGGCGCGACGCCGCCGGCCCTCTGGCTTCTCGGCGTGCTGGCCATCTCCATCGGCGCCCCGTTTGCGGCCCTGTCGGCCACTGCCCCGCTGGTCCAGGCCTGGCACGCCAAGGTCCACGGCCGCGAGGGCGGGCCCGAGCCCTGGGCCCTCTATGCGGCCAGCAATCTCGGCAGCCTGCTCGCCCTGCTGGCCTATCCAGTGATCATGGAGCCGGCCCTGCTGCTGCATGACCAGCGCTGGGGCTGGAGCGGCCTCTACCTCGCCTTCATCGGCGTCATGGTGGTGCTGGCCCTCAACATCCGCCGCGCCGACACCGCCCCGTCCGCCGCCGTCCAGGCCGCCCGGCCGGAGGCGGCCCCGGTAACCTGGCGGCAGCGGCTGACCTGGATCGCCCTGGCCGCCCTGCCGTCCAGCCTGATGCTCGGCGTCACCGCCCACCTGACCACCGATGTGGCCAGCGCGCCCTTCCTGTGGGTGCTGCCCCTTTCGCTTTACCTGCTGACCTTCATCATCGCCTTCCAGACCCGGCCGATGATTCCGCCGCGGCTGGCGCTGGTCCTGATGTCGACGGCCTTGATCGTTACCGTCGCCACCATGCCGTTCGGCTCGCCCAACGTGCTGTTCACGCTCGGCATCCACCTGGCGACCTTCTTCCTCTGCGCCCTGGTCTGTCACCAGGCGCTGGTCGCGCGGCGGCCCGATCCCAGCCGCCTGACCGACTTCTACCTGTGCATGTCGATCGGCGGCGTGGTCGGTGGGGCGTTCAACGCCTTCGTCGCCCCCCAGGTGTTCGAGACCGTGGCCGAATACATGATCGTACTCTGCCTCTGCGCCCTGGCGCGACCGTTCGGGCCGTTGATGCCAACGCGGCGCGAGCTGATCATCTGCGTTGTCGCCGTTCTCGCCTTCGTCCTGGCGCTGAACTCGGCCAGCACCGGCTTCTGGACATGGCTGTTTCAGCCGGAAAATGCCGCCACTTCCCTGACCGTGCTGCGCTTTATCGCTGTCCCGGGCCTGATCGTCGTGGCGTTGCTCGCCGTCATGGCCTTCGTGCGCCGACGCAACGGCGAGCTGCCCCGCCGGCTGGAGTGGGGCGCGCTGGCCATCGCTGGAGCCGCCTGGGGCCTCACCCTGATCGCCGCCCTGACGCCCGGCCAGACTTTGCGGCCGATCCAGGGGATGGAGCTGATCGACCTGATCCTGATCCTCGTGGCGGTCAGCGGCGCGGCGGTCGGGGCGGCCATAGTCGCCTTCAAGCTGCGGCCGGAGCTCGCTGTCGCGCCGACAACGGGGGAATGGCTCGTCATCGCCCTGGCGGTCATTGGGGCCGATCTCGCCTTCCTGACCCTGGCCAGTCAGTTCACCGACACCGCTATCGCGCCGATGATGACGGTTCGGGTGCTGGGCGCTATCGGGGTGGTGGCCATCGCCGTCTGCGCGGTGATGGTGCGCGAGCGGGCGCTGCTGTTTTTCGCGGCAGTCTCGCTGCTGGCCTACACGGCCTACGCGATCGATCCGCACACTGACTACTACCAAAGCCGGCGCAGCTTCTTCGGCGTCGTCCATTTCGCGATGGCCGATATCCCGGGGTTGGGCGGCAAGGTGCGGGTCTTTTCGCACGGCACCACCCTGCACGGGGCCCAGGCGCTTGACTCGCGCTACCAGTGCCGGCCGCTGGTCTACTACGCGCCCGAGACGCCGATCGGCCAGGTGTTCAACCGTGTCCAGAAGGCCAAGCCCGCCATTACGGTCGGGGCCGTCGGCCTGGGGACGGGGGCCGTGGCGGCTTACGTTCGGTCCAGCGACCGGATGACCTTCTTCGAGATCGACCCTCACGTGGTCGAAACCTCCAGTGATCCGAAGGTGTTCAGCTACACCACCACATGCGCCAAGGGGCCGGTCGACTACGTCCTCGGCGACGCCCGCCTGACCCTCGAAAAGCAGCCGGCCGGCAAGTACGACATCCTGTTGATCGACGCATTCTCTTCAGACGCCATTCCGGCCCACCTGCTGACCGTAGAGGCCATGAAGGGCTATCTCGCCCGGGTGAAGCCGGACGGCATCGTCATCCTGCACCTGTCCAACCGCCATCTGGAGCTGATCTTCCCGGCGGCGTCGGTGGTCAAGGCGGCCGGCGGCCATGCCCTGTTCCAGGGTTACCGGGCGGCCGAGGGCATGCCGAACTACTGGGAGTCCTCAGAGGACGTGATGATCGTCGCCAGGGATCCCGCCGTGCTGGCCGCCTATGCCGCCGAGCCGCGGTGGTTGCCGCCGCCGCCCGCGACGGTGCGGACCTGGACGGACGACTACACCAACCTCATCGGCGCCATGACGGGCAACCTGCAGAAGCGCCGCCTGACCTGGCAGGCCGAGGCCGAGGTCAGGCGGGCGCCTCGACCAGCGCCACCGCCTGCGCCGCCAGCCCCTCCTGGCGGCCGGTAAAGCCCATCCCCTCGGTCGTCGTCGCCTTGACGCTGACCCGGTCGAGGGGAAGCCCCAGCAGTTCCGCCAGCCGGGCCCGCATGGCCGCCCGGTGTGGTTTTATCTTCGGCCGCTCGCAGATGAGCGTCAAATCGACGTTGAGGATGCGGCCGCCGCGGGCGGTGACCATGTCGGCGGCGTGCTTGAGGAATAGGTCGGAGGGCGCGCCTTTCCACTGCGGGTCGGTCGGCGGGAAGTGGTCGCCGATGTCGCCCTCGCCGATGGCCCCGAGGATGGCGTCGGTCAGGGCGTGCAGGCCCGCGTCAGCGTCCGAGTGGCCGATCAAGGTCTGATCGTGGTCGATGCGCACGCCGCACAGCCACACCGCCTCGCCCGGCCCCCAGCGGTGGGCGTCGAAGCCCTGGCCGATGCGGGTGATCCGCGTCGCGCCCGCCAGTGGATTGGCCAGCTGTTCGGCCATCTGGAAATCCTCCGGATAGGTCAGTTTCATCAGGGCCGGGTCGCCGGCGGTCAGCACCACCCGGCCGCCATCGGCCTCGACCACGGCGGCATCGTCGGTCGGTTCGCCCGGCCCGGTCCAGTTCCGATAGGCTTGGGCCAGCCGGCCGGCGCGGGCGGCTTGCGGCGTCTGGGCGCGCCAGAGGCCGTCGCGGGAGACGGTTTGCGTGCTTCCCTCGGTCACCCGCCGCAGGGTGTCGGCGACGGGCAGGGCAGGGAGGGCGGCGTCGGCATCGGCCAGCGCCTCCAACAGGTCTTTGACATGGTTTGAAGTCACCAGAGGCCGGGCGGCGTCATGAACCAGGACCGGGGTGTCGGCATCGACGGCCAGGACCGCGAGGCCGGCCTGCACCGACAAGGAGCGGGTCGCGCCGCCGACGGCCACGGTCCAGCCGTTCAGCCCGGCAAGCACCTCGGCGGCCTGGGCTTGCGCGCCCTCGGCGACCACCACCACCAGCCCCTCGGCGCCGGCCTTGAGCAGGCTCTCGACCGACCAGCGCAGCACGGGCCTGCCCGCCAGGGTCCGCCACTGCTTGGCGGCGCCGGGCCCGGCCCGGGTCCCGCTGCCGGCGGCGACGATGATGGCGGCGAAGGTCATGGGTGTGTCTTAGAGGGCGGGCGCCGGCGCGCAAACCGGATTTGCGGCGCTACCCCAGCCGGAACGCCGGCGGCGGCAGGCTGAGCCGGGTGTCGGGCACGGCGCCGCCCCTGAAGAACCGCACCAGCAACCCCTGCACCTCGGGATGGGCCTCGAAGACGTTGTGGCCGGCGTTCTCGACGATCACCCGCGATCCGCGCCGGAACTGCGCCGCCACCTCGGCCTGCTCCTCGAGCGGCGTGCGGCCGTCGAGCGTTCCTGAAACCAACAGGGCCGGATGGTCGATCCGCATCGGGCCCCGGAAGGCCTCGCCCAGATCAACGCCGGGAACCGCGCCCAGCAGGTGCGGCATCGGGAAGTTCAGCGCATCGCCCAGCACCGCCGTCCGCGCCTCCCGCTCCACCAGCGCCCGCCGGCGCGGCGATATCCCCGAGGCCAGGTCCATGGCTTCCGGCATGCCGTTGACGCCGGGCAGGCCGGCGATCTCGGTCATGAACGGCGTCAGCACCGACATCTCCCCGGCGTCGAGCGCCAGATAGAGGCCCGGCAGCATGACCAGCGTCTCCGGATTGGCGATCAGGCTGCCGGCCAGCAGCTGCACCGCAAAGCCGCCCACCGTCACCTCGGTCGGCGCGCCGGCCAGGGTGATGGTCATCCGCGCCGGCGCCGCGTCGAGCCTGGCGTGCACCCGCCGCATCAGGGCGAGCAGGTCGGGGACCGCCGCGCGCATCGCCGGGTCGGCGCCGAGCAGGCCGTCCACGCGGCGCAGGTAGGCGTCGATATGGCCCGGCCGTTTCACCGTCTGGTCCTGCCCCTCCAGGCTGGCCAACGCCACCCGGCGGACACGGCTGCCATGCCGCTTCAGCACCGACAGCCCCAGGTGCGAGCCGTAGCTGATGCCCCAGAGATCGACCTTTTCCGCCCCCAGGTGACGGCGCAGGTCGTCGATGTCGTCGGCGCTCTGGGCGGTGTTGTAGCCGCCCATCGCCACCCCGGCCTTGGTCCAGTCGGCCCAGGCGCGCTGGAACTCGTCGCGCACGTCCGCCGTCAGACCGGCCCGGGTGAAGGCCGGCAGCGGACCGGCCGGCGGCGGCCGTCTGGGAATGTGGTTCGACGCCCCGGTCCCGCGCTGATCGAAGGCGATGACGTCGGCCACCTCGCGCAGGGCCATGAAGATGGGAAACCGCCGCCCGGCCGCCGCCCCGGTCGCCGTGCCGCCGGGGCCGCCCGCCAGGTAGATGATCGGCGGCCCGGGCTTCGCCGCCGTCGAGGCAAAGCGCACGTAACTCAGCCGGATCCGCCGCGAGCCGGGATCGCGCCGGTCCTCCGGAACCTCGAACGAGCCCTTCTCGGCATCGGTCTCCACCCCGCGAGAACTCTTGAAACGGAACGGCTCGGCCCCCCGTGCAAAGGCGAGGGAGGGCAGGGCGAGGCCGGCGGCGAGGACGGCGCGGCGGTGCAGGGATGTGACGGTCATGCCGCTACCTGGCCCGCGCCGCCCCCGGCTGTCCGGCCACTTCGGTCAACGGCGCTCCGGGATCGGTCAACGGCGGCCCATTTCGGCGAACGGCGCCCTATAGTCCGCCCCATGTGGCGGACACTTCTCCTTGCCGGCCTGCTCGCAGGCCTGGCCACCCTGGCTCACGCCCAGGATGGCCCCTGGCAGGTCTGCAAGGGCGCCCCCGGCCCGAACGGCCCGATCCTCGCCGATTGCCGGCCGGCGCCGCACATCGTCGATCCCCAAGGCCGCGACCTGTGGATCCGCTCCACCGTCCAGGCCCCGACCGACCCCGGCCCGCACGCCCTCTACGTCATCGGGGCCGCCTCCTCGGAGGCCTGGCTCAACGGCCGACGGCTGGGCGCCAACGGCCGACCCGGCGTGACGGCGCAGGCCGAAATCCCCGGCCGCTACCAGGCCGCCTTTCCGATCCGCGAGACTGCCTGGCGGCCCGGTGGCAACGAGATCGTCCTCCACCTGTCGTCCTTCCACGGCGGCCTGCGCCTGGACCACCCGATGGCCATGCTCAGCGTCACCCGCTACCCCTATCCGTCCCGCGCCCCGATGCTGGCGATCACCTTCGTGGCGGCCGGCGCCCTGTTCGCCGCGGCCTTCGGCTTCGGGGTCATCCACGCCATGCGCCGCACCGGCTCCAGCCTGACCCTGGCCGCCATGGCCGGGGTCGCGGGCCTGCAAGCCGTCGTCGAAAGCCTGCGGCCGCTGTTGGCCTACGCCTATCCCGTCCATGTCTGGCGGCTGAGCGCCATCTGGCTGCTCTCCGCCGCTTTTGCCGTTCTCCTCGTCAGCTACGTCGCCGGCCGCTTCCTGCCCAGGGCGCGCGGCCCCATGACCGGCCTGGCCCTGGCGGCCGTCACAGCCGCCTACTTGGCGCCGGGCTTCGATGTGAAGACCGGCCTGGCCTTGATGGCCGGCGTGGCCCTCGCCCTGATCGCAGCGGGTCTGGCGATGGTGCGCCGCCCGCAGCTTGCCGCCGCCCTCACCTTGGCCTGGCTGACCCTGTTCCTGGTCCTCGCCGTCGCCTTCCCCGAATGGCTGGTCGATCTCTCCTTCTTCCTCCTCGCCGCCGGCCTCGTCCTGCCCCTGCTGATGGCCGAGGTCGTCCGCCTCGGCCGCGACGACCAGAGCCGCGAGGCCGCCCTGACCCGCGCCGCCGGCCGTCCGGACCGCCTAACGGTGGCCTCGGCGCGGGGCGTCGAACTGGTGCCGGTGGCCGACATCCTGGCCATCGTCGGGGCGGACGACTATGTCGAACTCCGGCTGGCCGGCGGCCGCAGCCTTCTCCACGCCGCCCGCCTCGACCAACTGGAGGCGCAGCTGCCGCCGACCTTCCGGCGCATCCACCGCTCGGCCATCGTCAACATGGGCCAGGTCCAGCGCCTGGAGCGGGATGGCGCCCGCTGGCGGCTGTGGATAGGCGAGGGGGCGCCGCTGCCCGTCAGCCGATCCCGCCTGCCGGCGCTGCGCGAGGCGCTGGACTGAACCGAGCCGCCAATCCCCCTTTACCGCACCGCGCAATATGCCTAAAAAGGCGGCGATGGGATTGATCAAGAAATGAGCAACAAGCTCACCGTCGGGGACAGGGTCGTGGAGAGCCGGGTCTGGCTGGCGCCGATGACCGGCGTCTCGGACCTGCCGTTCCGCCGCGCCGCCGCGCGCCTGGGCGCCGCCTATGTCGCCACCGAGATGGTTGCCTGCGCCGAGTTCGCGAAGGGCCGACCCGATGTCGTGCGCCGCGCCGCCGTCGGCGAAGGCCTGCCGCTGATGGTCGTGCAGCTGGTCGGCCGCGAGCCGGCGATGATGGCGGCCGGGGCCAGGATGGCCGCCGAGGCGGGGGCGGAGATCATCGACCTCAACTTCGGCTGCCCGGCCAAGGAAGTCACCGGCGTGCAGTCTGGCTCTGCCCTGATGCGCGATCTCGAGCTGGCGACCAGGCTGGTGGCCGCCGCCGTTGAGGCCGTCGCTTTACCGGTCACCGTCAAGATGCGGCTGGGCTGGGACGACGCCAGCCGCAACGCCCCCGAATTCGCCGCCAGGGCCCAGGCCGTCGGCGCCAGGGCCATCACCGTTCACGGCCGCACCCGCTGCCAGTTCTACAAGGGCCAGGCCGACTGGTCGGCGGTGGCCAATGTGAAGCGCGAGATCACCATCCCGCTGATCGTCAACGGCGACATCACCGACCTGGCCTCGGCCCGCGCGGCGCTCGAAGTGAGCGGGGCCGACGGCGTCATGATCGGCCGCGGCGCCTATGGCCGGCCCTGGATCGCCGCCCAGCTCGACGCCGGCCTGGAGGGCCGCGACCTGGCCGACCCTGACATGGAGACGCGGCTGGCCATCGCCCTGGAGCATTTCCGCGACGCCTTGATCTTCTACGGCGAGCGGCTGGGCTTGAAGATGTTCCGCAAGCACCTTGCCTCCTACATCGACGCGGCGCCGGTCCCGGCCTGCCCGGACGTCCGCCGCGCCGCCCGCGCCGAGCTCTGTCGGCTGGAGACCCCGGCCGAGGTCGAGGCGGCCCTGACCCGCCTGTGGCTGACCGAGCGGAGGCTGGCCGCATGAGCACGAGCGGCAAGCCGGTCAAGAACCCCCGCGCCATCGAGGCCCTGCGCGCGGCCGCCTTTGAAATGAGCCCCGACCCGGCCCTGGTCATCGACGCCGACGGCGGCCTGGCGTCGGTGAACGAAGCGGCCGAGGGTTTGTTCGGCCAGGGCCTGGCGCTGCTGGCCCGCGGTCACTTCCGAGCCGTGCTGCCCGAGGATTCTCCGCTGACCCGGCTGCTCGACCGGGCTCTGGAGGAAGACGCCCGGGTGCGCGAGCACGGCGTCCAGATCGGCCTGTTCGGCCAGCCCCCCTTCCTCGCCGACGGCGCCGCCACGCCGCTGGGTGACGGCTCGGTGCTGCTGACCCTCCATATCCGCGGCGGCGCGATGAGCTTCGAGCGGGTGGCCGATGCCTCTGGCCTGCGTTCGGTGGTCGGGCTTGGACAGATGCTGGCCCATGAGATCAAGAACCCGCTGGCCGGCATTCGCGGCGCCGCCCAGCTGCTGAAGACCGGCGCCTCGGTCGAGGATGCGCCGCTGGCCCAGCTGATCGTCGATGAGACCGAGCGCATCCGCCGCCTCGTCGATCGCATGGAGGCCTTCAGCGACGACGCCCTGCCGACGCCGACCGCCGTCAACATCCATGAGGTGCTGGACCGGGTTCGCGCCCTGGTCGCCAACGGCGTCGCCGACGGCCTGACCATCAAGGAAAACTTCGACCCCTCGCTGCCTCCGGTCAGCGGCGACGAGGATCACCTGATCCAGATATTCCTCAACCTGGTGAAGAACGCCGCCGAGGCCGCCCACGGCCGCCGCGACGGCCGTGGCGAACTGGTCATCTCCACCGCCTGGCGCCCCGGCGTGAAGGTGCGCGGGGCCGACGGCCGCATCCAGAAGGCCGCGCCTATCGAAATCCGGGTCCAGGACAACGGCCTGGGCATCGCCGCTTCCGTGCGCGACCACCTGTTCCAGCCCTTCGTCACCTCCAAGGCCAGCGGGGCGGGCCTCGGCCTGCCGCTGGTCGCCAAGCTGGTCGCCGGCCACGGCGGCCTCATTGATTTCGAATCGGAGCCGGGTCGCACCGTGTTCCGCGTCCTGCTTCCCGTCGCGTCGGAGACCCCATGAATCCCGCCAACAAGAAGATCCTGATCGCTGACGATGACAGCTCGGTGCGTCTGGTGCTCAGCCAGGCCTTCACCCGCCTGGGTTATCAGGTGCGGGCCACCGGCAACGTCACCACCCTGATGAAGTGGATTAAGGATGGGGAGGGCGATCTCGTCGTCACCGACGTGGTGATGCCCGACGAGAACATCTTCAACGTGCTGCCGCGCATCAGGAAGGATCGGCCCAAGCTGCCGGTCATCGTGATGAGCGCCCAGAACACCCTGCTGACGGCGGTCAACGCCTCCGAGGGCGGGGCCTTCGAATACGTCTCCAAGCCCTTCGATCTTGACGAAGTCACCGCCGCCGCCCGCCGCGCCCTGTCGCGCCCGGCCGACGCCGAGGCCAGCAAGGCCCAGGCCCGGGCCATGAAGGACGAGCGCCTGCCGTTGATCGGCCGCTCGGCTCCGATGCAGGACGTCTATCGCACCATCGCCAAGCTGGTCGGGGCCGATCTGACGGTGCTGATCACCGGCGAGAGCGGGTCGGGCAAGGAGCTGGTGGCCCGGGCGTTGCACGACCTCGGCCGTCGCCGCGATGGCAAGTTCGTGGTCATCAACCTGGCCGCCGTGCCGCGTGAGCGGGTCGAGACAGAGCTTTTCGGCCGCGGCGAAGGCGATCTCGGCAAGCTGGTCGAGGCCGACGGCGGCACCCTGTTCCTCGACGAGATCGGCGACATGCCGCTCGACGCCCAGAGTCGCCTGCTGCGGGTCATCGACGGCGCCGAGCCGGCCCTCAACCCGAAGACCGGCCGCCGGCCGAACATCCGCCTGATCGCGGCGACCAACCGGGACCTGCGCGGCCTGATCCGCCAGGGGCTGTTCCGCGAGGATCTGTTCTTCCGCCTCAACGTCGCGCCGCTGCGCCTGCCGCCGCTGCGCGACCGCACCGAGGACATCCCCGACCTGGCCCGCAGCTTCCTGCTCCGGGCCGCCCGCGAGGGCCTGCCATCGAAGACCATCGACCAGGCCGCCCTCGAACGGCTCAAGACCCACGCCTGGCCCGGCAACGTCCGCGAGCTGGAAAACCTCATCCGCCGCATCTGCGCCCTCTATACCGAGGAACTTATCAGTGCACGGATCGTCGATCGCGAGCTGGCCGAGCAGGCTCCGGTCGCCATCGGCGAGGATGGCCCGGTCACCCTCTCGGCCCTGATCGAACGCCACCTCGCCAGCCATTTCGCCGACCAGCCCGACGGCGTGCCGCCGCCCGGCCTCTACGACCGCATTCTGGAGGACGTCGAGCGGCCGCTGATCCGCCTGACCCTGGCGGCGACCCGTGGCAATCAGGTGCGGGCCGCAGATATCCTTGGCCTCAACCGCAATACCTTGAGGAAGAAGATCGTCGATCTGGGCGTCGAATTGACCCGCGGCAAGCGCTGAACATCTCGCCGTTCGGCCCCGGCCTGGATCGCCCTGGAAGGTTGGTGCGCAGCCAAACCAACCTCTGTCCGGCTTGACGCGCGCGATCCGCTGTCGGGTTTTGATGGCGACTCCATTTGGTGGTCTGGACCAATCGTATAGAACATCGAAGACACCTTTCCGCTCGGACGGGATTATTGGCTGAGGACGTCGATGGCGCTTGTAAAGACCACCAGAATCCCTGCTCCGGGCGGCGCTGCCTCTCCTGCGGCATCCAGACCAGTCCCGAACCCGTCGCGCGCCCGCCGGTCGGTTGTCGGTAAGGACAAGGTTGCTGAGCGCATCGCAGCGGCGACGGAGGAACTGGCGGCCGGTCTGACCGAGGCCTCGGCCGCAGCCGAGCAGCTGCGCCGGTCCATGGAACAGATCGCCAGCGTCGCCGAAGAGGCGGCAGGCGGGTCCCAGGAGCAGGGGGCGGCGATCCAGAGCATCCTCGCCAACCTGGTAACCGCACGCCAGCAGGCGGAGGCCTCACGCG
The DNA here is from genome assembly GCA_046595895.1 of Caulobacter sp. Lineage (GTDB taxonomy): Bacteria > Pseudomonadota > Alphaproteobacteria > Caulobacterales > Caulobacteraceae > Caulobacter. The sequence continues at coordinate 5,788 of JBKJSF010000096.1, read as the reverse complement.
GACGGACCGAAACCCTGCAGGTCGTGCTGGCCGAAACTTCGGTGAGGATCAACGCCTCGGTCCAGGCCATCGAGCGGAACGCCGAACGCCAGACCGCTTCGGTGGCGATCATCGCCGAGCTCGAGCGGCGGGCGGCCGATATCGCCGAGATCACCCAGACCGTGAGCCGCATCTCTGACCAGACCAATCTCTTAGCCCTCAACGCCGCCATCGAGGCGGCCCGGGCCGGCGAGCATGGCAGGGGCTTCGCCGTCGTCGCTGACGAGGTCCGGGCGCTGGCCGAGACCTCAGACAGGAGCGCCCAGCAGGTTCAGGGTTTGGCCGACGTCATCCAGGCGGATGTGCGCGCTGTTACCGGCAACATCAACGCCTCCGCGCAGGCCGCTATCGCCGAGGCGCGCAATGGCGTTGCCGTGGTCGACGCGCTGGACAAGGTCCGCGCCGACATGGTCGTGGTCAGCAGCGGAAGCCAGGACACCCTGACCGCCGCGATGGAAGCCGAGCGCGCCGCCCTGGAGGCTCAGCGCGGGGCCGAGCAGGTTTCGAGCGCCGCCGAAGAACAATCGGCCGGGGCCGGTGAGGCCCAGTCAGCGATCGAGCAGCAGGCCAAATCGCTGGATCAAGGCCAGGTCGCCGCCCAGGCGCTGGCCAAGGTTGCAGACGCCCTCCGCCAGGGCCAGGCCGGGGCCGGCGCGGCCGACGAGATCGCGGCCGCGGCCGAACAGCTTTCTGCAACGATTCAGGAGCTGTCGAGCGCCGCCAGCCAGATCATGGCGGCGGTCGAGGAGATCAATCGCGGGTCTCAGCAGCAGGCCGCCGCCACCCAGCAGACCTCGGCCGCCCTCGCCCAGATCGAAAATAGCGCCCGGGTCGCCCAGGACACCGCCCGCACCGCGGCCGACCGGGTCAGCGCGGCCGAGGCCGCGCTGCAGGCCATGCGCGGTTCAGTCGAGAAGCTGATCGACGGCGTCACTTCGGCGCTCGGCGACACGCGCGGCAACCTGGAGACCATTCTGCGTCTGGGCGGTGTCACCCGTCGCATCCAGAGCATTGTCGAGGAAATCACCCTGGTCGCAGTCCAGACCAGCATGCTGGCGGTCAGCGGTTCAGTCGAGGCGGCACGAGCCGGCGAGGCCGGCCGGGGATTTGCGGTGGTGTCCAACGATATCCGCAGCCTGGCGCGGGAAGCCTCGGAGAGTGTCGGACGGATCAAGGAAACCGTCGCCGGCATCAACGACCAGATCGCCGCCCTGCGCCGCGACCTCGAACAGGTGATCGCCACCGCCGAAGTCGAGGTGCAGTCCAACCGGGCCATCCTCATCGCCCTGCAGGGCCTGGACAGCGACATCGGGGCCCTTCGGGCGGCCGGCGTCACAATCGGGGAGGGCGCGGAACGCATCCTCGACGGCGCGGTGCAATCGGCCGCCGCGGCGCGGCAGATCGCGACGGCGGCGGAACAGGCTGGCGCCGCTTCTCGCCAGGCGGCGGTCGCGTCCGGCCAGCAGGCGAAGGGCGCCGAAGACCTCGCCGCGGCCATCGAGGAGATTGCGCTGCTGGCCGAAGAACTGAAGCAGACGGATGCCTGACCCCGCCCCGGTAGCCAAGGCGTCCGAAGCGGCCGAGCGCCGCTTCCTGACCTTCCACGTGGACGGCGACCTCTACGGAGTGCCGGCCGAACTGGTCGCCGAGATCATCCGCATTCCGCCGGTGTCCCGGGTGCCGCACAGCCCGCCCGGGCTGCTGGGCGTCGCCAACCTGCGTGGCGTGGTGCTGCCGCTCGCCAGCCTTCGCGGCCTGCTCGGCCGGAGTGAAGAAGTCGCGAAGCCGGGATCCCGGGCTATCGTCCTCACGGGCGCCGCTGCCGTGGCGATAACGGTCGACGCGGTCGAGGCCCTTGTTTCCGTCGCCGCCGATCAGGTGGAAACCCGCCAAGCTGAACTGGCGCAGCAACCGGGCGAGCGGTTGCTTGGGGCCTTTCGTACAGGCGATGGCGCCGCGAAGATTCTCGATCTGCGCGGCCTGCTCGACGAGGCCTTTATTCAGACCGCGCGACCGCCCCGCGCCTTCGTCCCCTCCGCCCCGGGCTGGATAGTGGCCAACGGCGCCGCCGAAGCGAACGGGAGGCAGAAGCTTGTCACCTTCGACGTCGCCGGCCAGGAGTTCGCCCTGGATTTGGCGGCGGTCCGGGAAATCGTTCGCGCGCCGGACAGTGTCGCCATTGTCCCCCGCGCCGAGGCGGTGGTTGTCGGGGTCATGGCGTATCGCGACACCCTGCTACCCCTGATGTCGCTTCGCGGCCTGCTGGGCCTTGCCGTGGGCGGCGACGACCAGGACCGCCGCAAGGTGGTGGTGACGACCGTGGCCGGCGTCATGGTCGGGCTGATCGTCGACCACTTGCGAGCCATCCTGCATGTCGATCCCGAGTTACTGGAAGCCACTCCGCTGATGCTGGCGGCCCGCACTGGCGGCGAGACCCGCATCGCCTCGATCTATCGCGGCGAGGGCGGCCGCCGCCTGATTTCGGTGCTCTCGCCCGAGCAGCTGTTTCGCGAGGACGTCATGCAGCGACTAAGTCAGACCGCTCAGGCTCCTACGCCGACGGCCGGCGCCACCCGGAGCGAGGAGGTGAAATACCTCGTCTTTCGGCTCGGTGAGGAGGAGTTCGGCTTGCCGATCGGGACGGTCGACGAGGTCGCCCGCGTCCCGGACCAGATCACTCGCCTCCCCAAGACCCCGAAGTTCCTTGAAGGCGTGGTCAACCTGCGCGGCGAGGTGCTGCCTGTGATCGATCAGCGGCGGCGTTTTGACATGCCAAGGGCGCCGGATGCACGCTCGCGCCGTTTGATCGTCGTTCGCACCGAGCGTCATCGGGCTGGTTTGATAGTGGATTCGGTGTCCGAGGTGCTAGGCGCGCCGGCCGACGCCGTCGAGCCTGCCCCCGACATCGCCGGCGAGGCCAACCAGCTGGTTCATGGCGTACTGAACCTCGATGAGTCCGGTCGCATGATCCTGTTGCTCGACCCCGCCGAGCTACTGACCCGGGCCGAGCGTGGCTTGCTGGAAGCTTTCGATCTTGGGGCTGGGCAGGCCGACCAGTGATCAAGGTGCTGGTGGTCGACGACTCCGCCCTGGTGCGCAAGCTGCTCGGTCTGGTCTTCGCCCAGGAAGCCGACTTCGAGGTGAGGATGGCCCGCGACGGCCTCGATGCACTGGCCCAACTGGCGGACTTCGCCCCTGAGGTCGTCACCCTCGATATCCACATGCCGCAGATGGACGGATTGGCCTGCCTCGACAGGATCATGATCGAGCGACCGACACCGGTGGTCATGGTCTCCAGCCTGACCGAGGAGGGGGCCGAGACCACGCTGCAAGCGTTGGAACTGGGCGCCGTCGACTTCGTGGCCAAGCCGGGCGGTGCGGTCTCGCTGCGCATCCATGAAATAGCGCCGGAACTGGTCGCCAAGGTCCGCCTGGCGGCCGGCGCCCGGTTGAAGTCGAGCCTGCGCCTCAAGGACCGCGTCCGTCACCGTATCGGCGCCAGGCCCCGGCAGCGCTCCGGTCCCGGGCTCAACGAGTCGCAACGCGCCGAAGGCGAGGGGCTGGTGCTGGTCGGCGCCTCGACCGGCGGGCCGCCGGCGCTGGAGGCCCTGCTCAGGCCCCTGCCCGCGAGTTTTCCCTGGCCGATCCTGATCGCCCAGCACATGCCGGCGACATTCACCGGGCCGATGGCCCGCCGGCTTGACGGGATCTGCGCCCTGCAGGTCGTCGAGGTCTCAGGGCCGGTCCCGCTGGTTCCGGGCACGGCCTACGTCGGCCGCGGCGACGCCGACCTCATCGTCACCCGGCGCGCGGGCGGGCTCGTGGCGATGGCCGCGCCGTCGCTGGCCGAATATCCCTGGCATCCAAGTGTCAACCGGCTCGTTACATCCGCCATGGATCACGCTCCGGCCGCCCAGTTGATCGGTGTGCTGATGACCGGGATGGGCAATGACGGGGCGCAGGCGATGACACGTTTGAAGAGCGAAGGCGGACGCACCCTGGCCGAATCCGAGGACACCGCCGTGGTCTGGGGCATGCCAGGCGAACTCGTGCGTGCGGATGGTGCGACCTTTATCGAACCGCTGGGCGGCCTCGCGGCCCGGCTTCTGCAACTGGCGCCCTCATGCCCCTGATCCGCAAGCCGGCCGCCGCAGCCGCCGCTCTCCCGGCGGCCTTCGCCGATACGGCTGGCCTCCTGACGGCGGCAAACCCCGACGAGCGTTGGACCGCCGCCCGACTTTTGTCGAATGGCCCGGAGAATGCGTCCCTGCTGGCTGCGGCGCTGGCCGGCGAAGACGATGCGCGGGTGCGTGAAGCAATCCTCACCGGCCTGGTGCGCCATCCGGGCGAGGCGGCGGTCGCCGCCATCCTGCCCCTGATCCGCTCCGACGAGGCCAGCGTCCGCACCGCCGCCCTTGACGCGCTTCGGGCCATGCCGGCCTTGCTGGGCGCGCGGCTCGGCGAGGTGCTGTCGGACGCCGATCCGGACGTTCGCCTGCTCGCTTGCGACCTCGCCCGGGTCCTGTCGTCAAGCGAGGCCAGCCTGTTGCTTGGCGATTTGCTGGACCGCGAAAGCCACACCAACGTGCTGGCGGCCGCCCTTGACGCCTTGCTCGAAGTCGGTGGTCCGGAGGCGCTGCCCGCCATCCGCCGCTGCGCCGACCGGGCGACCGAACCTTTCGTCGTTTTCGCGGCGCGGGTCGCGGCGGACCGGATTTCCGGGGGAGCGACCGGCGATCGTGGCTGAGTTCGAGTCGATATCGGAAGCGGAGTTTCGGCGGCTCTGCGAGTTCGTCTACCGCCGCACCGGCATGATCTTCACCGAGGCCAAGCGTTACTACGTCGAGCGCCGGGTCGCCGAGCGGATGACGGCCACCGGCGCGACCTCATTCGTCAGCTATTTTGCCCGGCTGCGGAGCGACCTGCGGGGAGAGATAGAGCAGTTCATCAACGCCTTCACGGTCAACGAAACCTACTTCTATCGTGAAGACCATCAACTGCAGTGCCTGACGGCCGACATCCTGCCCGAACGCACCGGCGCCAAGACGGCCGGCGAGGCGATCCGCATCTGGTCGGTTCCCTGTTCAACGGGCGAAGAGCCCTATTCGATCGCCATGTGGCTGCTCGACAACTGGGCGCTGGTCGATCGGTACGACATCGAAATCGTCGGCTCGGATATCGACACCAGGGTATTGGCCATGGCCGCCGAGGGCGTCTACGGCAAACGCGCTCTGATGCGCCTGTCTCCGGACAGCATCGCACGCTACTTCACCGCCCTTGACGAGGACCGCTGGCGGATTCTGGACGAACTTCGGCAGTCGGTGCGCTTCACCCCCGTCAACCTGGTCGCGCCGGAGGACACCCGGTCCCAGGGCCAGTTCGACGTCATCTTCTGCCGCAACGTACTGATCTATTTCGACGACGCATCGCGCCGGCTGGCGGCCGAAAACCTCTATGACTGCCTGGCGCCCGGCGGATTCATCTGTCTGGGCCACACCGAGTCGATGAGCCGTATCTCGCCGCTCTTCGACGTGCGACGCTTTGATGACGCCATCGTCTATCAACGCCCGATGGAGGCCGCCCGTGGCTGAGCCGGCGAAACGCATCCTGGTCATCGACGACGCCAGTCTTGTGCGGATGTACTACCGCGACGCGCTGGAGCGGGCCGGCTACCAGGTCGATGAGGCCCTGAACGGCGTTGAGGCGCTTGAAAAATTGTTCGTCGCGCCGGCGGACCTGCTGGTGGTCG
>JBKJSF010000090.1:0-27259 GCA_046595895.1 Caulobacter sp. | reverse complement strand
CGTTCGTTGAAGCCTCCGATCTTGGACTCTCTCATCGGGACTCTGGCTAGGGGTGGGCGGCGCCGGGGAGAACCCCCGAAGGTGGGGACTCGTTGCGGGCCTCAGCCTGGAATTTCACCGTCGGTGAAGAACTGGGCGATCTCCATCTTGGCGTTGTCCAGGCTGTCGGAGCCGTGAACGGAGTTCTCGCCGACGCTCTCGGCGTAGAGCTTGCGGATCGTGCCGTCGGCGGCCTGGGCGGGGTTGGTGGCGCCCATGACTTCGCGGTAGCGGGCGACGGCGTTCTCGCCTTCGAGCACCTGAACCACGACCGGAGCGCGGGTCATGAACGCGACCAGTTCGCCGAAGAACGGCCGCGCGTTGTGGATCTCGTAGAACTTCTCGGCCTGGGCCTGGCTCAGCTTGATGCGCTTCTGGGCGACGATGCGCAGGCCGGCATTTTCGATGACGGCGTTCACGGCGCCGGTCAGGTTCTTCTCGGTGGCGTCGGGTTTGATGATGGAAAAGGTGCGTTCGGTCATGGCCTAGTTTCTTTCAAGCCTACAAAGAGGTGGGATTTGGGAGGTCGCGGGCTTATAGCGGCGACCCTCCCCTACGCCAACACCCCCAAAGCGTTTCATGCTCCAGATCAACGAACTCACTTTCAACGCCTGGGGCAGACGCTTCTTCGACAAGGCGTCGGTCACCCTGCCGACCGGCGGCAAGATCGGCCTGGTCGGTCGCAACGGCATCGGCAAGTCGACGCTGTTCAAACTGATCCTCGGCGAGCTGCACGGCGGCGAGGACGAGATCAAGATCCCAAAGGCCGCCCGTATCGGCACCGTCGCCCAGGAACATCCGGCCACCCCGGTCTCCCTGCTGGACACCGTGTTGGAGGCCGCCGAGGAGCGCCACACCCTGCTGACCCGACTGGAAACCGCCGACCCCGAGGAGATGGGTGACATCTGGGCCCGGCTGATCGAGATCGACGCCGACTCCGCCCCCTCGCGCGCCTCGGAAATCCTCTCGGGCCTCGGCTTCAGCAACGAAGACCTGTCGCGCCCGATGGCCGAGTTCTCCGGTGGCTGGCGGATGCGGGTGGCCCTGGCCGCCGCCCTGTTCAGCGAACCCGACCTGTTGCTGCTCGATGAGCCTACCAACTACCTCGACCTCGAAGGCGCCCTGTGGCTCGAAGCCCGCCTGAAGAAGTATCCGCACACCGCGCTGATCATCAGCCACGACCGGGAATTGCTCAACAATTCCGTCGGTTACATCCTCCATGTTCGCGAAGGTAAGCTCGACCTCTATACTGGCGGCTACGACAGTTTCGAGGAACAGCGGGCCGAGAAGGCCCGCCTCGCCGAGGCCATGCGCGGCAAGATCGAAGCCAAGCGCGCCCATATGCAGGCCTTCGTCGACCGCTTCCGCGCCAAGGCCTCCAAGGCGACTCAAGCTCAGTCGCGCCTGAAGATGCTGCAGAAGCTGCCGCCGGTGACTCTGACGCTGGAGGAGCGAACCGCCCCCTTCACCATCCCCTCCCCGACCCGGCCCCTGGCCCCGCCGCTGGTGCGGCTGGACAACGCCACCGTCGGCTATGGCGGTGCGCCGGTGCTCAAAAACCTCAACCTGCGGATGGACATCGACGACCGCATCGGCCTGCTCGGCGTCAACGGGGCCGGCAAGTCGACCTTCGCCAAGATGATCGCCGGCGCCTTGCCGATCCAGTCCGGCGACCTGCACCGCGACCGCCGAATCAAGGTCGGCTGGTTCCACCAACACCAGATCGAGGCCCTCGATCCAGTCGACACCCCGATGGACATCATCCGCCGCGCCTTGCCCGAGTCGGGCGAGTCGCAGCGGCGCTCCAAACTGGCGCAGTGGGGCATCGGCTATGAGAAGGCCGAGACCACCGTGGCCAACCTGTCCGGCGGTGAGCGCGCCCGCCTGCTGCTCAACATGGTGGCGATGGAAGCGCCGCACCTGCTGATCCTCGACGAGCCGACCAACCACCTGGACATCGACAGCCGCCGGGCCCTGCTCGACGCCCTCAACGACTACGAGGGCGCCGTCATCCTGATCACCCACGACCGCTCGCTGATGGAGTTGGTCGCCGACCGGCTGTGGCTGGCGGCCGACGGCGGCGTGAAGCCCTTCGACGGCGACATGGACGACTATGCCAAGTTCGTCCTCGACCGCGCCCGCGTCGCGGCCCGCGGCCCGAGCCAGGTCAAGGGCGAGGACCCCAAGCCGGCGGTCAACACCAAGGCCCCGGTCCCGACCGGCCGCGATGCCGTCGCCCTGGCCGGCCCGCTGAAGCGCAAGCTGACGGCGGCGGAGGAAACCCTGGCTCGGGTGACGAGACAGCTGGCCGAAATCGACGAAAAGCTGGGTGACGCGAACCTCTACGTCCGGGATCCTATGGCTGCGGCTGACCTCGGCAAACGACGCGCCAAGGTTCAGACCCAGGTCGATGAGGCCGAAGCGGTCTGGATAGTGGCTGCCGAGGCCCTGGAAGCGGTAGCGGGCTGATCTGCGTCCATTTTGACGTCTTCGAGAATTCTTTTTTTCCCGAAGCAACCCTTGGGCGACACCAGACGTACCCGCCTCCAGCAATCACAGCTTTTCAGGCAGTTTCCTCACATGCGTACGACCAATCAATTCATGGGCCTGCGGCTCGTGAGCACCCCCCCGCGCCCCAGCGCCTACGCCCGTAGCAAGGCTCTTCTCCTATCCACAGCCTCTACCGCCATCGGCGGCTTCCTCGTCTTGGCGACCCTCGGTGTCCCGGCGGCGGCGATGGCACAGGACGAGTGCGGCGCGGCGCCCTTTGGTGGCACGGTCACCTGCACGGCCGCCGGCAATCCCTATCCCAACGGCATCACCTACATCGCGCCGCTCGGCGATCTGACGATCAACCTCGATCCCGACGTCGCCATCAACACCAGCGGCTCGCTCAACATCGGCATTCTCGGCCTGACCATCGGCTCGGACGCCCTGAGCATCCAGGGCCTGACGGGCGCTTCGATTACCACCACCGACGACGGCGCCTTCGGCATCCTCGGCGTCACCGATGATGGCGACTTGACCATCAACTTCAGCACCATCACCACCAGCGGCGAGAATGCCTTCGGCATCGTCGGCAGTTCAGCGTCGGGCGATGTGTCGATCAACGCCGGCACGATCTCGACCACAGGCCTCGGCGCCAACGCCATCGATGTCCTGACCAACAGCGGCGACATTGCCATCTCCGGCGTCAACATCCGCACCACCGGCGCCAACGCCTTCGCTGTGAACGCCAACAGCGACTCCGGCGGCGATGTCTCGGTCACTGGCGGGACCTTCAGCACCACCGGCGCCGGCTCTGTCGGCATCCGCGCCAACGCAGACCTGGGCAGCGCCTCGGTCACGCCGACCACCGTGACCACAACCGGCGCCAACGCCACCGGCGTGATGGTCAATTCCCAAGGTGTGGCGACCATCGGTGTCGGCCGCGTCGCAGTGACCGGCGCCGGGGCTTCCGGCATCATCGCCACCAGCGCGACAGCGGCGACCAACGTCAATGTCACGGGCGCAGGTGTCACCTCGGCGCAGGCCGACGCCATGAACCTCACCGGGCTCACCGTCTCGGTGAACACCTTGACCGGCTCCACCATCGCCGGCCAAACGGCGGGCATCCGCGCCGCCTCGACCAACGGCACAGGCATCACCAACCGTGGGACGATCGGCTCCTCGGCCGGCTACGCCATCGACGTCTCCGGCGGCCAGGCCAGCATCACCAACATGGTCGGCGGCATCATAAACGGCCGGGTGCGGCTGTCGGACAACGCTGACGTGATCAACAACGCCGGGACGTTCAACGCGGCGGGCGTCAGCCTGTTCGGGGCCGGGGCTGACACGGTCAACAACACAGGAACCTGGAACGCCAACGCCGGGGCCGACTTCGGCGCGGGCGCGGATGTATTCAACAACTCCGGCAATTTCAACGTCCTGAACGGCGCCTTCCCGGTTGGCAATGTCACCTTCGCCAACCTCGAAACATTCAACAACACCGGCCGCGTCTCGCTGCAGAACGGCCGCGCCGGTGACAGCTTCACTTTCCCGGGTGTCTTCGCCGGCGGCGCCAACAGCCGTCTGGCTCTGGACGTCAACTTCAGCGGCGCAACGCCGGTGGCCGACCGCCTGATAATCGGTTCGGCGACTGGTTCGACCGGCGTGCAGGTCAACAACGTCGGTGGCGGGGTGCTCACACCAGGCGTCGTCATCGTCGACGGCGCCACCGCCTCGCCGGCCACGGCCTTCGTGCTCGACCCGGCGAACGTCAATCTCGAGCTGGTCCAGTACCAGATCGTTTATGACGCCCCGACCGCCAACTTCCTGCTCGTTGGAACGCCCCAGAGCGTCATCTTCCAGCAGGCCTTGGCCGGCGAAGCGGCCGGCAACCTCTGGCGCAAAACCGGCGACAGCTGGTCGAACCACATGGCCAGCGTCCGCGATGGAGCCTGGGCCGGCGATCAGATGGCAATGAGCGATGGCGCTCATGTCTGGGGGGAATTCCTGGGCGGCGTCGATAGCCGCGACACCGATGGGCAGTTCACGACCTTCGGCATCAACCAGACCGTCGATCTCGGCTACGAACAGAAGTACGCTGGCTATCAGGGCGGCATCGACTGGTATCGGGCCATGGGCGCGGGCGCCCTGTCGCTGGGTGTGACCGGCGGTTTCGCCGGCTCCTACCTGGACTTCAAAGACGGCGGCGGCAGCATCGATTTCACCGGCTTCAACGTTGGCGGGTCGGTTGGCTACACGCAGGGCGGCCTGTTCGTGAACGGCCTAATCAAGGCCGACTTCCTGCAGGGCGACACCAGCTTCGCAAACGTCGCCCAACGCGCCGAGTTCGACGCCCAAGCCTATGGCGCCAGCCTGGAAGGCGGCTACCGCTTCGGTGGCTCGGCCTTCTTCATCGAGCCGGTGGCCAGCCTGACCTACGTCCGCACGGAACTGGACGATTTCGACGTGATGGCCTCCACCATCAGTTACGACGACAACGACAGCCTTCGCGGCAAGATCGGTCTGCGCGGCGGCGGTGTCTGGAAGATGAGCGGCGGCGGCCGGGTCATCCCCTACGGCGGCGTCTATGCGGCCGAAGAATTTGAAGGCGAAGACGGCCTGACCTTCACCAATGGCGGCATCGACGTTCCGATGAACAACCTGGCGCCTGACACCTACGGTCAGGCGCAGCTGGGCATCGGCTTCTCGCCCTGGACCGGTCCGCTGTCCGGCTTCACCGGCTATGTCCAGGCCGATGGCAACTTCGGGAACGACATGAGCGGCGGCGGCGTTCGCCTGGGCTTCCGCTTCAAGTGGTAGGCTGACGATCGTCGGCTTGAAGAAGGAACCCCCGGTCGCTCAGGCGACCGGGGGTTTCCGTGTTTGGTATTCAGGCCGATCAGCCGCCTGGTTCGTGGTGCCGCTCGCGGGAGGGCCGACGTTGGGATGGGTACGCCAGTCCGCCCTCAGCGCCTGCGGCGACGCCAGGGCCCTCCGCCTAGAACCGCTTCGCCCTCGACGTCGAACAACCAGGCCTGTGTGTGGGATTCGATACCGCGATCTTCCGGCGCAAGCAGCTCCTGCGGCGCCACGTCGATGGCGGCAAGCCGACCAATCACCACCAGATAGGCCACTGCGGGCGCCTCGGCAGTCGTCGCCCCGACCAGCGCCAGCCCAGCCCAGCCGCTAGCGCCGCTAGCCGCACTTCACTTCCTTGATGATGCCCGTGTCGGCGTCGAAGAAGATGTTCAGGCGCTCCGGGTTGTAGTCCATGGTCACCGGGCAACTGGTGCAACTCACCCGGCGTTTCGTCGGATCGACCGGCACCGTGATGTCACTCTTGGGCTTGCCGACCAGATACTGCAGGGGCATGGCGCCGCAGCTGTCCTTGGGCTCTTGCGCCGGCATCGCTCTCGGCGCCTCGACCTTGGGCGGCGGGGGCGGCGCGCGGGCGGCCTGCGGCTCCGGCGTGGCGCAAGCGAACATGGCTAGAAGGCCGGCAAGCGAAACTCCGAATTGCAACAGTCTCATGCCTGCTTCTCCCAACCTTTTCGCTCGCCCTGGCGCCAGTAGGAAGCCGGCAACCCCAAGGCCTTCACAGACTTCCACAGCCCCCGAGCCCCGGCCAGCGCTTCCTCCTCCCGCCCGTCGAACAGGACGATGCAGCGTTCGAAGCCCTTGAGGTCGCCGGGCTGGGCGCCGTCGATGAGGAACAACGCATGGGCGCCATTCGGGTTGTCGACGGAAGTGGTCAGCAGCACCGGCTGGTGGTCGGCGAACGGCTCATTGCTAACCCCGTGCGGCAGGAAGCCATCCTCCTGGAAGGTCCAGAGAAAGTTGTCCATCTGATCGAGCCGCTCGGGCTCGGTGCTGCGGACCAGGGCCCGCCAGCCGCGCTGCAAGGTCTTCTGCAACAGTTCAGGCAGCACCTGATCGAGCGTCGAGCGCTCCAGGTGGTAGAACCAGACCTCGCAGGGATTAACCGCCATATCGCTCCAACATCCGTCATCCCGGCCGTAGCGAAGCGGAGAGCCGGGACCCAGGGCCCGCTGGCGCCGCCATCGCAGCTTCCAAACCGCGCCCCTGCCCTCCCTGTCCCGGATCGGCCGGACGGCCGTCCGGGATGACGGAAGGTTGAAGCGAGGATAGGGAGAAGGCTAGCCTTCGTAGTTGTCGGCGATCATCCGGTTCAGCAACCGCACGCCAAAACCGGTCGCGCCGTCCGGGATGGTCGGCACGCTCGACGGCTTCTTCCAGGCGGTCCCGGCGATGTCGAGGTGGGCCCAGGGCGTGTTGTTGACGAAGCGCTGCAGGAACAGCGCCGCGGTGATCGAGCCGCCGGGCCGCCCGCCGGTGTTCTTCACATCGGCGATCATGCTGTCGATGTTCTTGTCGTAGGCCGGCGGCATCGGCATGCGCCACAGGGGCTCGTTCTCGGCCTTCGACGCGGCCAGCAGGTTCTCCGACAGGGCGTCATTGTTGCTGAACAGGCCACCGTAGTCGTTGCCGAGCGAGATGATGATCGCCCCGGTCAGGGTGGCCAGGTCGACCATGAACCGCGGCTTGAAGCGGTCCTGGCAGTACCAGAGGGCATCGGCCAGCACGAGGCGGCCCTCGGCGTCCGTGTTGATAATCTCGATGGTCTGGCCGGACATCGAAGTGACCACGTCGCCAGGACGCTGGGCATTGCCGTCGGGCATGTTCTCGACCAGCCCCAGAATGCCAACGACGTTCGCCTTGGCCTTGCGGCTGGCGACGGCGTGCATCAGGCCGGCCACGGCGGCGGAGCCGCCCATGTCCCACTTCATGTCTTCCATGCCGTCGGCTGGCTTGATCGAGATGCCGCCGGTGTCGAAGGTGACGCCCTTGCCGACGAAGGCGATGGGCTGGGCGTCGCCGCCGCCCTTCCACTGGATGACCACCAACTGGCTGTCGCGGATCGAACCCTGGCCGACGCCGAGCAAGGAGCCCATGCCGAGCTTGGCCATCTCGGCCTCGCCGAGGATCTCGACCTCTAGGCCCAGCGATTCCAGAGCCTTGACGCGCTGGGCGTAGCTTTCCGGATGGAGGACGTTCGGCGGCTCGGAGACCAGGTCGCGGCTGAAGAAGATGGCTTCCGCCAGCGAGGCCAGACCTTCGAATGCGGCGGTGGCGGCGGCGGGATCGTCAACGGCGACCTTGACGGTCTCGATTGACGGCTTCTTGTCGGCCTTCTCGGTTGTCCGGTATTTGTCGAATCGATAGCTGGCGAGCTTGGCCCCAAAGGCGGCGCGGGCCCCCTCCTCGCCGCTGGCTTCCGGCAGCAGCAGGGTCAGGGTCATCGCGCCGTTGGCCTTGGTGGCCCCATAGGCCGACGCGCCGAAGGATTCGGCCGACTCGCCGTTCCACTGGCCGTCACCCACGCCCAGCAGGGTGATCCGGGCGCTCTCGCGACCGGCGGGAGCGACAAGCTCCAGCGTCGCGCCCTTGGCGCCTTTGAACCGCCCGGCGGCCACGGCGCGGGCCAGGGCGCCGCCCGTCGCCTTGTCCAGATCCTGCGCGCCGGCCGACAGCTTGCCGGCTTCGATGATTGCGGTGGCGATGGCCCCCTCTGCCGGCGGATTGGCGCGGTCGACCGCTACGAACTCGATACGCATGAAGCGCTCCTCACAATGTCTTGGGAGGCGAGATAGGCCTTTCCGCGTCTTTGGGGAAGCGGGGGAAGATTTCGCCTGTCAGAGCAAGGAATCGCGCCCGGCCGGGTTCCGTTCCGCCCCAACGCGCACTACTAACAACCCTCCTGCGGCCCGACAGAGGCCGAGCTTCCAAGTCCGCATGCGCCTGATCGAACGCTACCTCTTTGGCCAGCTGCTATGGCCCACGCTGCTGGCGACGGCGGCGCTCGCTGCCGTGGGCCTGCTCAGCCAGAGTCTGGGGCAGCTGGACATCATCATCGAGCAGCGCCAGAGCGCCTGGATCTATCTGCAGATCATCGTCCTGGCCATGCCGCAGCTGGCCAATCTGATCATCCCCATCGCCGTTCTGGTCGCCGCCCTGGTGGCGTTGAACAAGCTGCAGGGCGACCAGGAACTGATCGTCGCCTACGCCGGCGGCATGAGCCGTTGGCGGGTGATCAGCCCGGCGGTTAAATTGGCAACCTTGGCCACCCTCGTCTGCCTGGTGATCAATCTCTGGGTCCAGCCGGCCGCCTACCGCGAGTACCGCAAGCTGATCTTCCAGGCCAAGACCGACCTGGCCGCCATGCTGGTGGTCGAAGGCCAGTTCACCGACCCGGCCCCGCGCCTGACCGTCTATGGTCAGACCGTCGATAGCAACGGCGCCATCCACAACCTCTTCATTCACCAGATGACCGAGGAGGGCCAGGCCACCACCTACACGGCCAAGGAAGGCCAGGTGCTGTTCAAGAACGGCGCGCCGCTGCTGCTCATGCGCCAGGGCTCGACCCAGGAATTTTCCGAGCGCGGGGTGCTCAACTACCTGACCTTCGACGAGTACGCCCTGGACCTGAAACCCTACCTCAACAGCCGCGAGAGCATCCGCTTCAAGGCCTCGGACCGCTACCTGCACGAGCTGTTCTATCCGGACCTTTCCCAGGACTACGAGAAGAAGAACCGCAAGCGCATGCTGGCCGAGGGCAACTCGCGGCTGGCCTCGCCGCTGTATGCGCTGGCCTTCATGGCCATGGCCCTGGCCGCCGTGGTCGGGGCCGGATTCAACCGCATGGGCTATGGCAAGCGCATCGCCATGATAGGGGCCGCCGCCGCCCTGGTGCGAATCATCGGCTTCGCGGTCCAGGCCGCCTGCGAGGACAACGTCGCCTTCAACGTCCTGCAGTATTCCATCCCGCTGGGCGCCATGTTCTGGGGCTTCGACCAGGTCTTCCGCCCGGTCGAGAGCCGCCACGGCTGGCGGGCCTGGATTCCCTTCATGCGAATGCCCAGGCCGCCTAAGGGGCCGGTCGCCATCGGAGCCGCCGCATGAGACTCCTGCCCGGCCGCCTCGAACGCTACGTCCTCAGCCGCACCATGGTCTCGGTGGCCGGCGCCCTGGCGATCATCGGCGCGGTCATCCTGCTGATCGATTTCGTCGATGTATCGCGCAACGTCGGCGGGCGGGCCGACGCCGGCTTCGTGGTCCTGCTGTGGCTGACCCTGCTCAAGGCCCCCTCGACCATCCTCACCCTGCTGCCGTTCGCCTTCCTTTTTGGCACCCTGGCGGCCTTCGTCGGCCTCAACCGGCGGAGCGAGCTGATTGCCATGCGCGCCGCCGGCGTCTCGGCCTGGCGCTTCATCCTGCCTGCCGCCGCCGCCGCCTTCGTGGTCGGGGCCCTCACCGTGGCGGTGCTCAACCCGATGGCCGCCTGGATGAACGTCAAGTTCGAACAGGCCCGCACGGCCGTCATGGACGACTACCTGGCCGCCGCGCCCAAGGAGACCTGGCTGCGGCAGACCGACGAACGCTCCCAGGTCGTGATCCGGGCCCGCAGCCACGACCAGGTCGAGGGCGTCGTCCGTTTGAAGGTCGTCTCGATGTTCATCTACCGCATCGAGCCGGATGGCGGCCTGGCCTTTTCACGCCGGGTCGAGGCCGCCGAGGCGCGGCTGATGCCGGGTTACTGGCGGCTGACTGATGTCCGCGAGGCCAGTCCCGGCGCCGGCTCGGTGCGCTCGGAGAGCCTGACCATCCCCTCGACCCTCGACGACCAGGCGGCCATCGAGCGGTTTACCACCCCCGAGGCCATCGCCTTCTGGCGCCTGCCGGCCACCATCACCGGCACCGAGAAGGCCGGCTTCTCGGCTCTGGCCTACCGCCTGCGGCTGCAGCAGCTGCTGGCGACGCCGATCCTGTTCTCGGCCATGTCGGTGCTGGCGGCGGCCTTTTCGCTCCGGCTGATGCGCCTTGGCGGGCTGCCGGCGTTGGCCGGATCAGGGGTGGTCCTTGGTTTCGCCTTCTTCTTCTTCAACCAGATGTGCATCGCGCTCGGCAGGGCGGAGATCATACCGGCAATGCTGGCGGCCTGGGCGCCGCCCTTGCTGGCGCTTTTGTCGGGACTGACCCTGCTTTGCTATACGGAAGACGGGTGACTCGCGGCCTGAGTTTGAGCGCGAGAGGGAACAGGGGTTTCATGAGGCTGGACAGAAACGATCCGCGCGGCAACCGCGCCCGCCTCCTGGCCGGCGCGACGATGCTGGCCGTCACCGCCCTGGCATTCCCGGCCCTGGCCGAGGACGACGGGGCGATCGCCACGGCCCTGCCCGCCATGGCGCCGGCGCCGCAGCCAGCGCCTATCGAAGATGATGGATTAGGCGCCGACGGCTACTACCTTGAAGCCGACAGCCTCATTCAGGACGACCAAGCCGGAACCGTCATCGCCGAGGGCCAGGTCCAGGTTCGGAACAAGGGCCGCACCCTGCGGGCCGAGAAGGTGGTCTACAACCAAACGACCGGCGTGGTCGTCGCCACCGGCGATGTGGTCATTGTCGAGCGTGACGGCACAACCGCCTTCGCCGACGAGGTCGTCCTCGACGACCAACTTAGGGCCGGCATTGCCAAGGGCTTCTCCGCCCGGCTGAAGGACAACATCAAGATCGCCGGCGACACCCTGGTTCGCCGCGACGACCACACCGCCGAGCTCAATAAGGGCGTCTACACCCCCTGCGAGCTCTGCGAGGACGACAAGACCAAGGACCCGACCTGGTCAATCCGAGCCGACAAGGTGGTTCAGGACAGTGAGAACCACCTGATCTATTACGAGAATGCCGTCATAGAAATGTTTGGCATTCCAGTATTTTATGCGCCAATCTTCTGGCACGCGGACCCCGCCGCCGATCGCATGTCCGGCCTGCTGCCGCCGACCATCGTCGCTTCCCAGCGCCGCGGGCTCAGCTACGAACAGCCCTATCTCTGGGTGTTGAGCCCGTCCTCCGACCTGACCATCAGCCCGCAGGTCAACACCAAGGTCAATCCGTTCGTAAATTTCGACTACCGCCAGCGCTTCTACAGCGGCGAGATCGAGGCTCGCTTCGGCTACACCTACGAAAAGGATCTCGACAGCAACGGCAGCGGGATCGGCGATACGACCCACCGCAGCTATGTGCTGGCCAACGGCCTGTTCGACATCAACAAGAACTGGAAGTGGGGCTTCGCCGCCGAACGGGCCAGCGACGATCTGATCTTCGACAAGTACGACATCAGCGACGTTTCCCGCCAGCGCGGCCTGGTCTCCAGCGACAACCGCCGCCTGACCAGCCAACTGTTCGCCACCCGCCAGGACAATCTCTCCTGGTTCTCGGTCAACGCCATCAGCGTCCAGGGCCTGCGGCCCACCGACAACGATCGCACCTTCCCGACCATCGCCCCGCTGATCGAAGCCCGCTTCGAACTGCCCGTGCCCGTGCTGGGTGGCCGATTCCGAATGCAAGGCTCGGCCGTGGTGCTGACCCGCGAGCAGTCGCAGACCTCACCCAGCCAGCAGGGCGCCGATTCGCGCCGCGCAACCTTTCAGGCCGACTGGCGGACCAACTTCACCTTCAACAGCGGCTTGCGGGTCTCGCCCTTCCTGGAAGCGCGCGGCGACTACTATTCCGTCGAGGATTATGCGCCAGCCGGCGATGGTGCGAGCTTTGGCCGCGCCCTGGGAGTTGTCGGGGTCGACCTGACCTATCCGATGTTCCGCCGCGACGACGACCGCACCATTGTGCTGGAACCGATCGCCCAGGTCGCCATCTCGCCCGATAGCGATCTCGACGACCGCATTCCCAACGAAGATTCCATCGTCCTGGAGTTCGACGAGACCAACCTGTTTCGCGCCAACAAGTCGCCCGGCTTCGACCTCTATGAGGGCGGCGCCCGGCTTAACGTCGGGGCCCGCGCCACCGTCTCCTACGATGACGGGCGGTCGCTCAGCGTCCTGGTTGGCCGCAGCTTCCGCGACAGCGACGACACTGTCCTGCCGGCCCGTAGCGGCCTGCAACGGCGGGCCAGCGACTGGATCGTGGCTGGCGACGCCAAGCCGTTCCAGCAACTCACCCTCTACGGCCGGGCCCGATTCGATTCGGAGACGCTCGACCTGCGCCGCGTCGAGATCGGCGCCAATGCCACCTTCGAGCGGGCCAGCGGCTATGTCCGCTACCTGCACGACAACCAGGACATTACTGGCGTCGAGCGCCAGGACATCGATTTCGCCGCCGATGTCATGGTCACCAAGACCATCGGCGTCACCGCGGCCGGCATCTGGGATATCGAGAACGATATCTGGCGGAGACAGGAACTGGGCCTCTTCTACCGCGACGACTGCCTCGACGTGGCGGTCGTCTGGATCCACGAGGAGACCTTCAATCGCTCCCTGGGACCATCCGACGCGGTGGTGCTGCGCCTAACGCTCGCCACATTGGGCGATAAAGGCTACAGGCGATGACCTTCCCCGCCGGATGCGCCTTTGCGCCGGCGGACATGCTCTATGGGAACGACGAATTTGCTCTCGACGCTTAAGGTAACGGGCAGGATCTTGGCCACGGTTTCGGTCATCGCCCTGGCCACGGCCGGTATGACGCCCGCCGTCCATGCGCAGGAGGCTGCGGTCCAGCCGGATATCGCCGAGGGCGTCGCCGCCATCGTCAATGACGACATCATCTCCAGCTACGACCTCGTGCAGCGCATGCGGCTGGTGATCCTCAACACCGGCTTCCAACCGACCGCCGAGAACCTGCCGCAAATTCAGGGCGAGGCCCTGCGCCAGCTCGTCGAGGAGCGGCTGCAGACCCAGGAGCTACGCCGGGTCGAGAAGGAGAATAAGACCACCATCATCGCCACCGACGCCGAGATCGACGAGGTCATCGTCGAGACCGTGCAGGGTGAGTACAAGGTCGGCGTCGATCAATTCTACGCCCAGCTGGCTCAGCAGGGCATCGCCCCCTCCACCTACCGCGAGCAGGCGCGCATTGCCTACAGCTGGCAGCAGTACATGCGCGGTCGCTACGGCAGCCGCCTGCGCATCGGTCAGGACCAGATCAAGGCGACCCAGAAACGTCTGGCCGACGCCGCGGCCAAGCCGCAATACCAGATCAGCGAAATCTTCATCGACAACGCTCGGGTCGGCGGCGCTGACGTCGCCTTCAACGGCGCCCAGTCGCTGATCGCCCAGATCCAGCAAGGCGCGCCCTTCCCGTCGGTGGCGCGGCAATTTTCCGCCTCCCCCTCGGCGGCCAGCGGCGGCGACGCCGGTTGGGTGTCGCCGGGCGAGATGCCGCCGGAAGTCGACGCGGTGATGGAAGCGGTCCGCCCTGGCCAGATGTCGCCGCCAATTCCGACCCAGGACGGCGTCTATGTCATCCTGGTGCGTGACAAGCGAGCCGGCGCCAGCGCCAACCTGATCACCCTTAAACAAGCCGCTGTGGCCCTCGACCCGGGCGCCGACCAGGCGGCCGTGGACGCCGCTGGCCAGTCGCTGCAGAAACTTCGCGGCCTTGGGCCCACCTGCGCCGACCTCGAAGCCAAGTCGGCCCAGGCCGCGCCGGTCGTGGCCGGCGACATGGGCGAAATGGAAGAGACGGCCCTGGTCGGCGGTTTCGCCGAAGCCGCCGCGGGCCTGCCGGAAAACCAGCTGTCGGCCACGCCGATCCGCACCGAGGCGGGCCTGCACATGATCATGGTCTGCGGCCGTCGCTCCAGCGCCGGCAACCTGCCGACCGAAGAGCAGATCGAGCGCCGCCTGTTCAGTCAACAACTGGCGCTGGTCTCCAAGCGCGTGATGCGTGACCTGAAGATGCAGGCCACGATAGAGAACCGGTGACCGGGCGACCCCTCGCCGTCACTCTGGGCGATCCGGCCGGTATCGGCGCGGAAATCATCGTCAAGGCCTGGAACGCCGTACGCGATGAGGGACGGCCCTTCCTGGTGATCGGCGACTCCGGCTGCCTGCGTTCGGCCCCTGGTGGTCACGGCACGCCGGTGCAGGCCATCGGCAGCCCGGCCGAGGCGGCCCAGGTGTTCGCCACCGCCATCCCCGTGCTGCATCAGCCGATCTCCTCGCCGGTCGTCGCCGGCCAGCCTTCGCCCGCCTATGCCAAGTCGGTGATCGGCTGGATCGAGACCGCCGTCGGTCTGGCCCTGACCGGGGCGGTCAGCGGCGTCGTTACCAGCCCCATCGCCAAGGCTCCGCTCTACGCCGCCGGCTTCGGCTTTCCCGGCCACACCGAGTTTCTCGCCGAACTGACCGCCGCCCAGAACCAGGACGGGGCTCGGGGCCCGGTGATGATGCTCGCCGCGCCCGAGCAGCCCGGAGCGCACGGCGGCCTGCGCGTCTGCCTGGCCACCATCCACAGCCCATTGGCCGATGTTTCCCGAAGCTTGAGCATTGAAGGGCTGGTCAACGCTGGCCTGGTCACTGTCCAGGCCCTGCGCCGTGATTTCGGCATCGCCCGGCCACGTCTGGCCGTCGCCGGCCTGAACCCCCACGCCGGCGAGGACGGCGGCATCGGCCGCGAAGAAATCGAGATCATCGGCCCCGCCGTCCGCGCCCTGCGCGCCCTCGGCGTCGAGGTCACAGGCCCCTCGCCCGCCGACACCCTGTTCCATCCGGAGGCCCGACGCCGCTACGACGCGGCCCTCTGCATGTATCATGATCAGGGCCTTATTCCCCTGAAGATGCTCGATTTTTGGGGCGGCGTTAATGTGACGCTAGGCCTGCCTATCGTCCGAACCTCGCCCGATCACGGCACCGGTTTCGACATTGCTGGCCGGGGCCTGGCGCGGGCCGACAGCTTCATCAACGCGCTCAAGATGGCCGGACAGATCGCCGACCGCCGGCTGGCCGCATGACACTCGCCAACCTCCCGCCGCTGCGTGAAAGCCTCGAACAGCACGACCTGCTGGCCAGGAAGGCCTTCGGCCAGCACTTCCTGCTCGACCTCAACATCACCCGCAAGATCGCCCGCTTGGCCGGCCCGCTGGAGGGCCGCACGGTCGTCGAGGTTGGCCCCGGCCCTGGCGGCCTGACCCGCGCCCTGCTGGAAGCCGGCGCGCGGGTGGTGGCTGTCGAGAAGGACCCCCGCTTCGTGCCTTTGCTCCAAGAGATCTCGGAAGCCTCGGGCGGCGCCCTGACCATCGTCCAGGCCGACGCCCTCAAGGTCGACGAAGCCCAGCTTGCCGGCGGCGAAGGCCTGGTCGTCGCCAACCTGCCCTACAACGTCGGCACCCCCCTGCTGATCAAATGGCTGACCGGCCCGTGGCGCCCCGTCTCGATGAGCCTGATGTTCCAGAAGGAAGTCGCCGACCGCATCGCCGCCCCGGTCGGATCGGACGCCTACGGGCGCCTCGGCGTCATCAGCCAGGCGATCTGCCGCTGCCAGGTGGTCATGGACCTTCCCGCCCGGGCCTTTACCCCGCCGCCGAAGGTCAACTCGGCCGTGGTACGGCTTGACCCGCTGGAAGAGGCGCCATCGGCGGCGCAGATCGCCGCGCTCGAGAAGGTCACCGCAGCCGCCTTTGGTCAGCGCCGCAAGATGCTGCGCTCAAGCCTGAAACAGCTGGGTGGGGCTGCCTTGTGTGAGAAGGCCGGTATCGACCCCGACGCCCGCGCCGAGACCATCGACGTACCGGGATTCTTGCGCCTCGCCGACGCGCTCTAAGCAGGGCGGTGACAGTCATCCGGCTGCGCCGGAAGACAGTCACCGGGCGGGTTCGGTGACTGTCCCGCGAAGCGTGACTGTCACAGTTTCTCCCCCACCGGCGTCAAACGTCCTCGTGCAGCAGCTCTTCCACGAACGGCGCGATCCACAGGTTCCGGCCCCGCTTCATCCGTTCGGCGTGGTAGATGTGCGCCAGGTCCGAATAAGCCTTGTCGAAATCCTCGTTCAGCAGGACGTAGTCGAAGGTTTTCCACTGCTCGACCTCGTCCTTCGAGCGGGCGATCCGCTGGGCGATCACCTCTTCGCTGTCCTGAGACCGCGCGTGCAGCCGCCGGCTCATCTCGGCCAGGGATGGCGGCAGGATGTACACCAGCACCGAATCCTCCGGCGCCTGGGCATGGATCGACATCGCTCCCTGGTAGTCGATGTCGAACAGCACGCTCTCGCCCCGCTCCAGGGCCGCCATGATCGGCTCGCGCGGGCTGCCGTAACGGTTGCCATAGACCTCGGCCCATTCGAGGAAGGCGTCCCGCGCCACCATGGCGTCGAACTCGGCGCGGTCGACGAAGTGGTAGTCGCGCCCCTCATGCTCGCCGGGCCTGGGATCGCGCGTCGTCGCCGAGATGCTCAGCAGCAGGTCCGAATGGTCGGCCACCAGCCGCCGGGTCAGCGAGGTCTTGCCGACACCCGAGGGCGCGACGACCATCATCAGAAGGCCGCGTGTCCGGGGCTTATCACTCGACATTCTGCACCTGCTCACGGAACTGCTCGATGGTGGCTTTCAACTCCAGCCCCGTCGCCGTCAAGGCGGGGGTGGTCGATTTGGAGCAGAGTGTGTTGGCCTCGCGCATGAATTCCTGAGTGAGAAAGTCCAGCCGCCGCCCGGCCGGGCCCTCACCGGTCAGCAACAGCCGCGCCGCCGTCACGTGGCCGCTTAGGCGATCCAGTTCCTCGCGCACATCGGCCTTCACCGCCATGGCGGCGGCTTCCTGCAGGATGCGCTCCTCGCTGGCCGCCTCGCCGGCCAGTTCGGTCAGCCGCCTTTGGAACCGGTCGCGAATCATCGCCGGCTGTTCGCCCGCCTGGTCGGCGGAAACCTTGGTCAGGGTGTCGATCCGGTCGACCAGACCTGACAACACCGGGAGCAGCGCCGCTCCCTCCTCCAGCCGCGCGGCCTTCAGGCCATCCAGCGCCAGGGCCACGGAGGCCGCCATGGCCGTCTCCAGCGTGGCGCGGTCCTTCTCATCCTCCTCGGCGTCGGCGGTCTCGATGACGCCGCGCAGAGCCAGCAGGCCGTCGGCGCTGGGCGCCGCCGCCTGCCCCGACGCCACATAGGGCGCCACCGCCGCTAGATAGCGTTCCAGCTGCCCGACATTGACACTGATCGCGCCGGCCCCCGCCTCGCCCCGCTTGGCTTGCAGGGTCAGCGACACCTGGCCGCGCTGGAACCGCGCCTGCCCGGCCTCGCGCGCCCCGCGCTCCAGGGCGTCGAAACCCGGCGGTCCCTTGAAGCGGATCTCCAGGTTTCGGCCGTTGACGCTCCGCGCCTCGACCGCCCAGCTCCAGGCCTCCTGCGCGCCCTCGGCCCGCCCGAACCCCGTCATGCCGGAAAGCGCCATCAGTTCCCCTTGGCGGCCTTGGCGGCGGCCTTCTGTTGCTCGATGATCCGCCAGCGCTCGACGTTGCTGTTGTGCTCATCGAGCGTCACCGCGAAGACGTGCCCGCCGCTGCCGTCGGCCACGAAGTAGATCTCGTTGGTAACAGGCGGATCAAGGACCGCGGCCAGGCTAGCCCGGCCCGGGTTGGCGATCGGCCCCGGCGGCAGGCCGTCGATCTGGTAGGTGTTGTAGGGGTTGGGCGCGTCCAGTTCGGAGCGCCGGATGCCCCGGCCCAGCGGCCGGCCTTTGTTCAGGCCATAGATGATGGTTGGATCGCTCTGCAGTCGGATCCCCTGGTTCAGCCGGTTCATGAACACCGCCGCCACGCGCGGCCGCTCGGAGGCCACTCCGGTCTCCTTTTCGACGATGGAGGCCAGCGTCACCGCCTCCTCCGGCGTGCGGATCGGCAGGCCGCTCTTGCGCTTGGCCCAAAGGCTGGCCAGCAGCTGGTCGCGGTCGTCCATCATCCGCTGCAGCACGGCGGCCCGTTCCTCGCCCCGCTCGTAGTCATAGGTCTCCGGCAAGATCGTGCCCTCGGCCGGGGTCGCCACATCGCCGGTCAGCGCCTGCTCCGTCATCAAGGCCTCGACGACCATGTCGGACGTCCAGCCCTCGGGAACGGTCACCTGATGGCGCACCACCTTGCCCTTGCGGACATAGTCGAGCACCACGCTCATCGGCGCTTTGGACGGAAATTCGTATTCCCCGGCCTTCAGTTCTCGGGCCGCGCCAGTGATCTGCGCCGCGGCCAGGAACACTGGAGCCGAACGCACCGCCCCCGCCTTCTCAAGCGACGAGGCGATCTCGTTGAGTCCCGCGCCCCGGCGCAGCATCACCACATGCACCGGTCCGACCTTGGCCGCCGGTCCCGGCCCCTGATAGGTCCACAGCGCCCAGACGCCCGCGAGCGCCGCCGCCAGGGCCAGCGTCAGCAGGCCACTGATCAGCATGATAATCAATCTACGCACAGCTGGAAGGCCCCCGCCCCGACGGTCCGCCCGGCTCATCTAGATCCGGCGGAAAATGACTGCGGCGTTGGTGCCGCCAAAGCCGAAGCTATTGCTCATCGCGATGTCGATCTTCATCGGCTTCGCCTTGTTGGCGACCAGATCGAGCGCGGTTTCCTGCTCCTGGTTGTCCAGGTTGATGGTCGGCGGCGCGATGTTGTCGCGAATGGCCAGGATCGAGAAGATCGCCTCGATGGCCCCGGCGGCGCCCAGCAGGTGGCCGGTCATCGACTTGGTCGAGCTCATCGCCTTGCCCTTGGCGGCGTCGCCCATCAGGCGTTCGACAGCGCCCAGCTCCAGGTAATCAGCCATGGTCGAGGTGCCGTGGGCGTTGATGTAGTCGATGTCACCGGCCTCGATGCCGGCGTCCTTCACGGCCGCCCGCATGGCGCGAAAACCGCCGTCGCCGTCCTCGGCCGGGGCGGTGATGTGATAGGCGTCGCCGGCCAGGCCATAGCCGATCACCTCGGCATAGATCTTCGCGCCGCGCGCCTTGGCGTGCTCATACTCTTCCAGCATCACCATGCCGGCGCCCTCGCCCATGACGAAGCCCGAACGGTCCTTGTCGTAGGGCCGCGAGCCGGCCGTCGGATTGTCGTTGAAGTCGGTGTTCATGGCCCGGCAGGCCACGAACCCGGCGATGCCGATCGGACAGATGCTGGCTTCGGCCCCGCCGGCCAGCATGACATCGGCGTCGCCGTACTTGATCAGCCGGCAGGCGTCGCCGATGGCGTGGGCGCCGGTGGCGCAGGCCGTCACCACCGAGTGGTTCGGGCCTTTGAAGCCGTAGCGGATCGAAACCTGGCCCGAGACCAGGTTGATCAGGGCCGAGGTGATGAAGAACGGACTTACCCGGCGCGGACCCTTGTCGCGCAACTCCAGGGCGGTCTTTTCGATGGTGGCCAGGCCGCCGATGCCGGCCCCGATGATCACACCGGTGCGCTCGCGGTCTTCGTCGGTCTCCGGGACCCAGCCCGAATCACGCACGGCCTCGTCGGCCGCGGCCATGCCGTAGAGAATGAAGTCGTCGACCTTGCGCTGCTCTTTGGGCGCCATGGTCAGGTTGGGATCGAAGCTTCCGGGCACGTCCGGTCCGCCGCCGCCACGGCCATCGACGCGCGGCACCTCGAAGGCGATCTCGCAGCCGAAGCCGGTCGCATCGAACGTGGTGATGGTGCCAGCGCCGGACGTGCCGGCCTTGATGGCTTCCCAGCTGATTTCCGCGCCCTGACCCAGGGGCGTGATCAGGCCGATTCCGGTAACGACAACACGACGCATTAAAAAAGCTCCGTAAAGCCCAGTAACCCTTAGACAAAAAATCTATTCAGAAACGAAGACCGCCGCGCGCATCAGGTTGAAGCCCATGCGGCGCGGCGGCCAACGTATCAGAACTGGAAGCGGGATTAACCGCCGGTCTTCTCCGAGATGAACTTCACGGCGTCGCCGACCGTCTGGATATGTTCGGCGGCGTCATCCGGGATCTCGATGTCAAATTCTTCTTCGAACGCCATGACCAGCTCGACATTGTCGAGGCTGTCGGCGCCCAGGTCGTCGATGAAGCTCGCCTTCTCGGTGACCTTCTCGGGATCGGCATCGAGATGTTCGATGACGATCTTACGCACACGCTCGAGAATGTCGGACATTCGCTATGGTCCCTCTTGGTCTTTATCAAAGGTCCGCGCCAACGCTGGCGGCGGAAATCGGTGTCTGGCTAGCAGGTTTTATTCAGGCTTGCCAGCGGGAGAACGTTGCGGGTTTCCCCTAACATTTACGTGTTCAGATCATCACCATGCCGCCATTCACGTGCAGGGTCTGGCCGGTGACGTAGGCGGCCTCCTGGCTGGCGAGGTAGACGCAGGCGGCCGCGACGTCGGCGCCCTCGCCCAGCCGACCGGCCGGGATGCGAGTTGTAAGGGCCAACTTTTGCGCCTCGTTGAGCTCGTCGGTCATCGGACTGGTGATGAAGCCGGGGGCCACGCAGTTGACCGTCACGTTGCGGCTGGCCACTTCCTGGGCCAGCGCCTTGGAGAAGCCGATCATCCCGGCCTTGGAGGCGGCGTAGTTGGCCTGCCCCGGGTTGCCAGTCACCCCGACGATGGAGGTGATGCCGATAATCCGGCCATAGC
The DNA here is from genome assembly GCA_046595895.1 of Caulobacter sp. Classification (GTDB taxonomy): domain Bacteria; phylum Pseudomonadota; class Alphaproteobacteria; order Caulobacterales; family Caulobacteraceae; genus Caulobacter. The sequence continues at coordinate 6,314 of JBKJSF010000090.1, read as the reverse complement.
GCCGCTTCATCATTCCCCGCAGCACCGCTCGCGACAGCCGGAAGTAGGATTCGAGGTTCACTCGAATCACTTCGTCCCAGTCGTCGTCCTTCATCCGCAACATCAGCCCGTCGCGGGTGATCCCGGCGTTGGCCACGAGAATATCGAGCTCCTTGCCGGAGGCCGCTTCGGCCGCGCCGATCAGGCCATCGACGCTGGCCGCGTCGGAAAGATTGGCCGCGGCGACGGAGACCCGCTCGCCGAACCCGGCGGCCAGCTCATCCAGCACCGCCTGCCGCGTGCCGGACAGCACCACATGCGCCCCGGCATCATGCAGCGCCTTGGCGATCGCGCCGCCGATACCGCCCGTGGCGCCGGTGACGAGCGCGGTCTTTCCGGTGAGGTCGAACATTCAGCGTTTCCTGTATTTCACGTTCGAGGTCCTGAACGCGTGAGTCCGTCTTTGGGTCTACTTAGCAAGTTCCTCCCCCATCGGGGGAGGGGGACCATCGCGCAGCGATGGTGGAGGGGGTCCCCACCGACGAAGGGCCGTGCGCCCGCGAATCTCCGCGGTGACCCCCTCCGTCAGCGGCTAAGCCGCTGCCACCTCCCCCCAGAGGGGGAGGAACTCACAGCGACTTCGCAAACCCTTCCAGATCCGCCGGCGCGTTCAGCGGCGTCGCCGTCGCGTCCGGCACGCTCCGCTTGATCATCCCCGACAACACCTTCCCCGCCCCGGCTTCGGCAAAGCGGGTCACCCCGCCCTCCCCGGCCAGCCAGTCCATGGTTTCGCGCCAGCGCACGCGGCCCGTCACCTGCTCGACCAGCTGGCGGCGGATCACCTCGGGATCATGCGCCGGCCGCGCCGTCACATTGGCCACCAGCGGTGCCCGGGGGCTGAGGATCGTCGCCCCCGCCAGGGCCGCCGCCATCTCGTCGGCCGCCGGCTGCATCAGCGGGCAGTGGAACGGCGCCGAAACGTTCAGTCGGATGGCCCGCGCGCCAAGCTCCTCGGCCTTCTCGATGGCCCGCTCGACGGCCGCCTTGGCGCCGCTGATCACCACGTTGCCGGTGTTGTTGTCGTTGGCCACGACGCAGACACCGATCTGCGCCCCCGCCGCCGCCGCCGCCTCGGCCAGCGCCACATCGGTCTGCTTGCCGATCAAGGAAGCCATCGAGCCCTCGCCCACCGGCACGGCCCGCTGCATCGCCTGACCGCGCAGTTTAAGCAGCCTGGCCGTCTCCCCCAGCCCGATCGACCCCGCCGCCGCCAGGGCGCTGTATTCCCCCAGGCTGTGGCCGGCCACGAAGGCGGCGCGGTCGAGACCGATGCCGAACTCCTTCTCCAGGGTCCGGGTCACCGCCAGGCTGACCGCCATCAACGCCGGCTGGGCGTTCTCGGTCAGGGTCAGCTCGTCCTCAGGGCCCTCCCACATCAGCTTGGAGAGCTTCTGGTTCAGGGCGTCATCCACCTCCTGGAACACCTCGCGGGCCGCCGCGAAGGCCTGGGCGAGATCGGCCCCCATGCCGACGGCCTGGCTGCCCTGGCCGGGGAAAACAAAGGCGAGAGACATCGGGCGTTGCTCCTGTAATTTGGGCCGGCAGGGTTAGGCCAATCGCAAAAAAGGGGCAAGCCACCCCCCAAACGGGCCGTGCGGGATGGCCCAGGCTGTGGCCAGATCGTCGCCAGATTGGGAGTTCCTTCAATGCGCCTGCTGATGTCCGCCGCCCTCCTCCTGCTGCCCGCCTGCGCCGCCAGCGCGGCCACGCCGCCGGCCGCCATCGTCGAGGAGGCGCGCCAACACATCTACGATAGCGTCACGGAAGGCTCGACGCCCGAAGAGATCAAGGAAACCCCCGCCTGGATGCTCAAGACCGAGGTCAAGATGTTCAGCAGGGTCGATCTCAACGGCGACAAGCTGGCCGACTGGCGGGTCAACTACGAGTTCGCCCCCAATGCCTCCTACTTTTGCGGCACCGGCGGCTGCCGCAACGTGCTTTACGCCGGGCAGCCGGATGGCTCCGTCCGCAAAGTCTATGTGAAGAACGGCGGCGACTATAAATTCACCGGTCCGAAGACCGCCCGCAAGCTCGAGGTCAACCTGCACGGCAGCGCCTGCGGCAGCTACGGCGCCGACGAATGCCTGCGCGCCTGGCGCTGGGACAGCGCCAGCGGCGCCTATGTCGAAACGCCCAACAGCAAGGGCCAGGCGATCCTGCCCTACGGCTCCATCCCCGCCATCGAGCCCGAACTGAAGGACGCCCCGCCAGCGGTGAGGGCCGAGGTCGCCGCCCGCGAGGCCGCCTGCAAGGCATTCGGCGCCGAGAAGATCGAGCTCATCCCGCTCAGCACCCTGCCCGACCTGAATGGCGACGGCGTACGCGAATGGCTGGTCGGCTCGCCCTACACCGACTGCGGCTTCGAGAAGGAAGACCCGCCGAAGGGCAAGCTGGCCTTCCTGCTCTCCGACGGCGCCGGCTTCGTGAAGGCCTTCGAACAGGAGGACGCCTCCTGGAACCTCGACATCGGCGCAACCCCGGCCCGCGTCAGCATGGTCGAGGCCAGCGAAGACTGCGGCCTTGCCGGCAAGCCCTGCCCGACCCGTCCGCTGACCTGGGACCCCGCCAGCAAGACGCTCCGATAGCTTTACCCATACGAAACCCGAACCTTACCCGTACGACACCCCAGCCTCATCGCCACGGCCCAGCGACACGATCTTCACCCCAAATCACTGAATTATAAAGGTAATCGTGGAGTTTTCGCGGTTGGCGCCGCCAGATCGGCTATAATGGTCTCGCCGCTTCGATAGCGCGCCCTTGCCACCGCCCCCTCGGGCGCTAGCTTGCGCAGCCAGCCTGGAGCTCCGACATGAACCGCCGCCTGCTGCTTTCCGCCATCGCCGCCGTATCTTTGACCTCCATCGCCCTGCCGGCCTTCGCGGCGCTCAAGGTCGGGACCAAGGCCCCGGACTTCACCCTGCCCGGCTTCAAGGGCGGCAAGGCGCTGACCTACAGCCTGGCCGGGGCCCGCAAGAAGGGGCCCGTGGTGGTCTACTTCTTCCCCGCGGCATTCACAGGCGGTTGCGATCTCGAAGCTCACCTGTTCGCTGAAGCGGCCGACGAATACGCCAAGAACGGCGCCAGCATCATCGGCGTCACCGCCGGCTCGATCGAGCGGCTGCAGGAGTTTTCGGCTGACAACGCCCGCTGCTCCGGCAAATTCCCGGTCGCCGCCGACAAGGGCGCCAAGGTGGCCCGGCAGTGGGATTCAACCCTGCCGGTCGGCATCTCCAACCGCACCAGCTACGTCATCGCCCCGGACGGCAAGGTGATCTACGTCCACAGCGAAATGAACGCCAAGCAGCACGTCGAGCTGACGCTGGCGGCGGTGAAGAAGTGGAAGGCCAGCAAGAAGGGCTAGGAGTGGTCCTGGTCCGCGACCCCCGCGAACCCCTGGTCCTCACAGCTCATCTGCTCGCAGTAACGGTCCATGGCGTCATCCATGATGGCCGGCAGAAGGTCCTTCATGGCCTGGCTGCTGATGCCGCCCACGTCGCGTGACTTGGCCACCACCGACTGGCCGACCGGGCTCTCGTAGAAGGCCACCAGCGCCGCCAGTTCTTCCTCGCTATAGGCCGAGGCCAGCAACGGGGTCATCTTTTCGATGTACTTCGGCATGGCCGCGTCCAGCGCCTGCTTGGTCGCCGACCTCATGGCCTCCGCCTGCTCGGGATCGTCCTCCCCGTCGCCGACCAGAAGCATGGGATCGATGTTATCGAGCGCCTTGCCTAAGGTGTCTTCCAGCCGCATGGCCTTGAAGTAGCGTTTGGACAGGTCCATGGCCCGCGCCGACGGCGCCGTCGTGGCCACCTTGGGCTGAGCAATCGGGGCTTGGGCAAAGCCCGGGCCGGCGGACAGGACGAGCGCGGCGATCAGGCCGGCGGCAAGGGCAAGGCGACGCAAACTGAAATCCCCCGAACACGAAACGATTCAAGGCTCTCACAGGCCGTACCCGCCGACAATTGGACAGCACGTCGCGGGGACCGCGACCGCGAGTCGCGGGGAACACAGGATCAGGAGGCGTGCTTTTTGGTCCGGTTCTTCATCTCCCCGGTACAGGTCGCCTTGGCGCAATATCGGGCCAGCATATCAGTGGCCAGGCCGGGGGTCAGAGTCTGCATGATCTCCATCGACGGCTTGGCCAGCGTCTGGGATTTGGTGACCACCGACTGACCCACGGGGCTTTCGTAGAAGGCCACCATGGCCTCCAGTTCCCCCTCGGTGAAGGCGGCGGCGACGTACGGGATGAGGGCTTCGGTCCACTGAGGCAGGATTTCGTTGATCGACTCCAGCATCGCTTCCCGCATTGCGCCGCGATCGAGCGATTCGACCTCGTCTTCATCGAGACCCTGGAACGGATCGAACTGGTTGAAGACGGCCGTCATCCCCTCCTCCATCCGCATCGCCTTGATGTAGCGCCGCGCCAGGTCGGTGGCATGGGCCGACGGCTTGGCGGGAGAAGCAGCGGGGGCGGGGGCGGCAGCTGCCAGACTGGCCGCCGGAGACAGCAACAGGCCGACCGACAGGCCGACGGAGAGGATCAGACGGCGCATGGAACTTGCCCCCCAAGGCAAAAACTTGAACAGGATCGATACCTCCCACACCGCCCGTGCCCGATCAATCCGCCGGCTATCGAAAAGCCCTGCAACGCTTGCGTTTGCGGCGCCTTGCCTGTATTAGCGCGCCCTCTCTCGGGAGGCGGTTTTGCGCGGACTCCTTTAATGGCGGGGGGATACCTCCCCCACCGACGCGCAGAATCCATCGAAATCCGCACGGGCTTGCGCCGTCGCTTTCGCCGCCTTCCACATCGCAAGAAGGAAACCATGGCGCTTTACGAGCATGTGGTCATTGCGCGGCAGGATATCAGCCCGCAACAGGCCGAACAGATGAACGAGGACATGAAGGCCCTTATCGAAGGTCAAGGCGGTCACATCGCCAAGATCGAGTACTGGGGCCTCCGCAACCTCACCTTCCGCATCAAGAAGAACCGCAAGGGTCACTACTCCCTGCTGGCCATCGACGCCCCGGCGCCGGCGGTCAAGGAAATGGAACGCCAGCTGTCTCTCAACGAAGACGTGCTGCGGTTCATGACCATCCGCATGGAAGAACTCGACCTGGAACTGTCGCCGGTTCTCGCCCGTCGCGATCGTGATCGTGAACGCCGCGACGACTTTGGCGGCGACCGCCCCGAGCGTGGCGATCGTCCCGACCGCGGTGACCGCCCGGATCGCGGCGACCGTCCGGAACGCGCCGAGCGCACCGGTGAGGAGGCTTGAGCATGACTGACGCTACCGAAACCTCGGCTCCGGCCGCCGCCGCCGGCGGCGCGCGCCGCCCGTTCTTCCGTCGTCGGAAGGTTTGCCCGTTCTCTGGCGCGGGCGCCCCGAAGATCGACTACAAGGACGTCAAACTCCTGCAGCGCTACATTTCCGAGCGCGGCAAGATCGTTCCGAGCCGCATCACGGCCGTCTCGGCCAAGAAGCAGCGTGAACTGGCCCGCGCCATCAAGCGCGCCCGCTTCCTCGCCCTGCTCCCCTATGTCGTGAAGTAGGGGAAACAGACCGATGAAAGTCATTCTGCTCGAACGTGTCGAAGGCTGGGGTGTCCTCGGCGATGTGGTCACCGTGAAGGATGGGTTCGCCCGTAACTTCCTGCTGCCCCGTTCCAAGGCCCTGCGCGCCAACGCCTCGAACCTGAAGTCCTTCGAAGGACAACGGGCCGAGATCGAAGCCCGCAACGTCAAGACCCGCGAAGCCGCTGGTTCGGCCGGCGAAAAGCTGGACGGAACCTCCTACATCATGATTCGCCAGGCCGGTGAATCCGGTCAGCTGTACGGCTCGGTCTCCGGCCGTGACGTCGCTGACATGGTCAACGCCGACGGCGCCAAGATCGACCGGTCGATGGTCATCCTCGACAAGCCGATCAAGACCCTGGGCCTTCACCCCGTGAAGGTGAAGCTGCATGCTGAAGTGACCATCTCGGTCAACATCAACATCGCCCGCAGCCAGGACGAAGCTGAACGTCAAGCTAAGGGCGAAGACGTCATCGCCAGCCGCTTCGAGGAAGAGGCTCGCGCCGACGCCGAAGCGGCCGCCGACCTTCTCGACGGCGGCGCCGGCCAGCAGGACGGCCTTGGCTCCGAAGCCTAAGCTCACTTCTGACTGACGAAAATGAGCGGCGCGGAGGGCAACCTCCGCGCCGTTTCCTTTTTTGCCCACAGCCGATTCGGAACCTGTGGAGCATCACGCATCTTGAGGTGCGTGCTCCCCATCAGT
>JBKJSF010000085.1:0-22218 GCA_046595895.1 Caulobacter sp. | reverse complement strand
CGGCGCCCCATCGCCGTGGCGCTGTTGCTGCTGGCGGCTGGCGCGGCGCCTGCCGCGGCGCTGACGGTCACCGCGCCAAACGCCGCCAGCCTGCCCCGAAACACCCCGATCAGCGTTCAATGGACCTCGACCCAGTCAGGCTGGCAGTATGCCGGCGTCACGGTCTGGCTCGAGGTCCATTGAACGCTGATCGGGGTGTTTCGGGGCAGACTGGCGGCGTTTGGCGCGGTGACCGTCAGCGCCGCGGCAGGCGCCGCGCCAGCCGCCAGCAGCAACAGCGCCACGGCGATGGGGCGCCGACCGGAGCTCGTCTGTTTGTTTGAGGGCATCGCGATGTCGCTTCTATCTGGCGAGTGAGGACCTCAGGCTTGCCTGCCGGGGGCTATTGACTCTTCGGCTTGGGCGAAGCCGGTCGGTTCACGGCCGGGCCGGCTTGCGGGTAGATCCTGCCTGGCTTGGGGCCGACCGCAACGGGACCGCCGTTCCCTGCTGTCTTGATCGATTCCACGCACCAGTAGCTGCCCTTCGGCTTGGAATCCCCCTTGTCGCAGCTGCCGTCAGCATTGACGTACAGGTCGCCGGGCTTGGCCAGCGCTGGCGCTGCCGTGGACGTGGCGAGCATCAATACGGCGGCGGCGATCGGTAGCGCTCTCATGGTTGGCCTCTTGCGTTGGCGCGGCACGCAGCCGCCGGGATGGAAGCTGTCGGAATGCTCAGAAGGTGCAGATGATCGACGGCGGCAGGAGCTTGAACCGGCATCTGATCTGCACCGCCACGGCCGCGCTGGGGGCCCTGCCCATGGGCAGGGTGACGGCCGGGCCGGCGCAGCCGGCCTGGCGGAACAGGGCCTGGATGTCAGCGGTCTTTCGCTGAGCGGCGAGATCCTCGATCCGGCTCCTGTTGCTGTCGAAGACGGCCTGGCAGTCAGGCGTCTTGCGGGCCGGGGCGGCGGCGAAGACCGGATCGGGCGTGGCCCAGACCAGGGTCGGGATCGCCAGCAACACCGCCAGGACAGGTTTCAGCATGGGGACACTCCTCGTGGGTCGGGGGTCAGAACAGCGTGCCGTTGACGCTGCGGGTGTCGTTGGTCGCGTTGGGATCGGCATTGCCGAGGGTCGTGACGGTCACCGTGTAGTTGAAGGCCGAGCCGACGGCGCCCGACGGGTAGGAGGTTCGCAGCTTCAGCACGATGCTGCCGCCGGTATAGCTCGGGGGCACGGTGTAGGCGCACTGGAACGCCGCCCAGGTGGTGGGGGCGCAGGACCAGCCCGGGGAGCTGGCGACGACCAGAGGCGAGAAGGTGTTCGCCCCGTAGGCTGAGGTCAGCGAGCCGTTGAGCTTGATCTGGTAGCCCGGCAAGACGGCCGGCAGGCTGTTCACATAGATGGAGAAGTCGTGGAACCCCGGGGCGCCGGCGGCGGGCATGAAGTTGCTGTCGACGCTCATGTCGAACTTCGGCGGCCCCATGCCGACGCAGGAGTGGGGCTGGCCGGCGGCGCTTGTCAGGGTGGCGCAGTTGGCGTCCGGCGGGATCGGAGGCTGCATGTCCATCCACAGCGGCACGGCGATCATCCCGCCCTGGTTGATGGTGACGATCCCCGAGGTGCAGGTCAGCGGTTGCGACCCGGTGCAGCTCCAGCCGGGAGGGAAGGGGGCAACCAGACTGACGTTGCCGGTCGGGGTCCCGAATGAGGTGACCAGGTCGGTGAAGGTCAAGGACCCGGTGTAGGCGCCCGGTCCGGTGTTGAAGATCCGGATCATGAACTTGCAATGGATGTCCGGCGGGGTGCCGGTGCAGTCCTGGTCGACAACCTTCTCGATCTGGAGGACCGGCGCTGTGTTCGAGACAAAGGTGATCGGAACACAGGAGGGCGGCGAGAGCTGGGCGGCGGTGAGCGGCGCCAGCTGCGCGCAGTTCTGGGTCGGCAGCATCACTCCATTGGTGGTGAAGGTGGCGCTGAAGCTGGTGCTGGCCCCGCCGGCCAGGGACACGTTCCCCTGGCAGGAGGAGGGCGCGCCCGGGTTGCAGGTCCACCCCCCGGTGACGCCGCTGATCGCGGTGCCGTTGGCGGTGGTGAAGGTCATGGTGTCGGTCAGGCTGACCGGGCCGCTATAGGGCGCCGTGCCGGTGTTGGTGACGGTGAAGACGAAGGTGCAGACCGCCGCGCCGCTGACGTTCAGGCAGGGGGTGGGCAGGGTCTTGGTCAGCGACAGGGTGGGCGATGGCGGCGGTGGCGGTGGCGGCAGGGTGACGGTGTGGCAGTCGCTGTTGTTGTTGCTGTTGCTCTCCGCCAGCGGCGTGGTCGAGGTCGATGTCGGGTAGGCGGCCAGGGTGGCGCAGTTCTGATAGCCCGTCAGTTGGGGGCCGACGAAGCTGAACCAGGTCTGCATGAGCGTGGTCTGGCCTGTTCCCAGGCTGGTCGACAGGATCTGCGAGCAGGAGAAGGTGACCGGACCCGTCAGGGGCGGCGCCGGGGTGCAGCTCCAGCCGCCGAGGACGCTGTCCACCCTGATTCCGGGCGGCAGGGTGTCGGTCACGGTCAGCCTGGAGCCGGCCGGCAGGGGCGGCCCGAGGTTGGTGACCATCAGGTTGAACCCTCCGCCGTTGGCGTAGCTGGCGGCGTTGGAGTGCAGGCTCTTGTCCAGCGACAGGTCGTAGCTGGGTTGAGGACGGATGACCTCGCCGTTGATGCAGCTGCGGTTGTTGCTGGGCTGGGTATCGGGGCCGGCGGTGACGTTTCCAGCGGGCGAGCGGAAGCCGACGAAGGCGCAGTTGGTCCAGGGGCCGTAGGCGCCGGCCTTGGCGGTGATGGTGATGGGCGGGAAGGGTGCGCTCGCAGGCACCGGCGGGCCGACATAGTCACAGGTGACGGTGAACGGCGGGAAGCTGCCCCCCGACGCGGTGACGACGCAATTCCAGTTCGGCAGATTGTTGGCCAGCACGGGCGTACCGAAGTTGATCGGCAGGGTGTCGGTGACCGCCAGGTTCATGGTGCTGGTGATGGTCGCCGGGCCATTGTTGAGGGGGGCCAGGGTGAAGGTGGCGATCTGGCCGGCGGTAATGACAGACGGGCCGGATTTTCTGATCGAGACATTGATCGGCTTGGGATCGTTCACCGGGCCTTCGACGCAGCTCTGGTTGTTGCCGAGGTTGGTGTCGGGGCCGACCTGGGTCAGCTCGATCCGGGCGCAGTTGACGTAGGATCCGGGCTTGGACACCAGAGCGGTGATGGTGATCGGCGGCATCGGGCCGGTGATGTTTCCACCGACATAGGTACAGCTGACATTGAGGCCGCTGCTGGCCGAACAGTTCCAGTTCGGGCCGCCATTGACGGTCGCCGTTCCGCTGAACGGCGGGTTGGGCAGGTTATCGGTTACGACCACGCCGCTGGCGGCATTGACCGGCGTCGGCCCGACATTGGCCGGGTTGAGGGTGAAGGTCGCCGTCTGGCCGACGGTCAGGGCGCCGGGGCCGGTCTTGGTGATGCCGACATTGTAGGGACGCGGCTTGACGACCTCGCCCTTGATACAGCTGCGATTGTCGCTGGGCTGGGTATCGGCGCCCGTCGTGGTGGCGCCGCCCGGTTGATTGAAGCCGACGAAGGCGCAGTTGGTCCAGCCGCCGGCGCTGACGGCCAAGGCCGTGATGGTGATCGGCGGGAAGGGATTGCCTCCCAGAACCGGCGGTCCGAGGTAGGCGCACTTCACCGCGAAGGGCGAGGTTGTGCCGACGATGCAGTTCCAGTTGGGCAGGTTGTTGGCCAGCACGGGCGCGCCGAAGTTGGCCGGCAGGGTATCGGTCACAGTCAGGTTCGAGGCCAAGGCGATGGGCCCAGGGCCGTCGTTGTTCGGCTTGAGCGTGAAGGTGGCGATCTGGCCGACTGTGACAGAGGTCGGGCCCTCCTTGCGGATCGAGACATCGATCGGCTTGGGATCGCTCACCGGGCCTTCGACACAGCTCTGGTTGTTGCCGAGGTTGGTGTCGGGTCCGACCTGGGTCAGGGCGATCCGGGCGCAGTTGACGTAGGATCCGGGCTTGGACACCAGGACAGTGATGGTGATCGGCGGCATCGGGCCGGTGATGTTTGCACCGACATAGGTGCAGCTGACGTTGAGGCCGCTGCTGGCCGAACAGTTCCAGTTCGGGCCGCCATTGACCGTCGCCGTTCCGCTGAACGGCGGGCTGGGCAGGTTGTCGGTGACGACCACGCCGCTGGCCGCGTTGACCGGCGTCGGCCCGACATTGGCCGGGCTGAGGGTAAAGGTCGCCGTCTGGCCGACGGTCAGGGCGCCGGGGCCGGACTTGGTGATGCCGACATTGTAGGGACGCGGCTTGACGACCTCGCCCTTGATACAGCTGCGATTGTCGCTGGGCTGGGTATCGGCGCCGGGGGTGATGGCGCCGCCCGGCTGGGTGAAGCCGACCGAGGCGCAGTTGGTCCAGCCGCCGGCGCTGACGGCCATGGCCGTGATGGTGATCGGCGGGAAGGGGTTTCCGGCCAGTACCGGCGGGCCGATGTAGAAGCACTTCACCGCGACGGGCGACGATGTTCCGACGATGCAGTTCCAGTTGGGCAGGTTGTTGGCCAGGACGGGCGCGCCGAAGTTGGCCGGCAGCGTATCTGTCACCACCATGTTCGAGGCGAAGGCTATGGGCGCGGGGCCATCGTTGTTCGGCCGCAGGGTGAAGGTGGCGATCTGGCCGACGGTAACGGAGGTCGGGCCTTCCTTGCGGATCGAGACATCGATCGGCTTGGGATCGCTCACCGGGCCCTTGACGCAGCTCTGGTTGTTGCCGGGAGCGGTGTCCGGTCCGACCTGGGTCAGGGTGATCCGGGCGCAGTTCGAGTAGGATCCGGCCTTGGACACCAGGACATTGATGATAATGGGCGGCATCGGGCCGGTAATATTGCCGCCGATGTAGGTGCAGCTGACGCTGAGGCCGCTGCTGGCCGAGCAGTTCCAGGCGGTGGAGAGGGTTGTGATGGCCGCCGTTCCGCTGAACGGCGGGTTGGGAACCAGGTCGGTGACCACCACGCCGCTGGCGGCGTTGACCGGCGTCGGCCCGACGTTGGTCGGATTCAGGGTAAAGGTCGCGGTCTGGCCGACGGTCAGGGCGCCCGGGCCAGTCTTGGTGATGCCGACATTGTAGTTGGCCGGCTGGACGATCTTGCCGTCCAGGCAGGAGCGATTGTCGGTGGGCTGGGTATCGGCGCCGGGGGTGATGTTTCCGCTGGGCGTGCGGAAGCCGATGAAGGCGCAGTTGGTCCATTGGCCAACGCCCGCGGCCTTGGCCTGGATGGTGATGGGACCAAGGGGGGTACCGCCGGCGGCGGGACCGCCGATGTAGGTGCAGGCGACGGTGAAGGGCGCCACAGCGCCGGTGACGACACAGGTCCAGTTGGAACCGCCGTTGGCGATGACCGGGGCGACGAAGTTGATCGGCAGGGTGTCAGTGACCACCAGGCCCATCGTGCTGGTCACCGTGGCCGGGCCATCGTTGAACGGAACCAGGGTGAAGAGGGCATTGCCGCCGGCGGTCACCGGTCCGGTCGGACCGTCCTTGAGGATGCGGACGTCGACCTTGCCCGGGGGCCTGGGCCGGATTTCGCCGCCGATGCAGAAGCGGTTGTCGGCCGGGCGCACGTCCGTGGCCTTGCCGATGCGGATCTCGGCGCAGTTGCTGAAGCCGCCGGGCGGGCCGATGGCGACCGTGCTGATGGTGATGACCGGCAACGGGGTGGAGGGGCCGAACGAAGTGGTCGCGGTCAGGTTACAGGTGACAAGGTATGGGCCGGAGCCTGAAACCGAACAGGTCCAGCCGAGGGCCGACACCGTCGGGACACCGAAGCCGGCCGGCAGCAGGTCGGTCACGGTGATGCCGGTTCCGCCGGTGACCGGGGCGGGGCCGGTATTGTAGGGGCTGAGGGTGAAGGTGGCGGTCTGGCCCTGGGTGATAGGGCCGGGGCCGCTCTTGCGGATCAGGACGTCGTACTCCCGCTTGCCGGGGAGCACAGTGTCCTTGAGACAGGACCTGTCATTGCCGGGCCTGGTGTCCCGGTCCCGGCGGATCGAGACCACGGCGCAGTTGACGTAGGTCCCCTGGGCGCCGGCCCGGGCGGTGATGGTCAGGGTCGGCAGCGTCTGGCCGGGAGGGATCGGCGGACCGCTGTAGCTGCAGGTGACGGTCGGAAGGACGGTGACGCAATTCCAGCCGGCACCGGCCGAGGTCACCGGGCCGGTGAAGCCGGCCGGCAGGGTATCGACGACCTGGACGCCGCTGCCAGCGTTGACCAGTCCAGGTCCATTGTTGGTGACCAGCAGGCTGAAGCTGGACAGCTGGCCGGCGACGACAGGCGCGAGCGAGCGCTTGATGAGCGAAAGGTCCACCGCCCGGGCGTCCGGTCCGGGGCCACGGTCGTCGACCGGTCCGCGCTGGCCGACCGGTCCGCGCTGGCCAACCGAGCCGGCGGCCGGCGGACCGCCGGCGCCCACGGACCGGGGGCCGGCGCCGCCGCTATTCACGACCAGGCTGTCTGACAGGTTGCCGTTGACGCAGATCTGGTTGTTGCCCGGCACGCCGTCGGTCACGGTGCCGGAGAGGACGACCGCACAGTTGGCGTAGGGGCCGGCCACGGCGGCCTTGGCGGTGATGGTGATGGGCGGGAAGCTGTTGCGGGCTCCGATCGGGGGGCCGACATACTGGCAATTGACGGTCTGGCCGCTGACGGTGCAGCTCCAGCCCGGGCCGGAGGCGGTGATGGGGGCGGTAAAGTCGCTGGACAGGGTGTCGGTGACCTGGACGCCCGGGCCCATGGCGATCGACCCGCCATTGCGGACGGTCAGACGAAACACGGCGACCTTTCCGACCTGAAGCGGCCCGGTCGACTGCTTGCCGATGGCCAGATCGCCGACGGAGGCCGTGACCCCGGCGATCGGGCCGCGCCTGACCGCATCCTGCGCCAGGGCGGCGCCAGCAATTGCCAGGGACAGCAGTCCGCCCATCGCGGCGGCGGCAATGTTGGCGAGCTTCATGGCGTCTCTCCCAGGGAGCAGAACAAGGGTCGGTCAGGCAGCGGGACGCACGGGGTACTGGCGACCCCGAAGGGGTTCGGGGCCATATCCCGCCTGGATGCCAGGCGGGGGTGTTCGCCGACGGAGCGGCTTTACTCGGCCTTGATCAGGTCGCCGCGGGCCGGCGGCTGGCCGTCGACCATCTGGCCGACGGAAATCTTCTCGCGGACGCTATCGACGCGGACCGAGCCGAGGCGTTCGAAGGACGTATCCAGCACCGCGCCGGTGCCCGGGTCGGTGAGGGTCTCGCCCTGGCGGAAGACGGCGAAGACCATGCCGGCCTGCACATTCTGGTCGGCGCCGGCGTTGAGGTAGATCTGGCCGCCACGATTATCGACGACCAGCCCGGTCCAGGGGATGGAGCCGGTATCCAGGACGATCTTGTCGACGGCCTTGCGGATGGCGTCCTCGCAGGCCTTGCCGAGCGGCGTGCCCCGGAAGGCGCTGAGGCCGAGGGTCGCGCCCTTCTTGTTGACCAGGCCAGCGTCGACATCCTGGCTGCTGGCCGAGCCGTTGGCGTTGACGGTGGCGACGACCTGACCGGTCGTGGTGTCGATGAGGCGAAGGGAGATGGTGACGGTGGCGGTGCGGGTGCGGGCCCCGGCCCCGAGCAGTCCGCCGCCCAGCCCACCGATGTTCAGGCCGCCGCCGCCGGCTGCCGGATTGAACTTGGTGATGGCGCCCTTGACGAGGTAGCGGGCGCCGATCATCCGATTGGATTGGGCGCCGGTCTCTGCAGTGGTCGCGCCAGTCTGGCCCAACTGCTGTTCGGTCTGGATGCTGGACAGGGCCGCCCGCTCGACGACCACGAAGCGGCCGTCCTGGATGAGGACATCGGTCAGGAGGGCGGTCAGGCCGTCGGCGGCCACCAGGCCGGCCGTCAGTTCGGCGCCGCCGAACACATCGACGGCGGCGGTCTTCTTCAGGCCGGTGTAGGCGGGGCGGGGCGCAGGCTGGGCAAACGCCGACATCGGCGTCGCCAGGATGAGCGCGGCCATGCTGACGCGCAGAACATTTCGGAAAACCACTGGTAAACCCCCTTGATACTTCGCACTGAACGCTTCCCCCGAAGCGCTTGACGGCCGAGCCAAGCTGTCGACCATACCGTCAAGACGCTACGACGGATCCCTGGCTTTCGCGAGGGTTTTTAATTTTTTGAAGACACTGTCCTTGCCGTTGGTCTTGTCTTTTCTTCGGCGCTTGTCATTGCCCGCAGTTCTCCGGCTTGCTGGAGGGCATAGTTGTTATGCTCATTGTGGTGTCATGCAGCGGGAGGACATGGGCGCGTCTTCGAACGCTGTTACGACCCCACCCTGTGCCTTTCGTCTGCTCCGGAACACCCCACGTTTATGGGGGCGCCACCTCGCGCATTGCCAAGAACGCGGGCGGTGCTAGGCTTCGCCTAGTGGCGTGGGGGATACCTCGGGGGAAGCGGTCTTGCGACTGGAGGCGGGGTTCCTGATCGGCGTGCTTGCGGTCTGCGGGGTGCTCGGCGCCTATGGCTGGACGACGGCCGCCCCGGACCGCGCCAGGACCCCTCGACCGTCGAGAAACGGAATGGAAATCCTGACCGCTTTCCAGTGCTCGAAGCCCGAGAGGAAGGTCATCCTGGTCCGCGGCGTGGAGGACGGCTTCTCGCCTGTCGGCCGGGAGCCAAATTTTATCCGGCCGGGCCGGGCCGGGCCCGGTGTCCGGTCGATCGTTCAGGGAGGGTCCTACGACCAAAGCGAAGAGGATCTCGCTTTCACCGACTCCATCGCTGTTCCCGAAGGGGTCGGCAATGGCCTTTTCGTGTTCTCACTCAAGAGCTTGCGGGGCGCGGCAAATGACTCGGTGATGATTGGGAATCTGACCTCCCTTTCCAGCCCGGTCCTGGGTGGCGCCGCTCTTGCGCTCCCTGTTGCCGACCTCCCGGGTCAGGCGGGTTGGCAGGTCGACGGAGCGGTTCTTTCCGCCCGGCTGGAAGATGTTCGATTAAGACCATCCAATACCGGCCGGCCCGGCGGCCACCGCAGCCTGCTGGAACTGCTGAAGGCCGGCGGCCGCTGGATCGACGTGATGGTAAGCGACGACACCAGCGTCGATTTCATCGGCGTGGCCCTGTGTGTCGGTCCGCCCGGCGGCAAGGGCGTGACCTATGCCCCCGCCAACTACGGAAACGTCACGGGCCTGGCCCTGCTGGGCTGCGTCATGCGGCGGGACGACCGTTACCGATGCGATCTTCTGGAAGGCGATACGCCCTGCGATACGCCACTGCCGATGGCCTGCATCCATGCGGTCGACGCGGCCATGCCGGCCCGGTTCAACAAGTTTTACCATGCCGGCGACTGGACAGGCGGCCGGCTGGCCGCGGCGCCGCCGACCCCCGCCAGCCGCTTCCGGACGATCGCCGAGGCCAACAGCTACTGCGCCGCCAACCTGGGCAAGGATTGGCGGGTGCTGAGCGTCCAGGACAGCCTGTACACCAACTTCGCTATTGGGCATGGCCGGTCGGCAGACTTCGAACCGCGCGCCTGGGTCGATGTTTTCGACCGGCCGTACACCACCTGCTGGGCGCGTAAATGATGGCCTCGCACCGCATCGGTATTCTCGAGGACGACGAGGACCTGCGCCTCTATCTGGAGGATGTGGTGGCCGGCACGCCGGGTCTGGTGCTGGTCTTCTCGGAGGGAACCCTGGCCGGGGCCACAGCCCGGCACGCGGAGACACCCTGTGACCTCTGCCTGGTCGACCTTCGCCTGCCGGATGGCGACGGACTGCAGCTTGCGGCCCCGTTGCGCGCCTCCGGGGCCAAGACCCTGGTGCTGACCGTGCTCGGCGATCCGGCCAGCGTGCTGATGGCCCTGCGCGGCGGCGCCGATGGCTATCTGTTGAAGGAGACACCGCCGGACCAGCTGCGCCGCAATGTCTTCCAGACCCTGGCCGGCGAGACGCCGCTCAGCCCGCAGGCCGCCACCCATCTGCTGGAGATCTGGAAGTCCGGCTCCGGCGCCTTGACCCGCGCGCCGGAAGGCGATGGTTTGACGTCGCGCGAGGTCGAGGTGCTGAGGTTGTTTTCGCGCGGCCTGAGCTATCGCGAGGCGGCCGACATTCTGAGCATATCGCCGCACACGGTGGGCGACCACGTCAAATGCATCTATCGCAAGCTGGCGGTCCATTCGCGGAGCGAGGCGATCTTCGAGGCGAGGCAGATGGGCCTGATATCCTTGATGGATTAGTAGCCTCAGGCCTCGGGAAGCGGCGTTTCAAGCCGGACCCGCGTTCCCTGGGGGCGCGCCTCGATCTGAAGCGTCCCGCCAAGCTGACCGGCGCGGAACTCCAGGTTCCGCAGTCCCTTGCCCGTTCGCGGCGCTGCGACGTCGAAGCCGCCGCCGTCGTCGGAAATCTCCACCGTCAACCGCCGGTCTTCCCGCCAATCGACCCGCGCCCGCACCCGCTGCCCCCCTGAATGGCGTACCGCGTTGGTCACCGCCTCCTGCATGAACCGGTAGAGAGTCAGCACCCAGCGGGGATCGTCGGTCTCGATCTTATCCAGCACCGGCTGGGTCCATTCCAGTGTCATGCCCGCCCCCTCGACCTGAGTCTGGGCCCGCAGGCGGAAGGCCAGCATGGCGTCAGCCAGGCTCTGGCCGGTCGCATCGAGCGAGTCGACGACCATGCGCAGCTCCGACAGGCCTTTCATCAGCTCGCCCTCGACCTGGTCGATACTGATCCGCTGCGAGCGCAGCCGGGCGATCAGCGACACGAGCTGGCCGCCGACCCCGTCGTGCATGTCGCGGGCCAGGCGCTGGCGCTCATCGAGGATGGCGGCCCGCCGCATCTCCTGCTCCAGGGCTGAAGCGGCGGCCTCGATCTGCGCCTGCTGCCGGCGAATGATCGGGCCCTGGTCGAGCCGCGCGCGGGCCAGCCGCACCGCGCCGCCTACGCCGATCCAGCCGGCCGCCATGGCCGTCGCCGCCATCGTTGCAAGGGCCGCGACGACGTAGGCGACATCCATCGCCAGCCCGCTCAGGCCCACGAACCGCGCCAGTCCTGTCCAGGTTGTGATCGCCAGAACCAGCGAGAGCACGGCGAACGTCGCCGCCGCCTCGGCCCGCCGCAACGCCGAGCCGCGCCAGTCCAGAGACCCGCTGCACAGGGCCGCGCTGACAACCATCGTCATCGACAGCAGGATTACCGTCCAGGCCGCTGGCGAGGCCAAGCCCGGAGCCAGACGCGGGGCCAGAAGGTCCAGGACCCAGGCGCCGGCCATGACCGCTGTCAGGCCCGCGCCCACCGCCGGACGCGCCCTCAGGCCGCGCCGGCCGACCAGGACCTGGGCCAGAGACAGCAGGCCGAGCGACACCGTCAGACGGTCGACCGCCCCCCAATACTGGCCCAATTCACTGACCACGCTTGTCTCGCCGAGGGTCGCCCGGGCCGCGAGGGCTGCCGTCAGCGCCCCGGCCGCCAGCAGGGCCATCCGCCGACGCTGGCCCAACGCCGCCGCCATGACAGCCAGCAAGGCGACCGCCAGGCCCACCGGAATCAGCCACCGGCGCCAGGCTCCGCCCCAGATCGCGGACCTGTCCGCCGCTTGCCGCAGCACCGCGCGCGGCCCGAGGTAGAGGGGCGCGCTCATCGTCCGCCCAACTCTGCCGGTGAGGAGAATATCGATCCGGTTCAGGCCCGGCCGCCGATAGTCGTCGGGCGCGTCCCACAGCATCGCCTGGGTCGATGGCGCGCCCGCCGGCCGGTCGCTGATCATGACCGGCGCCTCCAGCCGCGTCCCATTGAGCAGGACCAGCACCTCGTCAGCCGACAACGCCGGGGCCAGCAAGGCCATCTGTTTCATGTCCGGAGGCGGTCCCGGCATCAGGTGAAAGATCTGGGTGGCCTTTGGACCCGGCGCGAGGGGCAGCCGCCCGATCGCCTCGGCCCGCTCACCCTCGACCAGCCGCTTTGGCCGGCTGATCTGCTCGAGGGTGATCCAGACTGTCGCGGCAGGGGGAATTTGCCACGGCTCGAGCGCGCGGAGCGGCGCGGTCTCGACAAGCGCCGCCGACACCACGAGCAGGACCCCGACGAGCCGTAGCGTTGGCGAGGCCCAGCCCTGCCGGACCCGCGCCCTTGCCCACGCCATTCCTTGTCGCAAAGTCTGGATCAAGCGCCGTATCCTCGTCCCCCCGGCAGGGTGGCACGGACACCAAACCGGCGTCACCCCGTGTTCGCGGGGCCGTCTTCGGGCGGGATTGCAGGCTGAATCGAGCACAGTAACCAGTCGCCGCTATCGCTGAAATTGTTGAGAATCGCGCCGTCGAGACGAAAGCCGGTGGTTCCATCGAGAGCGGAAAGGGCGATGACGGCGGAAAGCGGGGTGTGGTGTTGGGCGCCTGCAATATTTCACCAACCGGCGGGGCCGGGAGATGTCAGGCTAATGGGAGAACGCCGATCCGGGCAGACGACGGGGCGCTCAAAACCAGCGGGCCGGCTGCCTGCCGCATCAGAGCAGCTCCGCCGCCAGTCCGAGGATGCGGTCGGGCGAAGTGGGCTTGTAGAGGACCGGCAAGCCTGTGGCCTGGATGGCGCGGTGGCTTTCAGGGGAGCCGTCGCCGGTAATCAGCATGGCCGGCAAGCCCGGCGCGCCGGATCGCACGGCGGCCACCGCGTCGGCCCCGGTGTCGCCGCCGCCAAGGCGCCAGTCTGAGATGATCAGATCGAACGGGGCGTCGCGGGCCAATGCTTCGGCCTGGGCGACGCCGTCGGCGGCGGCAACGCTCCAGCCGCGATCGGTGAACAGCCCGGCCAGGGCCTCGCGGGCGGCCTCGTCGTCATCGACGATCAGCACCCGGCCGGTGACCGGGGCGGGGGATCCGGTTCCCGCCGGCGCCGCGTCGGCGACCAGCGGCGCAGCGGCGGGCAGATCGATCCAGAAGGCGGCCCCGCGCCGCCAGCGAGCATCCAGCCCCGCCTCGCCGCCCATCAGCCCGGCCATGCGGCGGGCCGAGGCCAGTCCCAGGCCGAGGCCGCCGCGATTGGTCCGGCCGGCGCTGGCGCCCTGGACATAGGCCTCGAACAGGCCGGCGCGGTCGGCCTCGGCCACCCCCTGGCCGTCATCGATGACATAGAGGCGAACGGTATCGCCGCGCCGCTTCGCCCCAAGCAGGACGCGCTTGCAGCGGGCGTGGCGAATGGCGTTGTGGACGAAGTTGCGAAGGACCCTGCCGGTCATGGCCGGGTCGGTGTTGGCCCACAGGCGGCTTGGCGCCACGGTGATGGCGATGCCTTCGGAGGCGGCGAAGGCGGCGGCCTCCTGAGCCACCCGTTCGAGGATTTCTGCGACCGCGGAGGGCGCGCAGCGGGCTTCCACCGCGCCGGCGTCGAGCCGGAGATGCTCCAGCATGCGGTCGAGCAGGGCGTCGGCCTCTTCGAAGGCCAGGGCGACCCCGGCCTCAGCCTTGTCGCGCAGGGGCCCGCGCTCGGAACGGCGCAGCTGTTCGAAGAACAGCACGGCGGCCTGCAACGGCTGGCGCAGGTCGTGGCTGGCCGCGGCGATGAAACGGGTCTTGGCGTCGCGGGCGTCGTTGGCCAGGGCCAGGGCGCTGGCGAGATCGGCGGACACGGCCTCGGCCTGCAGCTTGGCGCGCATGGCCGCCCGGATGGCATACTTGAGGGTGACGGCCACCCCCAGCATCAGTCCGCCGAACACCACCAGGAAGATGGCGAGGCCGCCGCTGTAAGGGCCCGGCGTGTTGAGAAAGAACAGGGCGGCCGAGCCGAACACGCTGACGACGCCAAAGACGATGTTCTCGATGCTCTCGGCGGTGGAGATGACCTGGCCGCTGATCGCCGCGGCATAGAAGATGACCATGAGCAGTCGCAGCGGCTCGCTGGCGTAGGGCAGCAGCATCCAGACGCTGGCGGCGACCACCAGATTGTACATCACCGCCACGACCTTGCCGGCCGGTGACCAGATGCGGTTGATCTCCGCATCGCCGGGCCGGCGCAGCAGCACTGTCAACGGCAGCAGCATCATCAGGGCGATGGTGACGCCGGTCATGGCCGTCCAGAGCCACAGCCGGTCGGGCGGGGTGATCGGCGCGAAGAGGGAGTGGACGTAGACCAGGGTGCCGGCCAGCAGCAGGGTGAACGACCCGGCGACGGCGAACTCCAGGCGCGACTCGGCCGCCCGCAGGCGTGCGTGATCTTCGCGGTCCTGAGCCGACCTGGCCAACCTGGGCTCCTCCAACCTGGCGTGATCGTCCCGCCGAACGGGGCGCGACGCAAGATCGGCCGTTCGGCTCACCCGTTCGGCGCTCGCGGAACGGGGGGAGGAGAGACAGATTCATCACCATGACGCTGCTCCTCGCCCTGCTGCTGCTGAAGGCCGCCGAGCCGGCCCCGAAGCTGCTCCGACCGCCGGCCGAGCCGCCGGTCTGCCTGGGCCCCAGCCATGACCGGCTGAGGGTGCAGCCGGCGCGGGACGTCTGCGCCTCCGCCCTCAGCGCCGCCGGCCTGCAGGTTGCGGCCGGCTACCTGCCCACCCAGTGCCGCCGCAAGGGCGACACCCTGAAGATCGACGCCATCGGCGAGCGCGACGCCTGCCTGCCGCCGGCCGCATCCAGCTGAACACGAGGGACAAGACGATGCTTGAGCGGGGGATGAAGAGGGGTGCGGCGCGGGCGCTGCTGATGGCCGGGATCGCGGCCGGAGCTTTGGCCTGCGCCAGTATGCCGACGGATGCGGCCACGGCCCGCAAGGGCGTGGCGGCGGCGACCCCGAGATCGGGCGCGCAGGCGCTGCGTGAGGGCCGGTCGGAAGAGGCGATCGCCGCGCTCAGCCCGCTGGCCGCCCAGCGGCCGCGCGACTCTTCCGGCCAGACCTTGCTGGCCCTGGCCTACCAACAGGCCGGCGACAACGATCCCGAGAAGCTGGAACTGGCTCTGGCCGGCTACGGCCTGGCCCTGAAGGCCGAGCCCGGCCAGTTCTGGGCCGCGGCCATGGCCGGCCGGGCGGCTTTCGACCGGGGCCGCTATGCGGAGGCCGCCGACTGGTTCGCCCAGGCGGTGATCAGCCGGCCCGAGGATGGCCGGGCGATGCTGGCTCTGGCCCGGGCCTGCTGGATGTCCGGCGATGTCGGCATGGCCGCCGCCGCCGCCAGCCAGGCGGCGAGCCTGACTTCGGACGGTCCCGAGCGGGCCTCGGCCCTGCGGCTGGCCGCCATGGCCAACGCCGCAGCCGGCGAGGGCAGCCAGGCTAGAGTGCAGCTGGCCTCGCTGCAGACGCTCGATCCGGCCGGGGCCGGCGAGGTGCAGCGGCGGATGGCGGCCCTCGAGCGGACGGCGGCGGTGGATCCGCAGCAGGACGGCTATGGACCGGCCGGGCCGGCGGAAATTCCCAACCAGATCTCGGTCGATGTCGCCATCGTCCTGGCCCAGAACACCCATCGCGACACCATCGGCATGAACCTGCTGGATGGCTTGCGGCTGCAGTACGGGGTGAGTTCGACCGACACCTCCACCCACCAGGCGGGCCCGAACAGCTTCCAGCGGGTGATCACCGAGGCGATCGGGCTTCCGCAGCTGACCTACAGCCTGAACCTGTTCAATCGCGGCGGCCAGTACTACCAGGTGGTCGCCCGGCCGAACCTGACCGCCTATCGCGGCGAAGTCTCGGAATTCTTCGTCGGTCGGACGATCAAGACTGCAGTCGGCGGCGTCAACGTCGCCCAGCTTGAGCAGATCGACATCGGCATCGAGATGAAGGTGACGCCGATCGAGATCACCGCCGACGGGGCCCGCATCCGCATCGAGACCAGCCGGTCGTTTCTCAGCAACGATCCGGCCGGCAGCTTCGCCGAGGCTTTGACGACCTTCCGCCAGCGTGTGGTGGCGACCGCGGAGGTTCGTTTTGGCGAGACGCTGGTGCTGTCGGGCCTGTCCGAAAGCGTCGATGACTCGACCTTTTCCCGGGTGCCGGTGCTGGGAAAGGCGCCGCTGCTGGGGTCGCTGTTTAACGAGCGGCAGAAACTTTCCCGGCGGGACTCGGTTCTGATCCTGGTGACCCCGTCGCTGACCACCTCACTGCCCGGCCGGGCCTGGAACCGGCCGGCCGCGGTGGCTCGGCTGGCTGAGCTGTGGACCCGGGTCATTGATCCGTCGAGCAATGGCGTCGATGTGGCGGCGAGGTTGAAGAAGGCGCGGCTGTTTTCGCGCATGGCCCCGGGGGATTCCCCGCTCAGCTGGCCCGACGCCAAGGACGACGCCGGTGAGATGCTGGGGGATTTGCTGGTTCCGTGAAGGACCACGCAATCACCCCGTCTACCGTTCATCCCGGCATTGGCCGGGACGAACGGTAGTTAGGGGTGGCTAGATCAATCCCTGCGCCCGCGCACGCGCCGCCGCCTCCGTCCGGTTGGTCGCACCCAGCACCGCGATGACCTGCGCCACGTGGGTCTTCACCGTCGCCGGAGAAAGGCCCAGCGTCCGGGCGATTTCCTTGTTGGACCTCCCGTCGGCCATTTGTTCGAGGATGTCGCGCTGGCGGACGCCCAGGCGACCGTAGGTGGTCTCGATCGGACCGCGCGGCTCGGGTAGGGTCGGGGGTTCGACAGCAACGGCCGGCGTGCGCCCCGTCGCCAGGGCGGCCACCCGAGGCGGCAGGTAACGGCCGCCGGCCAGAACCAGCTTCAGCGCCGCGTCGATGACGCCGGACTCGGCGGTCTTGGGCAGGAAGCCATCGACCCCGAGGTCGAGGGCGGCCAGCAGGTCCTCGTCCAGCTCCGAGCCGGTGACGACCAGGATCCGCGCGTTCGGGGCCCGGGCCTTCAGGCCCGCCAGGCCCTCAATCGGACCGGCCCCCGGCATGTGCAGATCGACGACGCAGAGGGCCAGGTCCGGGGTGGCGGCGGCCGTCGTCCAGGCCTCGGTGAAGTCACGCGCCAGCAGGGGCGGCATGCCGCAGGCGGCCTCGGCCGCCATGGCCAGGGCCGAGCGGACCAGAGGATGATCGTCGCAGACCAGAATGCTCATTGGGGGACCAAGCTTTGTTCAACGGAAACCCGGACAACTGGGTGAGTCAAGCGGTGCAGCCGGAAAACGACGACGCCCCGGAGCGGAGAGGCTCCGGGGCGTCGCGCCAGTCTTGCCGGCCGGGGTCAGTCGATGAGTTCGACTTCGTTGCCGACCGGCAGCACGATCGTGTAGCCGTCATTGTCGGTCCAGCCCTCGTTGGACAGCCCGGCGTGGTAGCAGACACCGCCTCCGGTCAGCACCGCCACGGTGTTGGTGCTGTCGGGCCGCCGGTAGGCGGTCGGGACGATCACCGTGGCCCCGGCCGCGATCGGCTGGTTGAAGGTGTGGGTGGCGACCACCGCGCCGTTGAACTTCAGCTGAACCACCGCCCCGGCCGGAACCGCCACGCCGCCGCGATTTTTGACGCCGAAGCGGATGTCGGGGACGGTGATCTCACGACGATTGGCGAGGATGTTGCTGCTGGTTCCGCCCGGCAAGGGGATGCCCTGGCAGTGGTCCTGGCTGGTCAGGACCGAGTAGATGTTGCCAGCCGAGTCCATGCTGGTGCCGCCGGCGGTCTTGTAGAGGGTGTTGCCTGGATCGAAGGGGTCGAGGTTGGCGGCCGGCGACGGGGTAGGCGTAGGCGGTGGCGGCGGCGGGGGCGGCGTCTCCCCGCTGTGGCGAACGTCGTAGCCAAGCTTGTTGAACCGGCGACTGGCCGCGTCGCCCCCGGCATTGGCCGTATCCCAAATGTCTACGAGGCGAACCTGCCCGCCCCGGCGCAGTTCCACGCCGACCCGAGGCTCAACACGCTTGGTCGTGTTCGGCCGCAGAAAAATGTCGATCAGGACGCGAATCTGAGTGGGACCACCGGGTGATTCCACCGCCCGGAACCCATCGCCCAGAACCGGCTTGGCCAGATTGAACTGGCCGTCAAGGATGACCACCCGCACGTGACGGTCGCCGTTGGTTGTCTGGGTCGTATTGGGATTGATCGTCGTGGTCACCGGCCGGGGAATGACTTTCAGATCAAGTGCGGAAACCACCGTCGGTTGGACCTGCGGGCAGGGGAGAATGCCGATTTCGCCAAAATCACACATCTGCTGGGGGATCTTTTTCGGATCGACCTGAATCCGCCGCTCCTTCTTGCCGAACACTTCGATCGTGCCGCGCATCACTGCGGCGCTGTCGGCGATGTTGAAGCGGACGACGAGCGCCGACATGTTTGCGACATCGGGACCGCAGACGGCACCCCGCGCGATGCGACGCTCGATGGTTCCTGGCACGATCGCACCATTGTCGCGTCTGAAGCGGACACTGGTGGCCTTGTCCATGTCAGGACCGGCCAGCACTAGGCCGGTGTCTCCGCTGACAATTTCAAGCGTGGTGTCGATGCCCTTTCGGTAGAGGTCGTAACTGCCGAATCGCGCCGATTCGCAAGCACCCACCCGGTTAACCCCATTCACCATCTCCAGCTTGGGGAAGATGATCGGGTTGGCGCTGGCCACCGGCGATTGCTGGATCAATGGCTGGCCGATCTGGGCGATCGCCGCCGTCGATACGCCGCCGAACAGGGCCGCGCACGAGGCGGCCGCGATGATGGTTGTCTTGCCTTGCATGGTCCTCGAAGCCCTTCCTGAATGACCCTCGAGAACGACGTTATGCGCGGGATCGGATGTGGCCATCGCCCGGGCGGCTCATCCGTATGGCCGAGCGGCCGGCATGGCGGGCTGGATCCTTCGAGGGGCCGATCACGATCCGGGAAGAGCAGGAAAGGTCGCTACCGCCAGTCATCGGACGTGCCCGTCCGGCGGCCGTTGGCCGGCGTCGGGGGGCGGACGGGCTGCTCGGGGATGTCGGCCGGCCGGCCATAGTACCAGCCCTGGGCGAAATTGACCCCGGCCTCGCGGACGGCCAGTTCGACCTCGCGGGTCTCGACCATCTCGGCGACGGTGAGGACATTCAGGTCGCGGCACAGCTGGACCAGGTGGCGAACCAGGGCGGCGTCGCGGCCGCCGCCGGCCAGGTCGCGGACATAACGGCCGTCGATCTTGACCACATCGACGGTCAGGGTCTGCAGATAGGCCAGGGACGCCGCGCCGGCCCCGAAATCGTCGAGGCAGACCACGGTGCCGGCCGAGCGCAGCGCCTGGATGTGGCGGTTGGCCAAGCTCAGGTCGTCGATGGCGGCGCTCTCGGTGATCTCCAGGATCAGCCGCTGGGCGAGGTCCGCAGACTTTGCGATCAACCGCTGCAGGCCCTCGACGAATGAGCCGGAGCCGATGCTGCGGCCGGAAATATTGACCGCCAGCTTCAGATCCCCCGAACGGTCGGCGCGTAAGCGGCGGACGGCCTGTTCGAGGACGGCGCGGTCGAGCTCCTCGATCAAGTCGAACTCCTCGGCCATGCGGACCATGGCGAAGGGGCTGGCGTTGTCCTCGAAGCGGACGAGGGCCTCGTGGTGATGCAGGCTGCCATCGTGCAGGTTGACCACCGGCTGGTAGGCGAGGGTGAAGCGCCGCTGGCTAACCGCCGCGCCCAGCTCGCCGGCCCGGGCCAGGGTGCGGCGCACCGAGCGGTTCATGGCCTCGGCCATGGATTGCGGCGCGGTATCCTTCAGTCCCTCGGCCAGGAAGTCGTCGAGGGCGTAGCGCATGGCGCGGGCCAGCCGGCCGGGGGAGGCGATCTCCAGCGGCACCGACTGCACCCGGCCGCTGATCGCGGACGCGCCGCAGGCCACGGCGACGGCGCGGCTGAGGCGGCGGGCCAACACTTCGGGCGTATCGCCGGCCTCGCGCAAAAGGGCGAAACGCTCGCCCTCCATGCGGGCGGCGGCGCCGTGCTGTCCGGCCTCGGCGCGCAGGGCGCCGACGACCCGGGCCTCCAGCGTCTTGACCTGTGCGGGCGCGAGGTTGCGGCGGGCGTCGTCCAGGCCAGCCAGCTCGACCATGGCCAGCTCAAGCTCGCGGCCGGCCAGGTGGGCCGCTTCGGTCAGGCCGCGGGCGAGGCCCTCGAAGCTTGTCCGGTCATGCAGGCCGTCCTCTCCGGCCCGGTTGTTGGGCAGCGGGGCGGCGACCAGGACGCAGGAGATGCGGCCGCCGTTGCCGGGCAACTTGCGCAGGATGATGGCGGCGCCGTGCAGGCCGGGCCGGGCCAGCCGCAGAGTGGCGGGACCGCGCCGCTGGCCCTCGTCCAGACAGTCGAGGATCGCGGCCAGCAGTGGGCCGTCAGCTGCATCGAAGATGACCGCCAGCGGCTGGCCGACCACCGCGCTCTCGGCGACCCCGAGCAGGGTCTGGGCGGCGCCGACCGCTTCGAGCACGGTCCCGGCGGCGTCTAGTTCGAGCAGCAGGTCGCCGGACGCGAAGGCGAAGCCGAGCAGGGTCAGAGGAGAGGTGGACAAGGCGGAACTCCGGACGTCGACAGTCTTGCTAGCGGTTGGAGCTTAAGGCGGCGTTGTCGCCAGCCCGGGTCAGCCAATTACGCCGATGCGGGGTATGGCTGCGCACAACGGTCCTGGGCCGCCTCGAACACATCGACTTTTTGAAGACTCCACAAGTCGGGCCTCTACGGTTATTCTTCGAATAACCGGTACGTCAGGGGCCGATCAGGAGGAGCTTTCGATGGCCTATGCTCAGGGGCGCGTCATGAATGACGCCGACAGCCACATCATGGAAAGCGAGGACTGGCTGAGCGCCTATGCCGACGCCGCCGTGCGCGACCGGTTGATCCCGCTGCGGCTAGAAGCCGGCGGGGCAGGGGCGGCCGAAGCAATCCGCCGGGCCAAGGCTCGCCAGTCCGACGAGGCGGCGACGGCGGCCATCGCGGACAATGTGGTCTCCGGACCCAAGGGCTGGGGCGCCCTCGGGGCGATGAACCCGGACGAGCGGCGGCGGGCGCTGGATGACCTGGGTTTCGCGCGCCAACTGGTGTTCACCACCTTCGCCGGCTCCCAGTTCCTGCGCAGCGACGACATGGAGGTGAAGTACGGCGGCTCGCGGGCCCTGAACCGCGGCATGGCCGACTTCTGCTCCACCGACAAACGGCTGATCCCGGTCGGCATGGTTCCCCTCGACGATCCCGCCCAGGCCCTGATCGAAGTCGATCTGGCCATCAAGGCCGGCATCGGCGCCATCTGGCTGCCCGCCGCCCCGGCCGGCGGCCGCTCGCCAGGCCATCCGGACCTCGATCCCGTCTGGCGGCGGCTGAGCGAGGCGGGCGTACCCTTCATGCTGCACGTCGGTGGCTCGCCGCCCGTGCTGGACCCGGCCTATCAGAACAACGGCCATCCCCGGCCCACCGACTGGCTGGGCGGCGGCGAGAACCTGCGGGCCAAGGACTTCTTCGTGCTCAGCTTCGCGCCGCAGATGTTCCTCTCGGCCTTGGCCCTGGACGGCGTCTTCGACCGCTTCCCGGACCTGCGCGGCGGGGTCATCGAACTTGGCGCGGGCTGGGTCCCCGACTTCCTGCGCCGCCTCGACCAGACCTGGAAGAGCTGGAAGAAAACCGATCCGGTGGTGGGCGCCTTGAGCCGCCCGCCGTCCGAATTCATCCGCCGGGCCGTGCGTTTCACGCCCTTCGCCACCGAGGACGCCGGGCTGATCATCCGTGAGGGCGGCGAGGAGCTGTTCCTGTTCTCCAGCGACTACCCGCATCCGGAGGGCACCAAGGACCCGATCGGCCGCTTCGAGGCGACGTTCGACGGCCTTTCGGAAGAGGGCAGGGACCGCTTCTATCGGCGGAACTTCGAGGACATGTTCCTCACGGCCTGACCGGCTCGTTCGCATTTTTGTTTGCAGTCGAGTGAGAACATATTGCGAACGAGAACAAACCATGCACATATGTCCCCAACGCGCCGGGCGGGCCGGCGAGAATCGTGGGACAAGGTGGACAGTAGATGGCTAATCAGGCGGCATTGAAGCTCGTGGGTAAAGACGACGGTGACAAGCAGCGCGCTCTTGAAGCGGCGCTGAGCCAGATCGATCGCGCCTTCGGCAAGGGCTCGGTGATGAAGCTGGGCAAGGGCGGGGTGGTCCAGGCGATCCCCTCGGTCTCGACCGGCTCGCTCGGCCTCGACATGGCCCTGGGCATCGGCGGCCTGCCGCGCGGCCGGGTGATCGAGGTGTTCGGGCCTGAGAGCTCGGGCAAGACG